>CAZLWN010000079.1:0-17205 GCA_964563195.1 uncultured Undibacter sp. | reverse complement strand
CCGGTCGCGCAGCCCGCCGACCAAGCCGCAAAGCCGACCGAACAATCCGCTGCACCGCCCATCGAGCAAGCGGCAAAGCCAGCCGAACAACCTGCGGCGCAGCCGGTCGAGCAAGCGGCGAAACCAACCGAACAACCTGCGGCGCAGCCGGTCGAGCAAGCCGCAATACCGGACGAACAACCGGTTGCAAAGCCAGCCGAACCAGCCGCCGAACAGCCGGCTGCAAAACCGGCTGAACAGCCCAATGCGCAACCAGGCGCCAAGAAAGTCGCAACGGCGACTGAACCGGCCTGCCCCGGCCATCCGGACGCGATCGGCACCAGCCGCGTAATCACCATCCCCGCGGGCGACGTCAGCCTGCTCGGCACCATGCAATATAAGAAGACGCTGCCGCTCAAAGATCATGAGGTGGTGCTTACCTTCGATGACGGCCCGATCCCGCCCTATACCAACTCCATTCTCGACACGCTGGCTGCGAATTGCGTGAAGGCCACCTATTTCCTGGTCGGCGAGATGGCGCATGCCCGTCCCTATCTGGTGCGGCGCACCTACAATGAGGGCCATACCATCGGCACCCACACCCAGCACCATCCGTTCGCGATGCAACACCTGTCCATGCAACGGGTCGAGCGCGAGGTGAACGGCGGCATCGGGTCGGTGGAATCCGCCCTCGGCGATTCCAAGGCGATCTCGCCGTTCTTCCGTATCCCCGGGCTCGGCCGCACCAATGCGATCGAGCACTTCCTTGAGCACAGAGGGCTGGTGACCTGGAGCGCCGACGTCGACACCAACGACTGGTGGCGCGGCACGACCCCCAGCGCGCTCATCCAGCGCGCCATGCGCCGGCTGAATGCCAAAGGCCGCGGCATCTTGTTGATGCACGATATCCATCCCGCCACGGCACTGGCGCTGCCGGCGCTGCTCAAGAGGCTCAAAGAGAGCGGCTACCACGTGGTACAGGTGGTCGCCGCCGGCGAGCGGCCAAAGACGCTGCCGGAAGTGGCGGCCACGCCCGCGGAAAAAGAGAATTGGCCGCGGGTACTGCACGCCAAGTCGGAGAAGAACGACGCGGCCACGTCGGCGCTGCGCCACCGCGTCAAGACAGCGATCGCCAGCCGGCATCGTCATCGCGCGGCGAGACACACCGCGGCAAAGATCAATTACACGGCCAACGCCATGTTCGACCGGAATAAGCCGTACTACTAGTTCGGTGTCGCCCGGCAGATTTCCTAAGGCTGGTGCGGTCGAGAGGACTCGAACCTCCACGGGTTGCCCCGCTAGCACCTCAAGCTAGTGCGTCTACCAATTCCGCCACGACCGCATTTGTCCGAGCATAATCTTACCCGAATACCGGTTCCCACTTTTCGGGATCATGCTCATGGGGAGCGGGACGAAAAGGCCCCAAAAGCCCCGCGTCCCAGGACGGCGGAGCATGTAACAAATAGGATGTCGGGGTACAAGGGCGGCTCGGGCGTCGCAGGCCGGCGATTTTTCTCAAGCAATCAAGCCCTTGCGGCCGCCGTGCGGCGCTAGTTCAGCGCATATCGGGCGGCCGCGGCAACAGCTCGCAGACCTCGACCGCGATGCGGTTGCCGTTGACCACCACCGTGCCTTTGGCGACCGGAAGGTTGTTGGCGAGGACGTTGACGGCGTCGTCCTCCGAGGCGTCCAGTTCGATGATGGCGCCGCGGCCGAGCCGCAGCACCTGATGGATCGGCATGGTGGTGGTGCCCAGCACCACGGCGATGTCGACGGCAACTTTGTCGAATGTGGTCACGTTTGCTTCCCATTGCGCGCCGCGCGTCAGGCGGGCTGGTTTCAGGTGACCATGGTATGGTGAACGGATGGTTAACGTGCGCGACGAGTTGGCAACAGGATTGGCCGCGCCCCCCGGATCGGCGCCGGTCGAGTGGCGCGTGGGCGACCGGCCGATATCTTACGAGGACGCCGTGGCTTTTATGGGCACGCGCGCCGCCGCCATCGCCGCCGGCCGGGCGGGCGAGCTCGCCTGGCTGGTCGAGCACCCTGCCCTCTACACCGCCGGCACCAGCGCCAAGCCCGAGGAGCTGATCGAGGCGCGATTTCCGGTGTTCGAGAGCGGGCGCGGCGGGCAGATGACCTATCATGGGCCGGGCCAGCGCGTGGCCTATGTCATGCTCGACCTGAAGCGGCGCGGTCCCGACGTGCGCCGCTTCGTCGCCACGCTGGAGGAATGGATCATCCGCACGCTTAGCCGTTTCAACGTGCGCGGCGAGCGGCGCGAAGACCGCATCGGCGTCTGGGTGCGCCGGCCCGACAAGGGCGATGGCTACGAAGACAAGATCGCGGCCATCGGCATCCGGGTGAAGCAATGGGTGACGCTGCACGGCATGGCGCTCAACGTGGCGCCGGACCTCAGCCACTTTACAGGTATCGTGCCGTGCGGCGTAAACGAACAATGCTACGGCGTCACCAGCCTGGCCGATCTCGGCATCCCGGTGTCGATGCCGGAGGTGGACATGGTGCTACGGCGGGAATTCGAGGCGCTGTTCGGCGCCGCCACGGATCAGGCCGTCGGTAACACGGAGAACAATTCGCCCGGACGCCTGAGCCGGAGATCGTCGCCGTCGCTGTCGCGCTGATGCAGCACGTCGACGCGCGCGCCGAACGACGGCCCGCGCCGACAGGTTTCTATCATTTCGGCGACAACAGCCTCCTCGCCGGCAAACACCGCCTCCACCGATCCGTCGCGCCGGTTTCGCACCCAGCCTTCCAGCCCACGCCGGAGCGCTTCGACCTCGACGAAGGCGCGAAAGCCGACGCCTTGCACGCGGCCATGCACGATAATGTGGCGAATGGCGCTCATGCGATCTCCCCCACGTCGATGACCCGCGCGCCGGTCCAGCGCGAGGTCGACCAGCGCTTGACCGATCGTACGTAAGCTTCCGGCAGCTGCCAGTCGCGCGCCGCGGCGGCGATCATCTCCGCATAGCCCGGCCGCGGCTGGCCGGGGCTGCGCCGGCGCAACAGATAGACCATGGCCGTAAGGCGGCGCGCGCCAACGCGCACCGGCAGATACCGCACGTCGTAGAGTCCTCTGTGCAGATGCTCATAGGCATGCAGCACCGCCACATCGCGCGGCGTGAGCCGCCACAGCACACCGTGCACGGTGTCGCCGGCATTCGGCGCAACCGAGCCCCAGCCGTCGATCCCGACGAAGAAACGATAACCTTCGAGCGCGGCTGGCCCGAGCGCACGCGCGCTCGGGCAGCGGCGGCGCATGGCGCCGCGTTGCATGTTAGAGCCGTAGGCGAAATAGAGCGTCATGCATGCGGCATAGCAGCGCGGGGCGGGTCTTGTCAGCGTGGTATTTTGCGATGCGGACACGCCCGCCATCGGTTATCGTAAAGTTCGCGTTTCACGCTTGGCAGCTTGTGGGCAGCCCATGATCCTCATCGACCTCAGCCGCGACATCGAACATAGGATGGCCGGATTCCCGACTCACCCGCAGGTTATCGTCACGAAATTCAGCACACACGACGAGGTGCGTAGCGCCGATGGCTACAAGTTCTCCTCGGCCACGATGGCGATCGTGATGGGCGATCACGCCGGCACCCACGTCGACGCGCCGTGCCATTTCAATGCCGATCCCAAGGCGCTGCCGATCGACCAAGTGCCCCTGGAGAATTTCTTCACCGAGGCGGTGTGTCTCGACCTGTCGCACAAGCCGTTGAAATCCGACATCTCGATCGCGGACTTGGAGCAAGCCGAGAAGGCCGCCGGCGTCGCCATCACGCCAAAGGACACCGTGCTGCTGCACATGGATTTCTTCCGCCGCACCCACGGCACGCCCGGCTTTCTCACCGACTTCCCCGGCCTGACCAAGGAGTCCGCCACTTGGCTCGGCCAGAAGGGCATCGGCATGTTCGGCGTCGAGGCGGTGAGCCCCGGACGGCCTGGCCGCAACAATTTCGAGGTCCACCACGTATGCCGCGATCTCGGCTTCACCCACATGGAGGGGCTTGTCAATCTCGACAAGCTCGTCGGCAAGGGCCGCTTCCGCTTCATCGGCTTTCCGATCAAGATCAAGGGCGGCACCGGCGCGCCGATCCGCGCCGTGGCGTGGCTGGATGAATGACTTTGCGGCCCCGTCAGCGATCGCGTTGGCGTTCGCAGCGTCGGCTGGCGATCTCGCGTTTGTAGCCGTTGTCAGGCGAATTCCAAAATCACCGCATCCACCGCCAGGCTGTCTCCCGGCTTGGCATGAATTTTTTTGACCGTGCCGTCGATCTCGGCGCGCAATACGTTTTCCATCTTCATAGCTTCCACCACCGCCACGGTCTCGCCGGCCTTGACTTCCTGGCCCTCCTTCACGGCGATCGACATCACCAGCCCCGGCATCGGACACATCACCTGCTTGCCGGTGTCAGCGACTTTCGGCGGCGGCATCAGCCGCGCATAGCCGGCCTCGCGCGCGGTATAGACATAGGCCCTGGTCTCGACGCCGCGGTAGGCGAGCGCGAAGCCGTTGGGAATGCTGCGCACCTGCACGGCCACCGGGTGGCTGTCGATGGTGCCAGTCCATAAGGGATCGCCCAGCTGCCAGTCCGAGGACAAATGGCGAATGCCGGATTTGGCCTGCTCGGGAAAGCGTACCTCGATGGTGCCGTTTTCGCGTTTGACCTCGAGCGCAACTTCACGCTCGCCGAGCCAGACCGCGCGCTGGCGCTCGCGCGTCACCAGCGGGCCTTCGAGCTGGCCGGAAATGCGCCGCTTGCGCTCGCCCAGCACGTGATCGATTGCCGCGGCGACGGCGGCAAGAACTTGCGCCGGTTCGCCCTCGGGCGCGTGGGGATGAAAGCCGTTGGGGAATTCCTCGGCAATGAAGGCGGTGGAAAGCTTGCCGGCGCGCCAGCGCGGGTGCGCAATCAGGGCGGCCAGGAACGGGATGTTGTGGCGGATGCCGTCGATGACGAAGGCATCGAGCGCGTCGGCCTGCGCGTCAATCGCCTCGCTACGGCTCCAGGCGTGGGTGACCAGCTTGGCGACCATCGGATCGTAGAACAGAGAAATCTCAGCTCCTTCATAGACGCCGGTATCGTTGCGCAGCGTGACGCCGGAAGCGCTGCGCTCGGCCGGCGGGCGATAGCGGGTGAGCCTCCCGGTCGAGGGCAGGAAATTGCGGTACGGGTCTTCGGCATAGATGCGGGTCTCGACCGCCCAGCCGTTGAGTTTCACGTCACTCTGCTTGATGGCGAGTTTTTCGCCGGCAGCGCTGCGGATCATCTGCTCGACCAGATCGATGCCGGTGACAAGCTCGGTCACAGGGTGCTCGACCTGCAATCGCGTGTTCATCTCCAGGAAATAAAAGCTTTTGTCCTGGCCGGCGACGAATTCCACGGTGCCGGCGCTGTCATATCCCACCGCTTTAGCCAGTGCGACCGCCTGCGCGCCCATCTGTGCGCGCGTCTCCTCATCGAGCAGCGGGCTCGGCGCTTCCTCGATTACTTTCTGATTGCGGCGCTGGATCGAGCATTCGCGCTCGCCGAGATGGATGACGTTGCCGTGCTTGTCGCCCAGCACCTGGATTTCGACATGGCGCGGATCGGTGATGAATTTCTCGATGAAGACGCGTTCGTCGCCGAACGAGGAACTCGCCTCCGATCGGGCGCGCGCGAAGCCTTCCGCCACTTCGCCGTTGCTATAGGCAATGCGCATGCCCTTGCCGCCGCCGCCGGCGCTCGCCTTGATCATCACCGGATAGCCGATCTGCTCGGCGATACTGATCGCTTCCACCTCGTTCTCGATCACGCCGAGATGGCCGGGCACGGTCGAGACGCGCGCCGCGGCGGCAACTTTTTTAGACTCGATCTTGTCGCCCATGGCGGCGATGGCCTTCGGGTTCGGCCCGATGAAGACGATGCCGGCCTTTTGCAAGGCCTTCGAAAAGGCCTCGCGCTCGGACAGGAAGCCGTAGCCGGGATGCACCGCCTCGGCGCCCGTTTGCTCGCAAGCGGCCACGATCTTGTCGATCACCAGATAGCTTTCGGCGGCCGGCGGCGGCCCGATGGCGACGGCTAAGTCGGCCATCTCCACGTGCAAGGCGTCTTTGTCGGCGTCCGAATAAACGGCGACCGTCTCGATGCCCATCCGGTGCGCCGTTTTGATGATCCGGCAGGCGATCTCGCCGCGGTTAGCGATGAGGATACGCTTGAACATGCCGCGTTGAGGACCCTTGCTGTCGGCCCTTTGGCTTTGCGGGGTTGTCATGAAAATGTCAACGGCGGTTCAGGACCCTGCGAAGGCGAGCGCTGCCCACAGCGTTGCCAAGGCGGCGAGCCAGCAGCCGACCGTCATCGTCGCCACTTCGCCGGCAAAACGCCCGCGGCCTATGCTGGCGGCTATCACCAGCTTGCTGAACATATTGGCCGCCACCGCCGCGAGGATGGCCTCGGCGGCGGCAAGTTCGCCCAGCGGTTCCGGCACCAGCCGCGCCATGGAAATCGTAATGGCGTCGACGTCGGCCAGCCCGAGCGCGGCCGCGCCCAACAGCGCGCCACCGGCGCCGAAGGTTTCCCCGATTGCGTGCCCCAGCAAAATCACAATGCCGAGAAAGACCGCGAAGCCCACCACCGGCCAGAAGCTGAAGGGATTGCGGAACTCGATTGGCGGCGTCGCGTCGCGTCGTTTGCCGCCGCGCTTGGCGCCATCGTGCCAATAGACCGAGACGAGTCCATGCAGGATCGCCACCAGCATCGCTGCCGCCAGCGCCGGCGCGATTAGCGTGAGCAGCGCCGACTGCATGACCGCGACGATGGCGATGACGCGCAGGAAAGAGACCGCGGTGGCTATCGACACCCCGGCCGCCAGCAGGCGCGGGGCGCCCTCGCCTGAAGCCGCGCGCCGCGCATTGCTCAGCGCCACCGCAGTCGACGACACCAATCCGCCGGCCAAAGCCGCCAGCAGCACGCCGCGCTCGGCGCCAAGCAGCTTGACGGCCCCGTAGCCGAGGAACGAAACCGCCGCCAGCACGATGGCAATGAGCCAGACCTCGCGCGGGTTGACACCGCCGCTTGGGCCCACCTGCACGTCGGGCAGCACCGGCAGCACGATGAAGGTCATCGCCAGCAGCACAAGCGCTGAGCGCAGCTCCGGCCAGGTGATGCGCGCCACCGAGGCGTGGATGTCCTGTCGGGCGGCGAGAATGCCGGTGGCGGCGACCGCCACCGCCGCCGCCACCCGCAGATCGCCGATGAGCGCGTAGGCGCCGAGCACAAAGGTGAGCAAAGCGGCAATGGTGGTGGTGGCGGAAAAGCTGCCGGCGGCGCGGTCAGCGTCGCGCTCGAGCACGGCAAACACGGTCGCGAAGACGGCAAAGCCGAATCCGAGCACCAGGCCGGCGCCTTCGGCGGTGCCGGTCGCCTGCGCCAGTGCGGCGACCACGCCGCCAAGCAGGCCGATCAACGCAAAAGTGCGGATGCCGGCGGCGCGCCGCCCGCCCTGCACGCCGCGTGTCTTCCAGCCGCGCTCGAGGCCGACCAGGAGGCCGATGCCGAGCGCGACCGCAAGGCGGGAAAGCAGATGATCGATGTCCATGGCCGGCGCAGGCCCCGATGCTTTCCGGCAATCTAGGCCAGGACTTGGCCAGCGGCAAACGGCGCTTCGCCACCGGTTTGTGCAGCGGCGCCGAGATGCGGTTGTCGACAATCTGTTACATCAACGTCGCAATGCGCGCGTATTCAACGAAATCCGCATAATATGGGGGATGACGTCATGAAGAAGATGCGTGCATTTTTGTTCGGCAGCGTGGCGATGATAGGCTGCGCCCTGGTCACTTCGGCCAATGCCGGGGACTCGGCGCCCACGCCGCTCAAGGTGAAATCGGTACAATTCACCGCGACGCCGGCGCCGTCCAATGTCATGGAAATGACGCAGCCCTATACGCGCTCGCAGGCGGTGGTGACGCTAGCCGACGGCAGCAAGAAGACCTTCCCGCTGACCTATCACGTGCTGCACCGTTCGGGCGACTATGTCGGCGGCTGGTATGCCGGCCTCGTGGTTGACAAGAGCGGCAAGCCAATCACCCAATCAGCCGCCGTGAAAGGCAATGTCGCGCGCGGACCCTTCTTCTCCGCGGGCGCCGATGGCAGCTCGATGCAGGTGGTGCCCAATGCCAAGGTGGACGGCGTCAAAGGCCACACCGTGTTTCTGCTCAACCACCTGGAATACGAGACCGCGGCCGACAATATTGATCCTAGCAAGCCGTCGGTCATGCTTTACGCCGCGCTGCCAATGGCGATGAACCTGACCGTGTTCGACCAGGATCCGGTGACCTGCGCGCTCACGCAGGTGAAGATGTGGAATGTTGATTTCTCCGGCGTCGATGGCTTGTGGATCCCGTGCAACGCCTCGACCACGCCGTGGATGACGCATCTTGGCAGCGAGGAATACGAGCCCCACGCACAGTACTCCGAGACGCGGCCGCTCGAGCCGATGAATCTGTATTTCGGCACGTTCGGCAAGACCGCGGCGCAAGGCGGTGCCAATCCCTACCACTACGGCCATCTGGTCGAGGTGAAGGTGGGCGCTGACGGCGCCACGAATGTGACCAAGCACTACGCCATGGGACGCCTTGCGTTTGAACTGGGCGAGGTCATGCCCGATCGCAAGACCGTCTATCTGGGCGACGATGGTGACGACGTGATCCGTGCCATGTTCGTCGCCGACAAGCCGGAAGATCTGTCGGCCGGTACGCTCTACGCGGCAAAATGGATCCAGACCGACGGCAACAATTTCGGTGCCGCCAAGCTCAGCTGGATCAAGCTCGGTCACGCGACCAACGCCGAGATCAAGGCACTGGTCTATAAGGGCATCAAGTTCAGCGACATCTGAGAAGTGGCGAGCGCTGCCGCGCCCGGCTTCAAGCCGCTCTACGTCTATGCCGGCACCGGCGGCAAGAGCGGCCTTGCCTATTATAAGCTGAAGCCCGGCATGGAGAAGGCGGCCGCCTTCCTGGAGACGCGGCTTTTCTCGGCGCCACCACCGAGTTCACCAAGATGGAGGGCCAGGCCCACAACGCCGCCGACAAGAAGCTCTATACGGTGATCAGCTATGCGCGGAAGGGCATGCTCGACGGTCAGAACAAGAACAGGCCGCAGGACGACATCAAGCTTACCGGTGACCCGAAAGACCTCATCTGTGGCGTGGTCTACGAGAGCCGCATGAGCGGCGGCCAGAAGGACATGAGCGGCGCCGCGATCGCCAGCGACTGGGTGGCGGTTGACATGACGGCACTCGTGCATGGCGCCAAGCAGCAGCCGGTCGAATCCGCTGCCGGCAAATATGACAAGTGCAACACCGACATGGTCGCCAATCCCGACAACGCCAATTATTCGGAAGCCATGCGCACGCTGTTCATCGGCGAGGACTCAGGCAACCACCTCAACAATTTCACCTGGGCCTTCAACGTCGACAGCAAGCAAGCCGTGAGGGATTTTCAGCGCGCCCGCCGGCGGCGAGAACACCGGGCTGAAGGTCTACGACAATATCAACGGCCATGCCTACCTGACCGGCAACGTCCAGCATCCGGGCGCCGCGGAAGATCTTCACAAATATCCGCTGGAGATCAAAGGCGAGCTGCGCAGACTGGTCGATGAGCGGGGTATTGTCGGCTATTTCGGCGGTCTGCCGGCGATGACGCGGTAACGGTGGCGCAGCCGGACTGAGCCGGGACCAGCCACGCGACGGGCCTCGCCGGGTGGAAAAGCCGTTCCACTCGGCGCTTCCGCACCGAAAGCTTTGTCCTCCCGAACCGGCGGACCATGGTGGATTGATACTCTTTCGACGCGGGCCTATTCCACCCCGGCGCAGACGACTATATTAGCCCGCGAGACGCAATTTCACGTGAGCGTTTGGAGGTTTGTCATGGCTCTCGCAATTGGCGACACCGCCCCGGATTTCGAGGCGGATACCACCGAAGGCAAGATCCGCTTTCACGACTGGCTGGGCAATTCCTGGGCCGTGCTGTTTTCGCATCCCAAAGATTTCACCCCGGTCTGCACCACCGAGCTCGGCACCATGGCCCGGCTCAAGCCGGAATTCGACAAGCGCAATACCAAGATTATCGGGCTGTCGGTCGATCCGGTCGACGACCACAAGAAGTGGTCGCAGGATATCAAGGATGTGGTCGGCTTTGCGCCCAATTACCCGATGATCGGCGACACCGACCTTAAGGTATCAAAGACCTATGGCATGCTGCCGGCGGCGACCGGCGGCACATCGCAAGGCCGCACGCCGGCCGACAATCAAACGGTACGCAACGTCTTCATCATCGGACCGGACAAAAAGATCAAGCTGATCCTGGTCTACCCAATGACCACGGGCCGCAATTTCGACGAGGTGCTGCGCGTGCTCGACTCGCTCCAACTCACCGTCAAGCATCGCATGGCAACGCCCGCGAACTGGAAACAGGGCGATGACGTCATCATGACCGGCGCTATCACCGACGAGGAAGCCAAGAAGCTCTATCCGAAAGGCTGGAAAACGCCGCGGCCCTATATTCGCATCGTGCCGCAGCCGCGCGACTGACGCCCGTTCGGGCAACGATTAAAGGGCGCGGCGCGATGCCGCGCCCTGCATATTTTAGAGCCCCGACGCGTTGCATTTCAGCCGCGGCGCGACCATTACATCCCATGCCCAGCATGGGAGCGCCGTCATGACCAAAGTCGCGATCCTCGGCGCGACCGGACCGACCGGCATTCATCTGGCCGCAACGCTACGGCAAGATGGAACGCCCGTGCGAGTGGTCGCGCGCGGCATGGACAGACTGGTGCGCCTGTTTTCAGAAACGGCGATCGAAAAACGGCCCGCCGACATTCTCGATGCCGGCGACACCTTGCGCGCGGTCGAGGGTTGCGACCTGGTCTATGACTGCATCGGCCTGCCCGGCGACCAGATGCATCTGCATCCGGTGACCGCGCGCAACATCGCCGGCGCGCTCGCGCAAACCAAAGCGCGCTGCGTGCAGGTATCGAGCTATTGGGCCTATTACCCGCAGGCGCGCGAGACCATGGATGAAAGTCATCCGCGCAGCGGCGGGCCGCCTTGGGTGCGCTGGCGGCGCGAGGCCGAGGACATTCTATGCGATGCCGGCGCCGCCATCCTGCACCTGCCGGATTTCTACGGACCGCAGGTGCATGTCAGCACGCTGCAAAACGCGCTGCTGGAGGCGGCGCAGGACAAGACTGTCAACTGGCTTGGCAAGCCGGATATCCAGCGCGAATATGTCTATGTCCCGGATTCGATGCGCATCGCTTCCGAGGTCGGCGCGCACGCCGAAGCATTCGGCACGCATTGGTGCCTGCCGGGCAGCGGCCCCCTCACCGGCCGCCAGGTCGCTGACATATGCGGCCGTCACTTGGGCCGGCCGGTCAAGCTGCGCGCCGCCGGAATGACGATGTTGCGCATCGTCGGCTTGTTCAACAAGGAGCTGCGCGGGTTACTGCAGGTCGCACCCAACTATATGAAGGCTGTGAGCTACAACGCGCGTAAGCTGCAAGGCTTGCTCAAGCCGCAGGCGATGACGACTTACGAGACAGGCATTGCCACCACGCTGCGATGGATCGCGGCCAGCGCGGGCCAGTGACCGCGAAGGTCTTGCTTTCCGGCGCGACCGACGCGATGGTGCCGGCCGCCATGCCAAGGCTGGAGCAGCAGACCATGAACGACGTGAACGCGGCGGCCAAGAAGCCGCCGCCCTTTGCCGAATTTCTCGGAATGAAGGTCACCCATATCTCGCCCGAACGGGTGACCGCCGAACTGGTCGCGCGCGACGAGCTCAACAACCGCTTCGGCATCATACATGGCGGCGCCCTCATGGCACTGGCCGACAATCTCGGCGGCACCGCCACCATCGCCAATCTCAAAGACGGCCAGTCCACCACCACCATCGAAAGCAAGACCAATTTCTTCGCCGCCGTGCCGATCGGCGATACCGCCTATGCCGAATGCGTCGCGCTGCATCGCGGCCGCACCACCATGGTCTGGCAGACCCGCGTCACCCGCGGCGACGGCAGGCTGTGCGCATTGGTCACGCAGACGCAACTGGTGCTCAACCCGAGGAATTAAGATCAGGCGTCGCCGGTGACCGCAGCCGGCTTCGCGCCGCCGCGGTTGGCCAGCACCACCCCGACCGCGCACACCCCCATGCCGGCGACCGACAGCGCGTCCAGCTTCTCGCCGAACAGGAAATAGGCCAGCAGCGCGGTGAAGGCCGGCACCAGATAGAACAGGCTGGCGAAGCGCGTCGCCGCCGTCCGGCGGATCAGCCAATACATCAAGGCAATGGCGGCGATCGAGAGCACTAACACCAGCCAGGCCATGGCGAAGATCAGCTCGCCGCTCCATTGGATCTCGCGCGTCTCAAAAGCGAAGGCGCCGATCCAGAACAGGACATCGGCGCCGATATATTGCACGGTGTTGCCGGTGCGCCAATCGATCTTGCCGCAGAAACGCTTCTGATAGAGCGTGCCGAGCGTGATGCCGAACAGCGAAACGAAGCTGGCGGTCCAGCCGAGCGCCGAGCCTTCCGCCACCATGCGGCGGTCGTGCAGCACCATCAGCACGCCGATCAGCCCGAGCGCGAGGCCTGCCCATTGCAGCGGGCTCACCTTCTCCCCCATGAAGCGGTTGGCGATCGTGGAGGTGAGGATCGGCTGCAGACCCGGGATCAGCGCCGAAATGCCGGCCGGCACGCCCTGGCTGATGGCGGTGAACACGCCGCCGAGATAGAGCCCGTGCACCATCGAGCCCGCCACCAGGCTGTGGCCGATTTCGGTCGTATCCGGCCAGCGCGCGCCCGCGCTCACGGCGATCAGGATCATGATGGCGACCACGAACACCATGCGCACCGCCAGGAAGGTCATCGGCTCGATATAGGGCAGCCCGTAGCGCGCGCCGATGAAGCCGGTGCTCCACAGCAGCACGAACAACATCGGTGCTGTCGTGATCGCCAGTCGGGTCAGGCGCATGAAGTTCTCGGCACGGGGCGTCAGCGAGTTGCGGGGAGTTCCGGGTGGATGGCGCGGAGGTTGGCGTGGAGCGCCACAAACAGCAGTGTGTTCGCCGCGAACACCGCGACGCTGAGGGCTTCGGTGCGGGTAAGGCTGAGCGGGCCGCGGTTAAACCGGTCGAGAAACCCCATTCTGGGAGCCGGCGTTAGCCGAAGACTCCGTATATGCCGAAACCGATAGTCGCGCCGAGCACCGCTTCCAGGGCCTGGAACTGCATGCGCGTCAGTTCGGCGCTGACATAGGGAAACAGCAGGCGCCCGACCGGCAACATGATCGCCGCCACCAGGCCGATGCACAGCAGTTTCGCGATGAATGGCCGATCAGTCATCATGGAACGTTCTCCCCCGGATTGCGGCTTCTTGATAACCCGTCGCGCGACGGCGTTCAATCAGGTTTGGAAAGCGTCATCGACCGGCACCCTGTAGCCGTTGGCGAGCCGGTTGGTCTCGTTGGCCATGCCGGTGACCGGCATCAGCTCGCCGAACATGGCCTCGGTCATGCCGGCCTTGCGGGCGGCGGCAGTATGGCTGGCGATGCAATAGGCGCAGCCGTTGGTGACCGAGACCGCCAGATAGATCATTTCCTTGGTGAGCGGGTCGAGCGCGCCGGAAGCCATGATCTCCTTGATGCTGTCCCAGGTGCGCTTGAGGGTGGCCGGGTCGCGGGCAAGATATTTCCAGAAATTATTTACATCGGGCACGTTGCGAGTGTGCTTGATGTCGTCATAAACGGCGCGCACCGCGGGCGCTGCGTCGGCGTATTCGATCGGGGGTGGGGTCATTGGGCGTATCCCTGAGTGAGTTCTTTGGCTTGCGCCCGATTATAGGTGCCCCGTAGTGACTGGGGATAAGCTATTTTCGACCCCGACCGCGACCGCCGCAGGCTCAAACCAGGACTATTAACGAGGAAGCGCCCATGCCGAAGACCCCCGACTATTTCCACGGAAAGACCATCGTCATCACCGGCGCCGCCAGCGGCATCGGCCGCGCCACAGCCAAGATTTTTGCGCGCCAGGGCGCCAACGTGGTGTGCGCCGACATCAACGAGGACGGCGTCAAGGAAACCATCGCGCAGGTCAACGCGGCAGGGTCGCAGGGGCTGGCGCTCACCATCGACGTGACCAAGCGGGCGGCGGTTCAAGACATGATTGAGCTCGCGCTCGGCCACTTCGGCCGCATTCATTTCCTGTTCAACTCGGCAGGGGCGGCGCTGCGGCGCTCGAAATTCCTCGACATCGACGACGACCTGCTCGAGCGCACCTTCGACCTCAATTTGAAGGGCACGTTCTACGCCATGCAAGCGGTGCTGCCGCACATGCTGGAGAACAAATTCGGCGTCATCGTCAATGTCGGCTCGATGGCGCACCGGCGCGGCGGACCCGGGTCCTCGGTGCATTACGCCGCCGCCAAGGGCGCGGTGGTGACCATGACCATGGGGGTGGCGCGCGAATTCGCGGCGCAAGGCATCCGCGCGCTCTCGATCTCGCCGGGGCCGATCGACACCGCCTTCGCCGCGGCGGCGGCGACCTCGCCGGAGCTCAAGCAGAAGATGCTCGACGACGTGCCGATGGGCCGCTTCGGCACCGCGGAGGAGATCGGCGAGCTGGTGCTGTTCATGTGCTCGGACGCCTGCGAGTTCATGACCGCCGACACGGTCTATGTGAACGGCGGCGGCGGCTGGAGGTGATGCCATGACGACGTGGTGCCGGTTCAGCAAGGACGGCCAGGCAAGTTATGGCGTGGTCGAGGGCGACAGCGTGATCGCGGTCGAGGGCTCGCCGTTCGGCGAACACAAGCGCAGCGACCGCACCTTCCCGCTCAAGAGCGTCAAGCTGCTGATCCCTGTGCTGCCGTCGACCTTCTTTTGCGTCGGCATCAATTACGCCGATCACATCCGCAAGATGGCCGCCAAGCGCGGCACCGAGCCGGTGTTCCCCAAGAAGCCGGACATCGGCTACCGCGCCAACAACGCGCTGATCGCTCACGAAGACGACATCGTGAAGCCCAAGGACGCGGGCGACGCCTTCCAATACGAGGGCGAGCTGGTGGCGGTGTTCGGCAAGCGCGCGCGCAAGGTCAGCCGCGAGAACGCGCTCGACTATGTGCTGGGCTGGACCATCGGCAACGACGTCTCCGAACGCGCCTGGCAGAAGGAAGACCGCACGCTGTGGCGCGCCAAGAACGCCGACACGTTTAAGCCGATGGGGCCGTGGATCGTCACCGGGCTCGATCCGGCCAAGATGGAGACGGTGATCCGCGTCAACGGCACGGAGACCGACCGCTTCAAGACCAACAACATGATCTTCGACACGGCGACCTATATCGCGGAAGTGTCGAAATACTGCACCATCGAGCCCGGCGACGTGATGTGGATGGGCACCGACGGCGTGCCGCAGAACATCAAGCCGGGGGACACGGTGGAGATCGAGATCAGCGGCATCGGGGTGCTGCGCAACCAGGTGGTGGCCGGCACCTGACGGTGGAATAAAGCCGGTATAACTTTCCAGATTGTGCCGGAGCGGCGCGACAACGGGCAAACATCGGCATAACGCTGCTGGACACGCCTCTCGAATGCCGGTGCCTCATGACCTTCGCAATCTCCGACGACGACGTCGGCCGCCAGATCCTCGACGTTTTCATGCGCCACCGGATTCCGGTGAGCGGCACGCTGCCGCGCAATTATTTTTGCGCCGTGCGCGACGGCGATTTCCAGCGCGGGCTCAACAAGGCGGTGGCAAACGAGTGGATCGCCATCGACCGGCGCAACCGCTATCGCTACCAGCTCACGGCAACCGGCTATGCCGCCGGGCAGACGATCGCGGCGCAGCACTAGCCGCCCCGCTCCTCCACCAGAGTCACGATATCGCGGCTGCGGGTGACGCCTTGCGGCCAGGCGGCGTTGAAATCGGCGACCATGGCCTTGAAGCCGTCGCTGGCCAGCACGGCATCGAGCGTTGCCTTGTCGGCGAACCGGTAGACGGCGTAATGCACGCCCTCCTCCACCTCGCTCCAGAAGCGCCAGGCCTTCTCGCATTGGAACACCGTCATCGCCAGCGGCAGGTGGTCGGCCGTGTACCAATGCTCGAACTTGTCACGCAACGGCGCTTCGACAACGGCGCGGACCAGGAAGAAGGCTTTCGGCATGGGCCCGCTCACGGATTGAAAATCAGCACGACGAAGGCGGCGAACAGCACCAGATGCACGCCGCCGAGCAGGATGTTGGTGGGGGCGCCGGAAAACGTCATCTGCGCGATGAACAGCGTCAGCACCAAGAGGATGGTGTCAACGGCTGTGAGGCCGAGTTCGAGCGGGGCGCCGGTCAGCAGGCTGATCACGATCATGGTGGGGATGGTGAGCCCGATGGTGGAGAGCGCGGAACCCAGCGACAGGTTGACCGAGCGCTGCAACTGGTTGCGCCGCGCGGCCTGCAACGAGCTTAGCCCCTCCGGCGACAGCACCAGGATGGCGATCAGGATGCCGCCCAGCGCGGTCGGCGCCTTGAGCTCTTCGATGCCGTAGTCGAGCACATTGGCCAGCGGCTTCGACAGCAGCACCACCGGCAGCAGCGTCAGCACCAGCAGCACGGCGTGCACGGGAATCGAATAAGTGGGCCCGTGGCTTGCCGCGTGCTGCGCTTTGGCGCCGGCGCCGGCGCCGCGCCGGGCGGGGGCCGCCCGCGCCGCCTCCGTGAAGAAGGCGCTGTGCCGCATGGTCTGGATCAGCAGGAAGCCGCCATAAAGCAGCGCCGTCAGCGCGCCGAACACCACCGCCTGCAGCACCGTCAGCGAATGGTCGGGGGTCGAGACCGTGAAGGTCGGCAGCACCAGCGAGATCACGGCGAGGCAGGAGATCACCGCCAGGAAGGCGACGGCGCCTTGCAGGTTGTATTGCTGCTGGCGGTGGCGCAGGGCGCCGATCACCACCGAGGCGCCGACCATGCCGTTGAGCACGATCATCAGCACCGCGAACACGGTATCGCGCGGCAGCGTCGGGTTGGGCCCGCCGTGCAGCATGACGGTCGCCATGATGGCGACCTCGATCGCGATGACGGCGATGGTGAGGATCAGCGTGCCATAGGGCTCGCCCAGATGCTCGGCCAGCGCCTCGGCGTGGCGCACCACGCCGAAGGCGCACCAGACCATGACCGCGAACAGCCA
>CAZLWN010000078.1:0-17308 GCA_964563195.1 uncultured Undibacter sp. | reverse complement strand
AGGTGTTCACCTCCGGCATGGACATCAGCGACTACTGCCTGCTGGTGACGCGCACGTCGACCGGCGCCAAAAAGCAGCAAGGCATTACCAATTTCCTGGTGGACACCAAGTCTCCGGGTATCGAGATCAAGAAAATTGCAACGCTCGGCCACCGCGCCATCGGCACCACGCAGGTGTTCTATTCAGACGTGCGTGTGCCGGCCGCCGCCGTGCTCGGCGAAGTCGATCAGGGCTGGGCGGCGGTCGATTCCTATCTCTGGTACGAACGCCTGTGCCTGTCGGCCGCGCGCACCGGCGCGGCGCTCGCCGCCTTTGACTACGCGCTCGCCTACGCCAAGGAGCGCAAGCAGTTCGGCCAGGCGATCGGCAGCTTCCAGGCCATCTCGCACAAGCTCGCCGACATGAAGGTGATGCTCGATATCTCGCGCATGCTGGTCTACCGCTTTGCCTGGACTATGGCGCAAGGCCAGGCGACCCGCAGCGATGCCGCCGTGCTCAAGCTCTATACCGGCGAGACCTATAAGGCGGTGTCCGATCTCGGGCTACAGATCCTCGGCGGCTACGGCTATTGCATGGAATATCCGATGCAGCGCTTCTTCCGCGATTCGCGGCTGGCCGTGATCGGCGGCGGCACCTCGGAAATCCAGCGCAACATCATTGCCCGCGGGCTGGGATTGTAAGATGTCATTCCCGCTCGAAGGCATCAGAATATTGGGGCTCGGCCAGATCATCGCCGGGACCTACGGTGCCCAAGCGCTGTCCGACCTCGGTGCCGAGGTGATCAAGGTGGAGGCGCCGGAAGGTGATCTGGGCCGCATTCCTTCGGTCGCGCCCTACAAGGGCCTGAGCGCGCTGTTTCTGACGCTCAATCGCAACAAGAAAAGCATCGTGCTCAACCTCAAGAGCGAGGACGGGCGCAAAATCTTTTACGACCTGGTGAAGGTCTCCGACGTCGTCATCGACAATTTCCGACCAGGCGTGCTGGAGCGCCTGAAGATCGACTACGAAAAGCTCGCAGGCATTAACCCGCGCATCATCCAATGCTCGGTCACGGGTTTCGGGTCGGAAGGCGAATACAAGGATTATCCCGCGCTCGACATTATTATCCAGGCGATCAGCGGCCACATGGCGATCACGGGCGAGCCGGGCCGGCCGCCGGTGCGCGTCGGCATTCCGCTCGCCGACATGAGCGGCGGCATCTTCTCATGCAAGGCGATCCTGGCCGCGCTGTTTGCCCGCGAGCGCAGCGGCAAAGGCAGCAAGATCGATCTTTCGATGTTCGACGTCATGCTCAACCTCATGGGCTATATCGGCACCTTGTGGCTGACCAGCGGCGAATTGCCCAAGCCCCCCGGCTCGGCGCACGAATACACGGTGCCGTGGCAGGCCTTCGCGGCGAAAGACGGCTATCTCGTCGTCGCAACCCGCCAAGACATATTCTGGCGCAAGCTTTGCGTGGCGCTCGGCGAGCCAGTGCTGGCCGAGGATGCAAGATTTGCCACCAATCCGGGCCGCGTGAAAAACCGATCCGAACTGGTGCC
Organism: uncultured Undibacter sp.; assembly: GCA_964563195.1. Taxonomy (GTDB): domain Bacteria; phylum Pseudomonadota; class Alphaproteobacteria; order Rhizobiales; family Xanthobacteraceae; genus Pseudolabrys. Next base: position 15,767 of record CAZLWN010000078.1, on the reverse strand, counting down.
GCACCTGGAAAAGATTTTCCGTACGCGCACGGTGGCAGAGTGGCTGAAACGTCTGCACGCGGCGGTATTCCCGGCCGCGCCGGTCAATAATCTCGACCGCGCCTTCGCCGAGCCGCCGGTCGCGGAACGTGCGATGATCGTGGAATACGATCATCCGCAGGTCGGCAAGGTGCGGCTGCCGGGAAACTCGATCCGGATGTCGGGTATGACGGGCGCCATCTCCAAGCCAGCACCGCGGCTTGGCGAGCACACCGACGCGCTGCTCGGCGGCTTGCTGCGGCTTTCATCGGATGAAATCGCCAGCCTGCGCAGGAACGGGGCCGTCGGATGATTCGGGAAGAAAGGCGGTCGGCATGAGAGGGCTGTATTGGGAGCAATGGGAAATCGGCGCGGAATTCGAATCCCCTGCGCGCACCGTCACCGAAACCGATGTAGTGATGTTCGCCGGCCTGTCAGGTGACTACAATCCGCTGCACGTCAATGAGGAATATTGCCGAGCGACCCAGTTCGGCACCCGCATCGCCCATGGCCCGCTGGTCTACGCCATTGCTGCCGGACTGCTGTTCCAGCTCCACCTCTACGACGACACGCTGATCGCCTTCCTCGGTTTCGACAACCTGAAGTTCACCAAGCCGGTCAAGCCCGGCGACACCATCCACGCCCGCATCAAGGTGCTGGAAAAGCGCGAGACCTCCAACCCGGAACGCGGCGTCATGAAGCGCCAGCTGCAGGTCATTAACCAGCGCGGCGAGGTGGTGCAGGAGGGGGTGCAGGCCTTCCTGCTCAAACGCCGGCCGGTCGGGAATAATTCATAATAGGACGGCTTAATGCCGGTTGGATTTTGCCGATCGGTGCGCGAAAAAGCGGCAATCAGGCCTTGAATAGGCTGTTCAAATCGCGTGATTCGTGACGTATACCAGCGTGCCGCGCCGCCGTTCACAGTGGCTTAACCCTTTGGTCGAATGCGCGGCGAAAATGAAATGTTCATTATCGCGTGTTGCTTTATCTGCCTGGGCTTGCAACCGCGTCTTCCGTAGCCGCAGACCACCGACATGGCGCAACTGAAAGCCAGACCTTCATCGCCGGCCGAGCTCGATCCGCACAGCGACGCAGCCAAGCTGCGCGAGGCGATCGAGACGAAGCTCACCTACGTGCTCGGCAAGACCACCGCCAACGCCGCCGACTACGACTGGTACCAGGCGACGGTGCTGGCGGTGCGCGACCGTCTCGTCGACGTCTGGATGGATGCGCGCAAAGAGACCAAGCGCCAGAAGAAGAAGCGGGTCTATTACCTGTCGATCGAATTTCTGGTCGGGCGCCTGCTGCTCGACACTTTGAGCAATCTGCGGCTGGTGGAGCCGGCGCGGCGCGCGCTCGCTAGCATGGGCGTCGACCTCGACCAGCTGCGGATGGTCGAGCCGGACGCCGCGCTCGGCAATGGCGGGCTTGGGCGGCTGGCGGCCTGCTTCATGGACACCCTGTCGGCGCTCGGCATCCCGGCCTATGGCTACGGCATCCGCTACGAGAACGGGTTGTTCGAGCAGCGCATCAAGGACGGCTGGCAGAAGGAATATCCCGAGGATTGGCTGACACGTGGCAATCCGTGGGAATTCGCGCGCTCGGGCTCCGGCTATGCGGTGGGCTTCGGCGGCATGGTGGAATATCTCGGTGGCGATGAGGAAACCGCGCGCGCGGTCTGGCATCCGGCGCAGACCGTGCAGGCGGTGCCCTACGACACCCCGATCACCGGCTGGCGCGGCCGCCACGTCAACGCGCTGCGGCTGTGGTCGGCGCGCGCGCCCTCGCCGATCCAGCTCTCGGCGCTCGACCGCGGCGACCTGGTCGGCGCGACCGCCTCACGCGCGCGTTCGGAAACCATATCGCGCGTGCTCTATCCAAACGACGCCACACCGGAGGGCCAGGAGCTTCGCCTGCGGCAGGAATATTTCTTCACGTCGGCTTCGCTGCAGGATATCGCGCGCCGCCACTTCGACGAATTCGGCACGCTCGAGACGCTAGATCAGCATGCCGCCGTTCAGCTCAACGACACGCATCCGGCCATTGCGGTCGCCGAACTGATGCGCATCCTGGTGGACGAGCACAACGTCGCCTGGACCAAGGCCTGGAAGGTCACGCGAGCGACGCTGTCCTACACCAATCACACGCTGCTGCCGGAAGCGCTGGAGACCTGGCCGGCGGATCTAATCGGCCGGCTGCTGCCGCGCCATTTGCAGATCGTCTACCTGATCAATTGGTTCCATCTAAAATCGGTCGAGCGCGCGGGCTGCGAGGATCCGGAATTTCTGGCCGACGTCTCGCTAGTCGAGGAAAACGGCGACAAGCGCGTGCGCATGGCGCATCTCGCCTTTCTCGGATCGCATTGCGTCAACGGCGTCTCGGCGCTGCACACCGACCTGCTGCGTAAGACGGTATTCCATGATTTGGCTGAAACTGCGCCGACGCGGATCGTCAACAAGACCAACGGCATCACCTTCCGGCGCTGGCTCTACGACGCCAATGGCGCGTTTACAGACCTGCTGGTCGAGACGCTGGGTGAGCGCGTGCTCGACGATCCAAACCGCCTGAAGGAGCTCGAGCCGCTGGCGGGCGACGCGGAATTCGTGGCGCGCTGCCAGGAGGCGCGCGCGGCCAACAAATGGAAGCTGGCCGATCTGCTGCATGCGCGCACCGGCGTGCGGGTGCCGCCGGGCGCGCTGTTCGACGTGCAGATCAAGCGCGTGCACGAATACAAGCGGCAATTGCTGAACATCCTGGAGGCGATCGCGCTTTACCAGGCGATCCGCGCCAATCCGGATCAGGCTTGCGTGCCACGGGTGAAGATCTTCGCCGGCAAGGCGGCGGCGAGCTATGACCGCGCCAAGCTGATCATCAAGCTGGCGAACGATGTTGCCAAGATGATCAACGCCGATCCGGTGATCGGCGATCGGCTCAAGATTGTCTTTGCGCCGAACTACAATGTTAGTCTCGCCGAAGCGATCATTCCGGCGGCCGATCTCTCCGAGCAGATTTCCACCGCCGGCATGGAAGCCTCCGGTACCGGCAACATGAAGCTCGCGCTCAACGGCGCGCTCACCATCGGCACGCTCGACGGCGCCAATATCGAGATTCGCGAGCACGTCGGCGCGGACAATATCTTTATCTTCGGCATGACCGCGGCCGAAGTGGCGGAACGCCAAAAGGCGCAAATCAAGGGCGCGAAAGCTGTCGAGGCGTCGCCGCGGCTGGCGGCGGTGATGAAGATGCTCAGCGCCGGCGCATTCTCGCCCGACGACCCGAACTGCTTCGCGCCGATCGTGCAATCGCTTCTAGATTACGACCGCTTCATGGTGGCCGCCGACTTCGAGGCCTACTGGCAGGCGCAGCGCGCCGTCGACAAGCTGTGGCAAGCGCCGGCTGCCTGGTGGCGCATGAGCATCCTCAACACCGCGCGCATGGGTTGGTTCTCGTCCGACCGCACCGTCCGCGAATACGCACGCGATATTTGGCGCGTGCCGGTGGAGTGATTTCTTAACGCACGAAGCTGCGGCCGGCTTGCGCGAATGCTTCCGCCACGCGCGCCAACCCATCATGCGATTCCAAGTTTTCGATGGCGACCGGCAACCGACGCCGCCAATTCGGGTGCTGGTCGACGGTGCCCGGAACGTTGATCTGATCGCGCACGCCCAGTGCGTCGTCGAGCGCGATCACAGCCAGGCGCGAAGGCGTGGCGCCGAGAAACGCGGCGACCGCCGCGATATCGTCCGGGCGATATGCCGGCGCCCAGCGAGCAAGCGCGTCGCGCAGCGCGCTTTGCGATTGCGCGCGGCTCTCGTCGCTTTCGCCGGGATCGAGCCCGATCGCCCGCTTGACGCGCAGGTCGTGTCCTTCCAGCCAGCCGCGGAAGCTCGCCATGTCGTGGGTATTAAAACTCGCCAGCGCCTCGGCCGGATAGCTTTGCGGCGAACGAAAGCGCCCGTCGGCCTCGCGCTCGAACAGCATCACCCGGCAGCCCCACAGGCCCCACTGCGCCATCGTCTCGCGGAAATTGACCGGCACCGTGCCGAGATCCTCGCCGATCACGATGCATCGGTATCGGTCGCTCTCTTCGGTGATGACGCGCAGCAGCTGCTCGAACGGAAAGCGCACATAAGTGCCCTCGGCGGCGGCGGCGCCGCGGGGAATCATGAACAGCCGTTGCAAGCCGAGAACGTGATCCAGCCGCACCGCGCCGGCATGCCGCATGCTCTCGTCCATCAATCGGCGCTCGGCGGCGAAATCGTGCTCTGGCAGCGCGTGTGGGTTGAACGGCGCCAGCCCCCAATTCTGCCCGTCCGGATTGAATTCGTCGGGCGGCGCGCCGACCGAAACGTCGGCCAGCACGACATCCTGCTGGATCCAGGCGCCGGCGCCGTGCGGGTCGATCCCAACGGCGAGATCGGTATAAAGACCGATCGGCATGCCGCACCGGCGCGCCGCTTCCTGGCAGGCGGCGAGCTGGCACTCGGCGACCCATTGCACGAATTCGTGGAATTCGCAGTCCACCTCGTGCTCCTGCCGGAACGCCAGCAGGCGAGCGTCATCGGGATGGCGCCACGCTGCGGGCCATTGCGGCCAGGGCTTGGGCCCGTAACGCCGGCGCAAGCATTCGAAGCAGGCAAAGCGCAGAAGCGTTTCGTTGTGCTGCTGGCGATAGGCCGCAAACTCGGCGCGCCGCGCGGCGCTCGCGGCGGCACGGAAGCGCTCGTGCGCGAGATGCAAGGCGGTGAGCTTGGCACGCGCCACGCGCGCGTAAGCCACCATGTCGATAGCGCGCAGCGCGGCGATTTCATCTGCGAGCCCGGCTTTCGCTACTCCGGGAAATTCCGCGATGGCCTCGACATCGATATAGAGCGGATTGAGAAACAGCCGGCTGTTGGGCGCGTAGGGACTGGCCTCATCGGCGCGGTCGGTAAACAGCGCGTGCAGCGGATTCAATCCGATGGCAGAGGCGCCGCACGCGGCGGCAAGTCTTACCAGGTTTACGAGATCGGTGAAATCGCCGTGCCCCCAATTGCGGCGCGAGCGCAGCGCGTACAACTGTAGCGCAATTCCCCACAGGCGGCGGCCATCGCCTTGATACGCACGCAGCGGCGTAGCGGGAGAATCTAAACGTTGCGGCTGCGTTCGTCCGGCCGATATCGCGGTTACAAGCTGCGTCAAAATATCCGGGCTCGCGCTGTGACGCTTCCCGAATACATTATAATATTCCGTTTCTATGCCCCAACGATGAGCAGATTCGTTTATGTCATTCATTTTTTGAACGTTTTTCAATGTAGTCGGCAGGTTCTCGTTAAATTTTGTCACACTGCAGAACTTTTGCCATCATTGGCTGTTTTCATTGGTGTATAAATATGATCTCTTTAAGCATAATTTGCGAGAGACACCAAAAATGAAACGAACCGAAACGGACGCCACCAGCGTCCGCGTAGATGCATTATCGTTGCCGGACACATTACCGGACGCTGGGGACGTTTCCCCGACCGATCCGACGGGCCTGCGCTTTCGCATCGAAGAGATCTATCCTTTCGTCGATTGCGGACGCTATCCGGTCAAACGCATCGCCGGCGAACGCGTCGAAGTCTGGGCCGATATTTTTCGCGAAGGCCATGACGTTATTGCGGCCGCATTGCTGTGGCGACCGGAGGGTACCGCCGATTGGCAGCGCGAACCCATGCAACTGCACAGCAACGACCGCTGGCTTGGCGGCTTCACGCCGCCGGAGCCCGGCCTCTATCTATTCGCGATCGAGGCGTGGACCGATCAGTTCGCTACCTGGCGCAAGGAATTCCGCCTCAAGCAGGAAGCCGGTCAGGATATTTCTTTGGAGGCGCGCGAGGGCCACGAGCTTTTGACCGAATTGATGCCGAGCGAGCGCGAAGCGCGGCGCGTGGTTCAGGCGGCGGCGCGCAAATTCATCTCGGGCAAGAAACCTGCGGCGCTTCTCGACGACGCGCTGGCGGCTGCGATGGAAAAAACCGACAAGCGCCCCGACCTCACCCGCAGTCCTATCGTTCCGCTCACCGCCGACCGCGAGCGCGCGCGTGCCGGCGCCTGGTACGAGATGGTGCCGCGCAGCCAGGCCAAAGTGGCCGGCAAGCACGGCACCTTCGACGACTGCATCGCGCGGCTGCCGGAGATCGCCGCGTTGGGCTTCGACGTGCTTTATTTCACGCCGATTCACCCGATCGGCCACACCAACCGTAAAGGCAAGAACAACACCCTGCATCCCAAGCCCGGCGATCCGGGCAGCTTCTACGCCATCGGCAACGAACAGGGCGGCCATGACGCGCTGCACCCCGAACTTGGCACGCTTGCCGACTTCCGCCGACTGGTCGCGGCGGCTCACAAGCACAAGATGGAGATCGCGCTCGATTTCGCGGTGCAGTGCTCGCCCGACCATCCCTGGCTGAAGGAGCACCCGGAATGGTTCCGCACCCGGCCGGACGGCTCGATCAAATACGCCGAAAATCCGCCCAAGAAATACGAGGACATCGTCAACCCGGATTTCAGCTGCGATGACCGCATCGCGCTGTGGGAGGCGCTGCGCGACGTCATTCTGTTCTGGACCGAGCAAGGCGTGCGCATCTTCCGCGTCGACAACCCGCACACCAAGCCGTTCCCATTCTGGGAGTGGCTCATTCGCGAAGTGCGGGCGCGCCACCCGGACGTGCTGTTCCTGGCGGAAGCCTTCACCCGGCCGAAGATCATGAAGGCGCTGGCCAAGCTCGGCTTCTCGCAGTCCTACACTTATTTCACCTGGCGCACCGAGAAGCAGGAGCTGCAAGCCTATCTCAGCGAAATCACCGGCCACCCCGAGCGCGACTATTTTCGTCCCAACTTCTTCGTGACGACGCCGGACATCCTGCCGGTGCAGTTGCAGGCGGGCGAGCCGTGGCTATTCAAGACGCGTTTCGCGCTCGCCGCCACCCTGTCGTCGAACTACGGCATCTATAACGGCTTCGAGCTGATCGAGCACGAGCCGATCCCGGGACGGGAGGAATACATCGATTCCGAAAAGTATGAGATCAAGCCGCGCGACTGGAACAAGCCCGGCAACATCAAAAACTATATCGGCCGCATGAACGCGCTACGCCGCGCCAACCCCGCGCTGTTGCAAACCACCAACCTGCGTTTCCTGCAAGTCGACGACGACAACGTGATCGGCTTAGTCAAGGAGGCCGGCGACGGCAGAAACGCAGTGGCGGTTGCGATTTCGCTGTCAGGCAGCCCGCAGGAGTTCTGGCTGCATTTCGGCGACGTCGAGATCGGCCCGGCCGACGCCCGGCGCCCGGTGCGCGCGATCGAGAACCTCGTCACCGGCGAGCAGCATCTGCTCGAATGGAACGGCCACCGTCTGCGCATCGACCCGACCGACGACCCCGCTTTGCTGTTTCGCTGTCATGTATAGAGTGGCGCAATGAATATCTTACCCATCGTGGACAGCAACAGCGCGCAGACAGCCGACGACGACGGCCTGTGGTTCAAGGACGCTATCGTCTATCAGTTGCACGTCAAGACGTTCCAAGACTCAAACGGCGACGGTGTCGGCGATTTCGTAGGCCTGACCCAACGTCTCGACTATCTGCGCGATCTCGGCGTCACCACGCTGTGGCTGCTGCCGTTCTATCCAAGCCCAGGCCGCGACGACGGTTACGATATCTCCGACTACGGCGACATTAATTCACAATTCGGCAGCCTGAAGGACTTCCGCCGATTCATGCAGGAGGCCAAGCGCCGCGACCTACGCGTCATCACCGAGCTGGTCGTCAACCACACCTCCGATCAGCACGACTGGTTCAAGCGCGCCAAGCGCAGCGCGCGCGGTTCGAGCGCGCGCAACTGGTACGTCTGGAGCGATACCGATCAGAAATACCAGGGCACCCGCATCATCTTCACCGATACCGAGAAGTCGAACTGGGCCTGGGACCAGGAAGCCGGCGCCTATTACTGGCACCGCTTCTTCTCGCACCAGCCGGACCTCAATTTCGACAATCCGCGCGTGGTGCGCGCGGTATTGCAGGTTATGAAGCGCTGGCTCGACACCGGGGTGGACGGATTCCGGCTCGACGCCGTGCCCTATCTGTGCGAGCGCGAAGGCACCAATAACGAGAATCTCCCGGAAACCCATGCGGTGCTCAAGCGGCTACGCGCCGAGCTCGATGCCTATGCCTCCGGCAAGGTTCTGCTCGCCGAGGCCAATCAATGGCCGGAAGACGTGCAGGCCTATTTCGGCAACGGCGACGAATGCCACATGGCCTATCACTTTCCGCTGATGCCGCGCATCTACATGGCCATCGCCCAGGAGGACCGCTTCCCCATCGCCGATATCATGCGCCAGACCCCGGAAATTCCGCCCAATTGCCAATGGGCCATGTTCCTGCGCAATCACGACGAGCTGACGCTGGAAATGGTGACCGACGCCGAGCGCGACTATCTGTGGTCGACCTACGCTTCCGACCCGCGCGCACGCGTCAATCTCGGCATCAGGCGGCGGCTGGCGCCGCTGATGGACAACGACCGGCGCAAGATCGAGCTGATGAACTCGATCCTGATGTCGATGCCCGGCACGCCGATCATCTATTACGGCGACGAGATCGGCATGGGTGACAATATCTATCTCGGCGACCGCAACGGCGTGCGCACCCCGATGCAATGGACGCCCGACCGCAACGGCGGATTTTCGCGCGCCGATCCGGCGCAACTTTATCTGCCGCCGATCATGGACCCGGTCTACGGCTATTCCGCCGTCAACGTGGAGGCGCAGGCGCGTTCGCTGTCCTCGCTGCTAAGCTGGATGAAGCGGCTGATCGGTGTGCGCAAGTTGACCAAGGTGTTCGGGCGCGGCACCCTCACTTTCGTCCGGCCGGCCAACCGGGCGGTGCTGGCCTATGTGCGCCAGCTCGGCGAGGAAGCGATCCTCTGCGTCGCCAACATCTCGCGTTCGGCGCAGGCGGTCGAGCTCGACATGAGTCCGTGGAAAGGCCGCATCCCGCAGGAAATGCTGGGCCGCACGCGCTTCCCGCGCATCGGCGAATTGCCCTATCTGATCACGCTGCCGCCTTACGGCTTTTTCTGGTTCCGCCTTGAGCAAGAGTCCGGACACGAGCCGGAGAAAGTGCTGCCGCGCGAAATCACCACGCTGGTGCTCGGACAGGGCCTGGAAAGCCTGCTGTCGGGCTGGACCAAGCGCACGCTCGAGCTCGACGTGCTGCCCGGTTTCTTCCCCGACCGTCGTTGGTTCGCCGACAAGGTCTCGCGCCATATCGCGACCGCCTGCGCGGTCGCGGTGCCGTTCGACCACGGCAATGATCGCTTCCTCGCCACCATTATCGAGGTGAGCGGCGCCTCCGGCGTGAGCCGCTATTTCGTGCCGCTGACCATCCGCTGGACGCGCTACACCGAAATCGACAAGGGACCGGCGAGCGTGCTGGCTGCCGTGCGCCGCGGCGCGCGCGAGGGCGTGTTGCTCGACACCACCGCCGAGGCGGAATTCATTTCGGCCGTACTCGCCAAAATCCATGCCGGTGAAACCGTCGGAGACAAAAACCAGATCGAATTCCGCCCGACCGCCGGCTTCGCCGCCAATCCGCTGCCGGAGATCAAAAACATCGCGGCGATCGCGCGCGAGCAATCCAACTCGAGCGTGATCGTCGACAACAAGTTCGTGGTCAAGGTGCTGCGCCGGATCACCGCTGGCGTGCATCCGGAAATCGAGGTCGGCCGCTTCCTCGCCGATGTCGCCCATTTCCAGAACGCGCCGCTGCTGCTCGGCAGCGTCGAGCTGGTCGAAGGGGAGGCCCGCTCAGCGCTCGCGGTGGTGCACCAATTCGTCGAGAACCAGGGCGACGCCTGGAGCGTGACCGCCAACGGGCTCGACCGGCTGGTCGAGGAGCATCGCCTTACGACGGTCGCGGAATCGATCGCCGAGACGCTGGAAACCGCCTCGATGATACAACGCATTCGGCAGATCGGGCACCGCACCGCCGAGATGCATCTTGCCTTTGCCTGCGGCGGCGGCACGCCGGGCTTCGAGCCCGAACCAATCGGTGCCGACGACGTGGCGCGTTGGACCGATAGCGGACTCGCGCGCGCACGCACGGTTTTCGACCTGCTCCGGCACCACCGCACCGAGCTCACCGACCCGGCGCCACAATTGGCGCAAGCGTTGCTCGATCATCACGATGCCATCGTCCGGCAAATCGAGTCGGGATGGAATTCGCACTTCGACGGCCTGAAGATCCGCCACCACGGCGATTTCCATCTCGGCCAGGTGCTAATCGCCAAGGACGACGCCTATATTCTCGACTTCGAAGGCGAGCCGCGCCGCACGCTCGAGGAGCGGCGCGCCAAGGCGCCGCCGGCGCGCGACGTGGCGGGCTTCCTGCGTTCTATCGACTATGCGGCCTACGCGGCGCTCGACCGCGCGCCCGATCTCGGCGCCGAGGAACGCGCAGGCGTAGCCGAAAAACTGCGCAGCTGGGTCACGACGCTGAGCGAGGCCTATTGGGATAGCTACCGCGAGACGATCGGCGACACTGGTCTGTGGCCGGCCGATGAAGCCCAGGCCCACGCGCTGCTCGACCGGTTCCTGCTCGAAAAGGTGCTCTACGAAATCGAATATGAACTGACCAATCGGCCAGCCTGGGTGCGCATCCCGCTGGAGGCGACGCTGCGCATGCTGCAACAGCGCGGGGTCATCAGCCCATGAGCGCGCTCACCTCCGCCGCCCGCGAGATCATCGCCGGCCGCAACGCCGATCCCTTCCGTTATCTCGGTCCCCACACCGAGAACAAGAAGACCGTTGTGCGCGTGTTCCTGCCCGACGCCCGACGCGTGGTCGCCGTCAGCGAAAATGGTGAACGCGAGCTCAAGCAGATCGATCCGGCCGGGCTTTTCGCCGGGCCGCTCGACGGCCCGCAGCGCTATCGGCTGCGCGCCCAGTTCGGCGACAACGAAGTCGAGCTGGAGGACCCCTACCGGTTTGCGCCGCTGCTGTCGGATTACGACCTCTATCTGCTCGGCGAGGGAAGTCATCTGCGGATCTATGAAAAGCTCGGCGCCCATCTGATGACGCTGGATGGCGTCGCCGGCACCGGCTTCGTGGTGTGGGCGCCGAATGCGCAACGGGTGAGCGTGGTCGGCGACTTCAATTTCTGGGACGGCCGCCGCCATGCCATGCGCGTGCGCGGCAACGGCTACTGGGAAATCTTCGTGCCGGGCGCGCGCGCCGGCGACAAATACAAATATGAGATCGTGACCCGCGACGGCCGATTGCTGCCGCTTAAGGCCGATCCGGTCGCCTTCGGCTCGGAAATGCGCCCGGCCACCGCCTCGGTCGTCGTCGACGCCGAAAAGCTGCCGCGGCCCAAGCCCGCGCGCGACAATATCAACGCGCTCGACCAGCCGATGTCGATCTACGAAGTCCATCTCGGCTCCTGGCGTAAGAAGGGCGAGCGCGGCCAATACTGGCTGAGCTACCGCGAGCTAGCCGAGCAGCTCCCGGCCCATTGCGCCGACATGGGCTTCACCCATGTCGAACTGCTCCCGGTCATGGAGCATCCCTTCGACGGCTCCTGGGGTTACCAGACCACCGGCCTGTTCGCGCCCACCGGCCGCTTCGGCACGCCGGAAGAATTCGTCCTGCTGATCGACGCATTCCACAAGGCCGGGATCGGCGTGCTGCTCGACTGGGTGCCGGGACACTTCCCCGACGATCCGCACGGGCTCGCGCAGTTCGACGGCACCGCACTTTACGAGCACGCCGATCCACGGCAGGGCCGCCACCTCGACTGGGGCACGATGATCTACAATTACGGCCGCGTCGAAGTGACAAATTTCCTGCGGTCGAACGCGCTGTTCTGGCTCGACCGCTACGGCGCCGACGGCTTGCGCGTCGATGCCGTGGCCTCGATGCTCTATCTCGACTACAGCCGGCCGGCCGACGCCTGGGTGCCGAACAAGTTCGGCGGCCGCGAGAACATCGACGCCATTGAATTCCTGCGGCGCACCAATATCGAAGTGTTCACGAACTATCCGCACACCACCACCGCGGCGGAGGAATCGACCGCCTGGCCCATGGTGTCTCGGCCGGTTGATTGGGGCGGCCTCGGCTTCGGTTACAAGTGGAACATGGGCTGGATGCACGACACGCTCGATTACATATCCAAGGATCCGATCCACCGCCGCTACCATCACGGCAGTATCCTGTTCGGGCTGCATTACGCTTTCTCGGAAAATTTCATTCTGCCGCTGTCGCACGATGAGGTCGTGCACGGCAAGCGCTCAATCCTTGGCCGCATGCCGGGCGATCGCTGGCAGCGCTTCGCGAACTTGCGCGCCTATTACGGCTTCATGTACGGCCATCCCGGCAAGAAGCTGCTGTTCATGGGCTCGGAATTCGGCCAAGACACGGAATGGAATCACGATATCAGCCTGCCCTGGCACCAGATCGAGCAGCCCGAGCACGCCGGCGTGCAGAGGCTGGTGCGCGACTTGAACCGCCTCTACCGCGATACGCCCGCGCTGCACGCGCTCGATTGCGACGCCGCCGGCTTCCAATGGCTGGTGGCGGACGATGCCACCCACTCAACCTTTGCCTGGCTGCGCAAGGGCAAACACGAAACCGACCGCTGCGTGGTCGTCGTCAATTTCACGCCGGAGACCTTGCACGATTATCGCGTTCGGGTCCCGTTCGCAGGAAACTGGCGCGAGGTGTTGAATTCCGATGCCGCAATCTACGGCGGCAGCAATGCCGGAAACGGCGGTGTAGTGTCCACGGTCGCGGCCCATGACAGCCCGGAGCTTCGTCTTGTCGTCCCACCGCTTGCTGCCATCTACCTCGTTCCTGAGGTCTAACGGGCACGTTTCGGCGGGCTCGCCGCATCCCCTGGGCGCCAACTGGGACGGGCGCGGGACGAACTTTGCCCTGTTCTCCGCCAACGCCACCAAGGTCGAGCTCTGCCTGTTCGATCGCATCGGCCGGCGCGAGACCCAGCGCATCGTCATGCCGGAATGCAGCGACCACGTCTGGCATGTCTATCTCTCGCACGTCGCGCCCGGCCAGCTTTACGGTTATCGCGTGCACGGGCCCTACGAGCCGAAGGCCGGGCACCGCTTCAATCCCAACAAGCTGCTGATCGACCCCTACAGCAAACGGCTGGCCGGTCAGTTCGCCTGGAGCGACGCGCACTTTGGCTACCGCACCGGCAGCAAGCAGGAGGATCTGTCGTTCGACCGGCGCGACAATGCCCGCGGCATGTACAAATCCGTGGTCGTCGATTTGGCGCATACCTGGGCGCATAGGCGCGGGCCGCAGACCGCTTGGGAAGACACCATCCTCTATGAGGCGCACGTCAAAGGCTTGACGCAGATGCGCGAGGACCTGCCGGCGGAGACGCGCGGCAGCTATCGCGGCCTGTCCGAGCCCGGCACAATCGCGCATCTGCGCAAGCTCGGCGTCACGACCATCGAACTGCTGCCGATCCACGCCTTTATCGACGACCGCCACTTGCTCGCCCGCGGCTTGCGCAATTATTGGGGCTACAACACGCTCAGTTATTTCGCCCCTGAACAACGCTACACCAGCGGCGATGCCATCAACGACTTCCGCGCCACGATGGCGGACCTGCATGATGCCGGCATCGAAGTCATTCTCGACGTCGTCTACAACCATACCGCCGAAGGCAATCATCTCGGGCCGACGCTGTGCTACCGCGGTATCGACAACGCGTCATACTATTGGCTGCGGCCCGACCAGCCGCGCTACTACGAAAATTTCACCGGCACCGGCAACGCGCTCAAGCTTGCGCATCCGCGCGTGCTGCAAATGGTGATGGATTCCCTGCGGCTGTGGGTCGAAGCGTACCATGTCGACGGCTTCCGTTTCGATCTCGCCACCACGCTCGGCCGCCAGCCGGCCTTCGACCGCAACGCGCCGTTCTTCGCCGCCATCCGGCAGGATCCGGTGCTCTGCAACGTCAAGCTGATCGCCGAGCCCTGGGACCTCGGCGACGGCGGCTACCAGGTCGGTGCCTTCCCTAACGGATGGTCGGAATGGAACGACGCCTATCGCCAGACGATGCGCCGCTTCTGGCGCGGCGATGACAACGTCGCCGGCGACGTCGCCCACTGCATGACCGGCTCATCCGTACAGTTCCAGCATGACGGCCGCAGCCCCCGCAGCAGTATCAACCACGTCACCGTGCACGACGGCTTCACGCTCGAAGACCTGGTGAGCTATGAGCACAAGCACAATCAGGCCAATGGCGAAGACAATCGCGACGGATCGGAAGAAAATCTGAGCACCAATTGCGGCGTCGAAGGCGCGACCGATGATTTGGCCGTGCTCGCGATGCGCCGGCGGCGCAAGCGCAACCAGCTCGCCTGTCTGTTTCTCGCGCAGGGCGTGCCGCTGCTGCTGGCCGGTGACGAGGTCGGCAACGGCCAGGGCGGCAACAACAACGCCTATTGCCAGGATAGCGAAATCGGCTGGGTCGACTGGTCAAAGGCCGGCAGCGAAGACGATCTCGGCGGGCTGATCGTCGAATTGACCCGGCTGCGCCGCGACTTTCCCCAGCTGCGGCCGCGCCACTGGCTGGACGGAAAGAAAGCCGACGGCTCCTACGACGTGAAATGGCTGACGCCGCAAGCCGCCGAAATGACGGAAGCCGACTGGAATCTGCCGCACGCGCGCTTTCTATCTTACGTCCTGGCGGCACCACGCGAAGGCGGCAAGCCGCTGTTCGTCGTGCTCAACCGCACCGACACGCCGGTCGAAATCACCTTTCCGGAATGGCTCGGCGTAAGCAGCTGGCATTGCGTGCTCGACACCTCGGACGGGCAGAAACATCCTGTAACGCTGCCGCCCGGCGCCAACTGGGGCGCGCACGTCCGCTGCGTGCTGGCGTTTGTGGGCGAGCCGTGAGCGGGCCCGCGCGCTTTGGCCCGCTGCTCTCCGACCGGGGCGTAACCTTCCGTCTCTGGGCACCGGGTGCGCGCGAGGTGGACCTGCTGCTCGACCAGCCAGCCACCGACAGTCTGCCAATGAGCAGGCACGGCGAATGGTTTGAGACGCACGCGCCGGACGCCGGCCCCGGCACGCGCTATCGCTTCCGCATCGATGGCGAACTCGACATCCCGGACCCGGTGTCGCATTTCCAGCCGGATGACGTGCAGGGACCGAGCGAGGTGATCGATCACAGCGCCTATCAATGGCAGGCAACAGGCTGGAAAGGCCTGCCATGGGAGCAGGCGGTGTTCGTCGAAAGCCATGTCGGCACATTCACCCACGAGGGCACCTTCCGCGCCATGATCGAGCGGCTCGATCATCTCGCCGAAACCGGAATTACCGCGCTCGAGCTGATGCCGGTTGCGGATTTTTCCGGCCGCTGGAACTGGGGCTATGACGGCGCGCTGCCGTTCGCGCCCGACTCAGCCTATGGGCACCCGGACGATTTCAAGGCGCTGATCGACGCCGCCCACGCCCGCGGGCTGATGGTGTTCCTCGACGTGGTCTATAATCACTTCGGGCCGGAAGGAAACTACCTACACCGCATCGCGCCCGCTTTCTTTTCCGACGCGCCGACGCCCTGGGGCGCGGCCATCGACTACCGCGTGGAAGAGGTGCGCGATTTTGCGATCGAGAACGCGCTGCATTGGCTGCGCGACTACCGCTTCGACGGCTTACGGCTCGATGCCGTGCACGCCATGCCGACGGCCGGCGCGCCGCA
>CAZLWN010000077.1:0-17446 GCA_964563195.1 uncultured Undibacter sp. | reverse complement strand
AACGTGCAGCAGACCCATGTGTCATTGTTCGACGGCTCCAATTGCGGGCTGGCGCTGAAAGACAAGCCGGTGTTCTCAGTGCAGTACCACCCGGAAGCCTCGCCCGGCCCGCGCGACAGTCATTATCTCTTCACGCGCTTCGTCGAGATGATGCGGCAGGCGAAACGGAAGATCGCGTGAACGAACCCGCGCCCGTTGTCGGGCGTTGCAGTGTCATGGCGTCCTCAAAGCCCCTCATCTTCCGCTTCAAGGACGACGGCGCGGTGCCGAACAATCTGCTGCCGATGCTGGTCTATAAGGCTGCGCTCGACCTCGGCGCCGATCCGGAAGGCGCGATTGAAGAACTATTCGCCGCCAACGGCTGGGGCCACGGGCAATGGCGCAACGGCATTTACCCGTTCGTGCATTATCACTCCATGATCCATGAGGCGCTCGGCATTGCGCGCGGGCGCGCCCGCGTACGCTTCGGCGGCGATCAGGGCGAAGCGCTGGAGCTCGGCGCCGGCGACCTGGCGGTGCTGCCGGCCGGCACCGGGCATCAGCGCTTGTCGGGCAGCGGCGATCTCCTGGTGATCGGCGCCTATCCGCCCGAGGGCACTTATGATCTCTGTCGCGGCGATCATCCAGCCGACCGCGACAAGGCGCTTAAGACGATTCCCCTGGTGCCGGTGCCGGCGAGCGATCCGGTCATGGGCAAGGCCGGACCCTTGCCTAGCTTATGGCAATCCAGATGAGCGACTGGATCAGCTTCTACGATTTCAAGCATTCAGTGATCTACGTGAATGCGCGTCACCGCGACGTGCATTACCGCGTGATCGCCGAGCACATCCGCGCCTACGTGCCGTCACCTGCCGCCGCGGTGCTCGATTACGGTTGCGGCGAGGCGACCTCGGCCAATTTGGTGGCGCAGGCGGCGGGCCATCTCACGCTGGTCGAGGCGGCGCCCAATGTGCGCGCCGCGCTCGCCGCGCGCCATGCCGGCAATGCGAAAATCTCGGTGCTCACGCCCGATGCGACGGCAGCGCTGCCGGCCGCCGCGTTCGATCTGATCGTCATGCATTCGGTGGCGCAATATTTAAGCGTCGCCGAGCTCGAGCGCCTGCTCACGATGTTCCGCAAGCTGGTCAAGCCGGACGGGCTGTTCATCCTCGGCGACGTGGTGCCGCCGCAGCTGGCGGCGGCGCGGGCGGCTATCGCGCTGTTGCGCTTCGGCACCGCCAACGGTTTCTTCTGGGCCGCAGTCGGCGGGCTGCTGCGGATTTTCCTGTCGGATTATCTGCGGCTGAAGAAGATCATCGGCCTGTCGCATTACACGCAGGCCGCGATGCTGGAAAAGCTCAAAAGCGCCGGCTTCAAGGCGGAATGCGCCAAGCGCAACATCGGCCACAATCAGCGCCGCATGACGTTCCTTTGCCGGGCGGCATAACGAACAATTAACCGCGATCGCGGCCGCAACCCGGTGCGGCGTCATCGTAACCTTGCAGCAAGGCGCTTTGCCTATTGCTGGCGGCGGCCCGGTGGCGGAGTGGCGACGCAGAAGCCGCGCAAGGTCTTCCAAGCCTGGTTCGATTCCAGGCCGGGCCTCCACTCTCCAAATTTAGTTTTGATGTTGCTGATACTTTTTTTCGAAAAAGTCCCGCCGGCCAGTTTGGCGGGACAACCTTTGTTCGCGTTCCTTCCTCATTCGCCGCCGGTCGCTGGCCAGCTTTGACCCGAAGCGGCTGAGGGCGTGGATTCATGGACGAGCGGCCAAATGCCGACGTAAACGTGCCAACGAACGTCCGCTATCGGGAGTAAAGCGGACACTACTTCAAGCCCCAACGCGCCTATAACACCCCGACCGCCGCGTTAGCGGCTTCGCGCCAGCCGACGAAGCGCTCGGGCGGAATCGCGCGCAGACCGGCGACGCGCTCGACGGCGAGGCGGATATCCGCGGTGCTGCCGGCCTTGAGGGCAGCGTCCACGAAAAACTGCTCGAGCACGTCCTGCTGGGCGTGGCTGCCGCCGAGCCGGTACATACCGCCGAGCGCCGGACGCATCAGGGCGACGGCCTCGGCGTAACGTCCGGCGGCGTAGGCGAGCTGGGCCTCGGCGATCGGCAGCGCGTAGTCGCGCACGATGACGGGGACCGTGCCGCGACCGTTAGCGAAGGCGCGCATCGCCTCGATCATGCGCTCCGCAGCAGCGGTGCGGCCGGTGGCGGTCAGCGCCATCAGCCAATGCGGCAGAGTGAATGCAGAAACGCAGTCTCCGATCCGAGCCTCAGCCTTGTCGGCCAGTTCCTCCCATCGTTTGCCGACATCGACGCCGAGGCGCTGCAGGCGGAACAGCGCGGACGCCGCGTTCTGCACGTCGATGTAGACATCGGGCGCGGCGACCGTGAGCGGCGCGGCGAGGTTGCGGAAGCGGGTATCGTAGAGTTCGAGCACGCCGGCAGTGTCGCCGTACTCGAGCTTGAACAGGGCGGCGTGCCACCAGAGATGGTGCTGCAGGTTGTGGCTGCCCTCCCAGTTCGGCGCGAGCGTGGTGAGCCAATCGATGCCTTCGCTGCGGCGGCCCTGCATCTCCATCACATGGGCAACGGCGTGCGCGGCCCACAGATCGCCGGGGTCGAGCTCGATGGCGCGGCGCCCGGATGGCTCGGCGGCGAGATAGTTCCCGGCTTCTTCGTGGGCGAAGGAGTGGCAGGCGAGTATCGATGCATAGCCTGGCATGTCTTCCGACCAGGCCGGGATCACGCGCTCGACGGAGGAGACCATGTCCTGCGGGCGGCCGAGCCAGAAATTGGCGAAATGGGCGAGACGGAAAGCGACCACATCAAGCGGATGGGTGCGCAAAATCGATTCCCACAAGGCGATGGTACGATCGAGCTCGCCCGCGGCCCAGGCGGTCAGAGCGGCAATGTGGGCACGTTCGCGCGGGGTGGCGCCGGCGGCAAGCGATTGCGCGGTGCGCGCCGCCTCGACCGCGACCGGAACGGTGGCCTGCTTGTAGGCCATCATGGCGAAATAACCCTTCATGCAATGCGCAAGCGCGAAGTCCGGGTCGGCTTCCAGCAGAGCGGTGAAACGGGCCGGCGTATCGGCACGCTGGGTGAGGTAGCCGGTGATGAGATGATCGTAGGCGGCGGCAGCCTTGGCGCTGTCGGTCGAGATGGGGAGACCGCGGGCATCGCGTTGCATGGCGTTGTTCCTCGCTGACATTTCCCGACCCATTCGAGCATCTCGTGAGATGACTAATTCAAAGCTCGCACGTGTCGATCACTCCAGCCGAAAGCTTGCTCTAGCCCTCGGAATGATATGGGACAACCCTTGTATTTTGCGATGCGAGGCTACTGTCGCCCGCTTTTGGCATTTAGCGGACACCGCAGCCCATCCGCCGAATATCTGCTTTCGGGGGTACAGCGGACACGTGATGAACGGCTTGAAAACGGGGCCGCTTCAGCTGGCGGCCCTCTTTCATTTTAATCTGAGACGCTGCCGGTACCGGGCGAGTCCAGTAAGTGCATTGCCGAGATCGTTAGCCGTTTTTGATCGGCAGCGATGGTCGCGCCCGGCCGGCAAGCCGGTCGAGCGCAAAGGGCGCCAGCCAGCCGCTTGACTGCCGAAGCCCGCCGTCTGACGAACGCGGTTGGCGAAAGCGGGCGAGCGAGCCTATTTACCGTCCACCACTAATCCTTGCGCCGCCCTTCCCTGCCTGCCGATTCTGGTCTAAAGACCCCTCGCGCGCGGGGCTTGCCGCCTCTGCGCCGGCCCCGAGGACGCGCGAAACGCGCGCCCTTTTTTTGTGCCCTTTTTGAGAGCGAATGCCGAAACGAACCGACATCAAATCGATCCTGATCATCGGCGCCGGCCCGATCGTCATCGGCCAGGCCTGCGAGTTCGACTATTCCGGGACGCAAGCCTGCAAGGCGCTGAAGGACGAGGGCTACCGGATCGTGCTGGTGAATTCCAACCCGGCGACGATCATGACCGATCCCGATCTCGCCGACGCCACCTATATCGAGCCGATCACACCGGAGATCGTCGCCAAGATCATCGAGAAGGAGCGCCCCGACGCGCTGTTGCCGACAATGGGCGGGCAGACCGCGCTCAACTGCGCGCTGTCGTTGCGCAAGATGGGCACGCTGGAGAAATTCGGCGTGCGGATGATCGGCGCCACCGCCGACGCCATCGACAAGGCGGAAGACCGCGAATTGTTCCGCGAGGCGATGAAAAAAATCGGCCTGGAAACCCCGCGCTCGCACCAGGTCAAGACATTGGTGCAAGCGCTGGAGGCGCTCGAGGACATCGGGCTGCCGGCGATCATCCGGCCGTCCTTCACGCTCGGCGGCACCGGCGGCGGTATCGCCTACAACAAGTCGGAGTTCATCGACATCGTCGAGCGCGGCATCGACGCTTCCCCCACCAGCGAAGTGCTGATCGAAGAGTCGGTGCTGGGCTGGAAGGAATACGAGATGGAGGTAGTACGCGACAAGAACGACAACTGCATCATCATCTGCTCGATCGAAAACGTCGATCCGATGGGCGTGCACACCGGCGACTCGATCACCATCGCGCCGGCGCTCACCTTGACCGACAAGGAATACCAGATCATGCGCGACGCCTCGATCGCCGTGCTGCGCGAGATCGGGGTGGAGACCGGCGGCTCCAACGTGCAGTTCGCGGTCAACCCGGCCGACGGCCGGCTGGTCATCATCGAAATGAATCCGCGGGTGTCGCGCTCGTCTGCCTTGGCGTCAAAGGCCACCGGCTTCCCGATCGCCAAGGTCGCGGCCAAGCTGGCGGTCGGCTACACGCTCGACGAAATTGCCAACGACATCACCGGTGGCGCAACGCCCGCGAGTTTCGAGCCGACCATCGATTACGTGGTCACCAAGGTACCGCGTTTCGCCTTCGAGAAATTCCCCGGCGCAGCGCCTGTGCTCACCACCTCGATGAAGTCGGTGGGCGAAGCCATGGCGATCGGCCGCACCTTCCGGGAATCTCTGCAGAAGGCATTGCGCTCGCTGGAGACGGGACTGACCGGGCTTGACGAGGTGACGATCGAGGGCTTCGACGCCGCCAAAGGCATCGACGACGACGACAACAAGAACAACATCCGCGCCGCGCTCGGCACGCCGACGCCGGAGCGAATCTTAAAGTTAGCGCAGGCCATGCGGCTGGGCGCGACCAATGAGCTGATCCACAACGCCTGCCGCATCGATCCCTGGTTCCTGGCCGAGATCCGCCAGCTGGTCGAAACCGAAGCCGAGATCAAGGCCAAGGGTCTGCCGATGAGCGCCGGTCCGTTCCGCCGGCTCAAGGCCATGGGCTTTTCCGATGCCCGCCTCGGCAAGCTCACCGGCACACCGGCAGAGCAAGTGACGCAAAAGCGCCGCGCGCTCGACGTCCATCCGGTGTTCAAGCGCATCGATACCTGCGCCGCCGAGTTCGCTTCCCCCACCGCCTATATGTACTCGACCTACGAGACGCCGTTCGCCGGACGTGCCGCCAACGAGGCGGCGCCGTCGGACAAGAAGAAGGTCATCATTCTCGGCGGCGGTCCCAACCGCATCGGCCAGGGCATCGAGTTCGACTATTGCTGCTGCCATGCCGCCTTCGCGCTCAAGGAAGCCGGCTACGAGACCATCATGGTCAACTGCAATCCCGAGACGGTCTCGACCGATTACGATACTTCGGACCGGCTCTATTTCGAGCCGCTGACACCGGAAGACGTGCTGGCGATCATCGACACCGAGCGCCTAAACGGCATGCTGCACGGTGTCATCGTTCAGTTCGGCGGCCAGACGCCGCTCAAGCTGGCCGAGCCGCTGGAGCAGGCCAAGGTGCCGATCCTCGGCACCTCGCCCGACATGATCGACCTCGCCGAGGACCGCGATCGATTCCAGAAGCTGCTCAACAAGCTCAAGCTGCGCCAGCCGCAGAACGGCATCGCCACTTCGCCGCAGGCAGCGCGCGCGATCGCCGACCAGATCGGCTACCCGGTGGTGATCCGGCCGTCCTACGTGCTGGGCGGCCGCGCCATGGAGATCGTGCGCGATGCCGCCCAGCTCGATCGCTACGTGACGCGGCTGGCATCCGCTCTCGACCGGCCGAGCGAGCTGGTGGTGTCGAAAAGGAGCCCGCTGCTGATCGACCGCTATCTCTCCGACGCCACCGAAGTGGATGTCGATTGCCTGGCCGACGGCAAGGACACGTTCATCGCCGGCATCATGGAGCACATCGAGGAGGCCGGCATTCATTCCGGCGATTCTGCCTGCGCGCTGCCGCCGCATTCGCTTTCGGACAAGACGATCGCCGAGCTCGAGCGGCAGACCCGTGCGCTGGCGCTGGCGCTCAATGTCGGCGGGCTGATGAACGTGCAATACGCGATCAAGGACGGCGATATTTACGTGCTGGAGGTGAACCCGCGCGCCTCGCGCACGGTGCCGTTCGTGGCCAAGGTAATCGGGCTGCCGGTGGCCAAGATCGCCGCGCGCATCATGGCGGGCGAGCGCCTGAAGGATTTCGCACTGAAGACGGCGCACCCCAAGTACCGGGCGGTGAAGGAGGCCGTTTTCCCGTTCGCGCGTTTCCCCGGCGTCGACACCGTGCTGGGCCCGGAGATGAAATCGACCGGCGAGGTGATGGGAATCGACGGCTCGTTCGAGATTGCCTTCGCCAAAAGCCAGATCGGCGGCGGCGCCAGCCTGCCGCGCTCGGGCACGGTGTTCGTCTCGGTCAAGGACGAGGACAAGCCGCGCATCCTGCCGGCGATCAAGCTACTGGCCTCGCTTGGATTCAAGACGATTGCCACCTCCGGCACCCAGCGCTACCTCGCCGAACAAGGGGTGGAGGCGGCCAAGATCAATAAAGTGCTGGAAGGCCGACCCCATATCGTGGATGCCATCAAAAACGGCGGGGTTCAGCTGGTTTTCAACACCACCGAGGGGGCCACCGCCCTGGCCGACAGCCGGTCGCTGCGCCACGCCGCCCTCTTGCATAAAGTGCCGTACTACACCACTCTTTCAGGTGCCGTCGCCGCGGCGCAGGGAATCAAAGCCTATCTCGGGGGCGACCTCGAGGTTCGCGCGCTGCAGAGTTACTACGGTAGCCGGGCCTAGGGGCCGATTTGCCCATGGTCCGAACCCAAAGCGGCGGTGCGAGTTAGGCCGGGAAGTCCCAGGTCGCGGCGCCGCTAGCCCGCGGTCAGGGGTTTTTTGACCGGCCCTCGTTCACATGACTCCGGTTGCGCGGGTAGTCCGTGGCCGGAGTCGTATTACGAGTCGAAGGAACGAAATTTTCAGGATGGGAAGGGGCTTGGCGGCTCTGCATTCGCGTACGGGTTGGTTCCGGCGCCCGCCAAGAGGAGATGACGATGGATAAGATTCCGATGACCGCCGACGGCTATGCGACGCTCGAAGCCGAGCTCAAGCATTGCCAGCAGGTCGAGCGGCCCCGCATCATTCAGCAGATTACCGATGCGCGCACGCACGGCGACCTGTCGGAGAATGCCGAATATCACGCCGCCAAGGAAGCGCAGTCGATCAATGAGGGCCGCATCGCCGAGCTCGAGGACAAGCTCGCGCGCGCCGACGTCATCGACGTGTCGAAACTTTCCGGCGATACCATCACCTTCGGCGCCACCGTAACGCTGGTCGACGAGGACACCGACGAGAAGAAGGTGTGGCAGATCGTCGGCGAGCCGGAAGCCGACGCCAAGAAAGGGCGCATATCGATCACGTCGCCGGTCGCCAAGGCGCTAATCGGCAAGAGCAAGGGCGCGCAGGTCGAGGTCAATGCGCCCGGCGGCGCCAAGGCCTATGCGATCAAGAAGGTGGAGTGGCGCTGACGCCTCTCGCAATCGTCGCATTCGAAAACGATATCGCCGGGCTCGTCCCGGCGGTTTTATTTCAGCGATCGTGCGCAATTTCCTATCCTGACGGGCGAGCCGTCCAACCGGGAGGACCTAGACCCATGCAATCGATCCCAGCCACGGACATCCTCAAAGCCTGCGAAGGCATGCTGCGCAAGCAGCTCTACGTGGTCTTCACCACGCCGACAAAGGGGCTTGAGCCGGTGATGGCGGTGATCAAGGAGCATCTCGATTTCCAGATCGACCTGGAGCGGCGCGGCATCATGTTCGGCGCCGGGCCGTTCTGGAACGACGCGGAAGACGCCTGGGAAGGCGAAGGCATGGTCATCATCCGCGCCGGCTCGCTGGCCGAGGCCAAGGCGATCGCGGCCTCCGACCCGATGCACAAGACCGGTGCGCGCAGCTATAAGGTGCGGCCCTGGCTGCTCAACGAGGGCACCGTCACCGTCAAGCTCACCTATTCCGACGGCAAGCGCGAAGTTATTTGATGACGCCGCGCCGCTCGTCCGGCCTGGGGCGTGCCGTATCGATTTCGACCGGCATATCGAGCAGCAGGAATGACAGCGACTTGCCGTGGCCGTCGAGGCCGAGGCTCGCATTGACGCCGCCTTCGAGCACGTCGTCGAGCACGAAGTTGAACGCGGCGAGCTTGGGCAGATCGTAGCGCACGACGCGGCTCGGCCTGCGCGCGACAAAGACCTCGGCCACGCACTCGGCCGTTACCTGCGCCGCGACCGTCGGGTAATCCGCCGGATCGCGGCAAACAAGCGCGATATTGAGCCGGTTGCCCTTGTCGCCTGACCGCGCATTGGCGATCTCCTGCAAGCGCACCTTCCGCATTACGGCGGCTCCAGCATGGTCACGCACGGCGCGGCGTAGCGCCGCTCGACCAGGCAGGAGGCGCTGGCCAGACGCGGCGTGACGTGCCGCCGCACGCCTGCGCCGCCGGCAGGACCTGCGCAATAGAGCGCTTCCACCTCGTCGAGTAGAATTGCGACTTGCGCGGCATCCGCAGACTGCGCCGCAAAGCGCAGGCGGATGTCGCCGCTCGGCGCGCCGGAGAAATGAGGCGCCCGATCGCCGGCCCCCAGCACGCTTTGCGCGCCGATAGCGTCGACACGCACGGCAAGCGCCGGCGCGCGCCGCCGCATTGGGCCCCGCATAGGAGATCTCGGCTTCGCCCAGCATGCCGCCATCGACGCAGACGGTCGCCTTCAACGTGTCAGGCGCCGGCCGGCCGCGCGCGCCAGTGACGCCCACGCGGTTCTTGCCGATTTCGGCGACCTCCGCCGCGCTCAGGTCGAGCACGACGTCGGGCGCCAGATAGGCGGCAGGATCGTGGATTTCGTAGAGCACTTGCTCGGTGACGGTGAGCCGGTCGACAATGCCGCCGGTGCCGGGCGGTTTGGTGATGACGATGGCGCCGTCGGCATCGATCTCGGCGATCGGGTAGCCGACCTCGGCGAAGTCGGGCACGTCCTTGTAGCCGGGATCGGCAAAATAGCCGCCGGTGATCTGGGCCGCGCATTCGAGCAGATGGCCGGCCAGGGTGCCTGCGGCAAGGCGATCCCAATCGTCGGCGCGCCAGCGAAACGTGTGCAGCAGCGGGCCGAGCGCCAACGCAGAATCGGCCACCCGCCCCGTCAAGACGATGTCGGCGCCCCGATCAAGCGCTTCGGCGATCGGCCAAGCCCCGAGATAAAGATTGGCCGATATGATTTCGCGCGGCTCAGCAAGTACGCTGCCGTCGACTTCGCGCGCGGCGAGCTCCGCCAGCGACAGACGCCCGCTCAGATCGTCGCCTTCGACCACGGCGATACGCGGCATGCGCAGACCGAGGGAGCGCGCGAGCTGCACTAGGCGCTCGCCCGCCGCGGGCGGATTGGCGGCGCCGAAATTGCCGACGATTTTGATGACGGCGGCAAGGCAGCGCGCGAGGATCGGCGTCAGCATGCGCTCGAGCGCCGGGCTGTAGCCGCGCGCCGAATCCTTGCGCCGCTCGATCTGGCAGAGCGCGAGCGTGCGTTCGGCCAACGTCTCGTAGATCAAAAAGCGCGGGCCGGCCGCCTCAGCAAGCGTATCGACCACAGGGCCGGCCGCATCGCTGCGGTCGCCTGCAAAACCAGCGCCCGCGCCGATGAACACGCGTGCGGCCATGCAACGATCACTCCATCGGCACCATGGCCGCGTCCTTGGAATTGCGCAGCGTGAGCGAGGTCTTCACGTTGCGCACATGGGGCGCGGCGGTGAGCTTCTCAACGAAAGCCTGGAAGGTCTTCAGGTCGGGCGCCACGCATTTCAGGATAAAGTCGATCTCGCCCGAGAGCATCCAGCATTCGCGCACCAGCGGCTGCCCGCGGACAAAATTTTCAAAGGCCGTGAGATCGGCTTCCGCCTGGCTCGCCAGATGCACCATGGCGAACACCGTCACCTCGTAGCCCAGCTTTTTCTCGTCGAGCAGCGCGCGATAGCCCTTGATGTAGCCGGCCTCCTCCAGCGCGCGCACACGCCGCAGGCAGGGCGGCGCCGAAATGCCGACCCGGCGCGCCAGCTCCACATTGGTGATGCGGCCGTCGTCCTGCAGCTCTTTCAGAATCTTGCGGTCGATGGCGTCGAGACGGGCGGGCACCGGAAATCTCCCTGGCGGGCGCATTCAAGCCCGGGCGGGAACATCCATACCGCGAAACAATGTTACGCGAAACATTATTGCGCGCTGGGGTGGCCGCATGTCGCGCCACCGGCGAAGCCTGTGACTCCTGGGGGTTGCGTGTCTTGCATAGCTCGACCGAAATCCATAAATCGGGCGGGGCAAAAGAGCCGGCCCGTATCCGGCCGCCCGGGGCGATGCACGCCCGATAGCGCCCGCCAGGGGGGCGTATTCCATGTCAAAGACCACCCATGCCAAGGTCGTGATCATCGGCTCAGGGCCGGCCGGCTACACCGCCGCCATCTATACCGCGCGCGCCATGCTGGAGCCGGTCATGATTCAGGGCATCCAGCCCGGCGGCCAGATGACCATCACCACCGACGTGGAGAACTACCCAGGCTTTGCCGACGTCATCCAGGGTCCCTGGCTAATGGAGCAGATGCAGGCGCAAGCCGAACACGTCGGCACCAAGATCGTCTCCGACACCGTGACCAAAGTTGAACTCGGCAGCCGGCCGTTCCGGCTCGCTTGCGATTCCGGCGACACCTATCTCGCGGACGCGCTGATTATCGCCACCGGCGCGCAGGCGCGTTGGCTCGACCTGCCGTCCGAGCAGAAGTTCAAGGGCTACGGCGTGTCGGCTTGCGCGACCTGCGACGGCTTCTTCTACCGCAACAAGCAAGTGATCGTGATCGGCGGCGGCAATACCGCGGTCGAGGAGGCGCTGTTTCTCACCAATTTCGCCTCCAAGGTCACGGTGGCGCACCGGCGCGACGCGTTCCGCGCGGAAAAGATTTTGCAGGACCGGCTGTTCAAGAATCCCAAGATCGAGGTGATCTGGGACAGCGTGCTCGAGGACGTGCTGGGCAGCGACAATCCGCTGAAAGTCAACCGCGTGAAATTGAAGAACGTGAAGACCGGCGCGGTGACCGAGCGCGGTGTGGACGGCGTGTTCATCGCCATCGGCCACACGCCCTCATCCGAACTGTTCGCCGGCCAGCTGCAAATGAAGCCCTCCGGCTACATCGTCACCGCCGGCCATTCCACCGCTACATCAGTCCCCGGCGTGTTTGCCGCCGGCGACGTCACCGACGACGTCTACCGGCAGGCGGTCACCGCCGCCGGACAGGGCTGCATGGCCGCGCTCGAAGCGGAGAAATTCCTGGCCGCGCACGAACATCAGCGCGCGGCGGCGGAATAGATCATGGCTGGCACCAACTCGACGATGGACTGGGACAAGCTGAAGGTGTTCCACGCCGCGGCGGAAGCAGGCTCCTTCACCCATGCCGGCGAGCGGCTCGGCCTGTCACAATCGGCGGTCTCGCGCCAGGTCTCCGCGCTGGAGGGCGAGCTCGGCGTCTCGCTGTTTCACCGCCATGCGCGCGGGCTGATCCTCACCGAGCAGGGTGAATTGCTCTACCGCACCGCGCACGAAGTGTTCATGAAGCTGGAGGCCGCGCGCACCAAGCTCACCGACAGCCGCGAGCGGCCGAACGGCGAACTGAAAGTCTCGACCACGCCCGGCATCGGCGTGCATTGGTTGACGCCGCGGCTCGGCGAATTCCTCGATCTCTATCCCGACATTCACATCGCGCTGATCACCACCGACGAGGAACTCGACTTGGCGATGCGCGAAGCCGACGTCGCCATCCGCCTGCGCCAGCCGACGCAGCCCGATCTGATCCAGCGCAAGCTTTTCTCGGTGCATTTCCACGCCTATGCCTCGCCCGACTATCTCAAGCGCTTCGGCACGCCGCGCGACCATCAGGAGCTCGACAAGCACCGCATCATCCTGCTCGGCGGCACAGTGCCGCCGCATTTTGCCAACCGCCGCTGGCTCTTGGAAGTGAGCCGCGACGACAAAGCGCCGCGCATTCCCGTTCTGACGGTTAACAACGTGCTCGGCGTGCTGCGCGCGGCCCAGCGCGGCTTAGGCGTCGCGATACTGCCGGACTATCTGGTGGAAGAAAACGGCGGGCTGGTGCAGCTATTTGGCGACGACGAGACGCTCGCGCTCGATGCCTTTTTTGTCTACCCGGAAGAACTCAAGTCGGTGGCGCGCATCCAGGTATTTCGCGACTTCCTGGTGGCCAACGCGCAGCGCTGGCATTTTTAGCTGGGTTTTCATGCCGCCAAAATGGCGCGGCAAATTGCTGCAGCGGCTTGGCGATTCGGCATGGCAGTCATGCGGCGCATGGCATTGCTGGACTCAAGAAGGACTTGCATAGTTCGGACACGCTGCTTCATCGGATGTATCCTCCCAATGTAAACCGGTTAAGCAGCAAGTTCCCCTCTGGAGTTGTTGCCGGCCCCCCACGCCGGCAAACCTGAACCGGGCCCCCTTGCGGGGCCCGGTTTTTTTCAGGCGCGCCGAATACGGCAGGGCGCGTCGAACCATCGTGTGGCGATCGTTTCAGCGGCGGCTGTAAGTGACGCGGTAGACCGCGCCGTTCCAGTCGTCGGAAATCAGCAGCGAGCCATCGCGCATCGGCTGCACGTCCACCGGACGGCCGAGGTAAGCATTATCCTGGAGAAAGCCGGTGAGGAACGGCTCCATCGAGTGCACCGAGCCGTTCTTGTTGAGGCGGACGACGACCACGTCTCCACCGATTTTCTTGGTCCGATTCCAGGAACCGTGACGGGCGATGAAGATGGCGCCGCGGTAAGCTTCCGGGAACATGCGACCGCTGTAGAAGCGCATGCCGAGCGGGGCGACGTGCGGCCCCAACAGCGCGATCGGTGCGGTGAATTCGTCGCAGGAACGACCCCAGCCGAGCTGCGTGTCGGTCAAATTGCCCTGGTAGCAATAGGGCGCGCCGAAATCTTCGCCCGGCTTGGCGACGCGATTGAGCTCGTCGCTGGGCGCGTCCTCCGACAGCCAGTCGCGGCCGTTGTCGGTGAAGTAAAGCTGCTTGTTGCGCGGCGACCAGTCGAAGCCGACCGAGTTGCGCACGCCGAGCGCGACCGCTTCGATATTGCCGCCGTCGAGATCGATGCGGCGAATCTGGCCGAGACCCGCCGCCGGCACGCAGTTGTTGCAGGGCTGCCCGACCGAAACGTAGAGCTTGCCGTCAGGACCGACGGCGAGGAAACGTGCGCCATGCGCTTCCTTTTTGGGGAGGTCGCCGTAGATCTCAGTCGGCGCCGGCGGATTGTCGAGCGTGTCCTCGACATTGTCGATCTTGGAGATTCGCGAGACTTCGGCGATGTAGAGCGTGCCGTCGTGATAGGCGAGCCCGTTCGGCCGGTGCAGGCCGGAGGCAAGCACCTTCACCTTGCGACGGCCGTCGTCGTTGACGATGGCGTGCACCTTGTCGGTGCGGGCGCTACCGACGAAAACGGTGCCGCGCTTGCCGACCCTGAGCGAGCGCGCATTGGCGATGCCGCTGGCATAGACCTCGATGCGGAAGCCGGGCGGCAGCTTGAGCTTGCCGAGAGGTAGTTGGTCGCGTGCTGCCGGCAGCGCCGGCGGGCGAAGCGGCGCGAGCATGGCCGCGGCCTCGTTGCCGGCGGGACCACCGCTCTGGGCCAAACCGGGCAAGAGCGCGGCGGGCGGCGGGGTGATCGGTGTTTGCGCGCGCACGAACGCAGCCGACAAGAGGCTCGCGAGGCTGGCGGCGGCCAGAACGATGGCCCGGAGCGCGCGGGGCGCAGACATCAAAGCTCTCCCCAATGGCGAAGCGCTTGTGCGCGCATTGCGATCGAGAACGGCCGATAGTGACTCACTTCCATTGCGTTCAAGCCTCCAGTAGTTGGACTGCCGCCGGTAATCCGGCTTTTTGGCGCGGTTTGGCTGCAGGCGCCGGTTGCGTCCATCATCCCCGCAATATGCGGCCCTTCTAGCGTTTGTCAGGCCCAAATCCGTCATCACGAAGAATTAATCAGGTAAAAGTCGCAAAAACTTTTTCAGCAACCAACTGTTTGACCAGCCATTGCCGCAGACTCGGCCGCGCAAAGAGCCGAAAAGGCCCGCAAAATGCGGACTTTTGACCGCCCGTGCAAAATAGCCACAGTCGGCCAGTGTTGATGTAAACAATGTTGGGAAAAACGTAACTTAACTAGGTGCATCAGATAGTATGCGGTCCTAAGTATGGGCCACTCGGTCCGGTTCAGTCTTGGGAGACAATGGTGAAGTCCGTTCGTTTTGAGCGTCTGCTGGCGTCGACCGCTTTCGGTTTGATTCTGGCTCTGTCCAGTCATGCCGGCATGGCGCAACAACCCGGCCAACAGATTGAGGCGGCGATTCCGGCGCCGGATATCTCGCTGGCGCCCTCGCCGGCCGCGAACGACGGCATGACCGCGGCGAGCCCAGCCACTCCGGCCGATACCGCCAAGGACACCGCCACGCCGGCGAACGATGACGCCGCCAAGACCGAATCCAAGCAGGATGCCGCCGCGCCCGTGGCGCAACCGGCCGACGTAAACAAAGGCGCGGCCAAGACTGAACCCAAGACCGACACCACGGCCGAACCCAAGCAGGACGCGGCCGTTCCGGCGGCCGAGCCGGCCAAAGCCGCGGACGCGCCGGACGCGACACCGGCCCCGGTGACCATGGACACCAAAGTGGCCGACCAGCTACGGGAGCTGATCACAGGCAAGCGGTTCGACCGCTTGGCGCGACGCCAGGAAGATCGCGCTGGCATTGCTGCCTTCTACAGCACGCGTGAGTACAAGCCGCTGTGGACGAGCGACGGCGCCGCCAATGCGCGCGCCAAAGCCGCCATCGCCTATCTCGGCCAGGTCGACACCATCGCGCTTGATCCGCGCGACTATCCGACGCCGCACTTCGGCGCATCGGCGACGCCCGAGCAACTGGCGGAGGACGAGCTGCGGCTCACCAATTCCGTGCTCACCTATGCGCGCGAAGCGGAGATCGGCCGCATCCACTTCAGCCGCGTCGCCGCCGATATCTCGTTCAAGCTGGAGCCGCCGCACCCGGCCGCGGTGCTGGCCAAAATGGCCTATAGCGACGACGTCAGCAAAGCGCTCGACAGCTACAATCCGCCGCAGGCCGGTTTTAAGGCGCTCAAGGAAAAGCTCGCCGAGCTGCGCGCCAATGGCGGCCGGATCGACAAGCCAAAGGAAACGGGTGAACAGCACGTGCGCGTGCCGGACGGCAAGATTCTGCGCCCCGGCATGAAAGACGAGCGCGTTGTGATGCTGCGCAAGCGCCTCGACATTGCCGGCGACAAGAACAATCCGGCCTATGACGACGAAGTGTTCGACGCCTTGCGCGCCTTCCAGACCAAGGCCAACATCGGGGTCGACGGCTTGCTAGGCCCCAACACCGTGGCCGCGCTCAATGGCGAGCAGGTGACGCATCGCACGCCCGCCAATGCGATCGATACCGTCGTTGCCAACATGGAACGCTGGCGCTGGCTGCCGCGCAAGCTCGGCAACGATGAGAACACCTACGTCGTCGTGAACGTGCCTGACTATTCGCTGAGCCTGTTCCACGAGGGCAAGCTGTTCTGGAAGACCAAGCTGGTGGTTGGCAAGCCCGGCAAAGAAACGCCGATGACCAGCGCGCTGATGAAATACATCACGGTCAATCCGACCTGGAACGTGCCGCCGTCGATCATCGAGAACGAATACCTGCCGGCGCTGATGGAAGACCCGACCGTGCTCGACCGCTACGGCCTGAAGATCTACCAAGACCCCGACGGCACCGTGCACATCTACCAGCCGCCGGGCGCCGGCAATGCGCTCGGCCGCATCCGCTTCAACTTCCCCAACAAGTTCCTGGTCTACCAGCACGACACGCCGGACAAATACCTGTTCAAGCGCGCCAAGCGCGCTTACAGCCACGGCTGCATGCGGGTGGAGAATCCGCTCGAGTACGGCGTCAAGCTGTTGTCGATCCAACTGCCGGACAAGAACTACACCAAGGCCAAGCTTGAAAGCATGTTCGGCACCAACGAGATCAACATCGATCTCCCCAAGCCGATCCCGGTGCACCTGACCTATCAGACCGCGTTCGTTGATGAGAACGGCAAGCTGGTATTCCGCGACGACGTCTACGGCCGCGACGCTCGCATGATCCAGATTCTCAAGAGCAGCGAGCGCAAGGTCGCAGATATCCCGATCGCGCGGCCGCCCGATGTCTCGGCGCAGGCGGTACGCCTGCCGGCCGGCACCTACGGCGGCTTTGGCGATGAGGAATTCAGCTATAACCGCGGCCCGAACTTCTTCGATTTCCTGTTCGGCGGCGGCCCACGCTATCAGCCACGCCCGCCCGTCCGGCCGCGCGGTTTCGTCGGCCGCCCGCACGCCAGCAATGGCGGCTACTTTCCGAGGCGTTGACCACCCATCGTCTCAACTGAAGCTGAACGCCGGCGACGCTTTCGCCGGCGTTTTTTTTGCGCGCGGTGGTGTTTCAGACCGGAAAATCTGGGGCTGGCGTCTGAGCTGGTACAGGTGGGTGGACTCGAACCACCGACCTCTGGTTCCACAGACCAGCGCTCTAACCAACTGAGCTACACCTGCACGGGCTGTCGCATTCGACGTCGCGGGCGAACCTAGGTTCGGGACGCCGCTTTGGCAAGCGGGTTTGACCCGCGCAGCGGCGCAAAGCAAAAGCCCGGGCCAAAGTCCGGGCTTCGCAGGCGCCGCGGCTGAAAGCGCAGCGCAAAACGTCGTCTGATCAGGCGGCTTTGCCGAACACGCTGGTGAGGCTTCCCTTGATCGGCTCGGCAGTGTCGGTCGCCACCTTTTGCGCCTCCTCGGCAAGCTCCTTGGCCTGCGCGGTCGTGGCATCGAACTGCTTGCGCGTATAGGCGGTGGAGAGCTCGACCATCTCGGCAAAGGACTTGGCGGTCAGCAATTCACCGAGCAGATCGAAAGCAGCGTTGCTGTTGGTGCGCGCGGTCTCGATCAGTTTGAAGCCGTAGCCGGAGCAGCCCTTGGAGGCGGTGCTGTAGGCTTCCTCGAGCACATCGGTGG
>CAZLWN010000076.1:0-17958 GCA_964563195.1 uncultured Undibacter sp. | reverse complement strand
GAATTGACCTGGGTGCCGCGCAGCAGATCGTCCGCCATGTGCAGCGCCTTGTCGTCCTTCGCATCCGGCGGAATGTAGGCCTGCGAGCCGGTCGCCTCCTTGCCGGAGGCCTTGAGATGGCCGCGCAGCGAGGCCTCGCCCTTGGTGTTGGTCTTGGCCTTAAGATCTTCCGGCACGTCCTGCAGAACTTGGATGTCCGGGGTAACGCCCTTGGCTTGGATCGAGCGGCCTGACGGCGTGAAGTAGCGCGCGGTGGTTAGCCGCAGCGCGCCATTGCCGGAGCCGAGCGGGATGATGGTTTGCACCGAGCCTTTACCGAAAGAGCGGGTGCCGACAACGGTCGCCCGCTTGTGGTCCTGCAATGCGCCAGCGACGATCTCGGAGGCCGAGGCCGAACCGCCGTTTACCAGCACGATCACTGGCTTGCCGCCGGTGAGATCGCCGGCGCGCGCATTGAAGCGTTGCGTCTCCTCAGCGTTGCGGCCGCGGGTGGAGACGATCTCGCCCTTTTGCAGGAACGCATCCGATACCGAGATCGCCTGGTCGAGCAAGCCGCCCGGGTTGTTGCGCAAGTCGAGGATGTAGCCCTTGAGCTTGTTGTCGGAGACTTTGGCCTTGATGTCGGCGATCGCTTTCTTCAGACCTTCCGTGGTCTGCTCGTTGAATTGAGTGAGACGAATATAGCCGACGTCCTCGCCTTCGAGACGCGAGCGCACCGAGCGCACGCGGATCACGGCGCGGGTGATCGACACTTCGAGCGGCTTGTCGACACCCTTGCGCATGATGGTGAGCGTGATCTTGGTGTTCACCGGTCCGCGCATCTTCTCGACCGCCTGACTAAGCGTCAGGCCCTGCACCTGCTCGCCATTGAGCTGGGTGATAATATCATTGGCGCGTATGCCGGCCTTGGCGGCGGGCGTATCGTCGATCGGCGCCACCACCTTGATCAGACCGTCTTCCATGGTGACTTCGATGCCGAGGCCGCCGAATTCACCGCGGGTCTGCACCTGCATGTCGCGGAAGCTTTTTGCGTTCATGTAGCTTGAATGCGGATCGAGACCGGCCAGCATGCCGTTGATCGCCGTTTCGATGAGCTTGCCGTCGCTCGGCTTCTCGACGTAGTCGGCGCGTACGCGCTCGAATACGTCGCCGAACAGATTGAGCTGCCGGTAGGTGTCCGCCGCCGCTGCTTTGGCGCTGGCGCCTGCAAAGATCATGCGAGGCTGGGTTGCGAACAGCGCCATCGCTGCTCCCGCCGCCGCGCCGAGTAGTATGAGTGAGGGCTTGCGCATCATCCTCGAACCTTTTCACCTTCTCCAGCAGCCCACCATGGGCCTGGATTGACGGGAGTCCCGCCTTTGCGAAACTCGATATAGAGCACCGGTTGGCTGGAACCTGTCGCGAGGATGGCGGCGATATGGGAGCCGTTCCCCATCACCGCAACGGGTTCTCCGGTCAGCACGAACTGTCCGAGATCGACTGATATCCGTTCCATCCCAGCAAGCAAGATATGATACCCGCCGCCGGCATCGAGGATCAAGAGTTGCCCATAGGAGCGGAACGGGCCCGCATATACCACCCAGCCGTCGGCCGGAGAAGTAACCTGAGCGCCGGCGCGGGTTGCGATCGAAACGCCTTTTTCGACCCCTCCAACGCCGTCGGGCGCCCCATAATCCTTCAATTTGACGCCATTAACCGGGATCGGAACTTGCCCACGCAATGAGGCGAAGGCGACCGCGGGCGCCAGCCGCCCGGGATCGTGCAAGGCGGCCAGCGCCGGGCGCGTGGTACTGCGAATCGCCGCCTCGCGGGCGGCCCTGGTAGCGGGGTCGAGGCCCTGTTCCAGCTTGGCGATCAGATCCTTGAGATTGTCGACCTTCTGCGCCAGGTCGCCGGCGCGCGCCCGCTCGGCATCGAGCGCTTTCTCGCGCTCGGCTTGCTGCTTCTGGCGCTCTCCGATCAGCGCCCGCATGCGCGCACGCTCGTCGCCGAGGGAAACAACCTGCGCGTTGAGCTGGTCGCGCTCGTCGGTGATCTTCTTGCGCACGCTCACCAGCTCGCTCAAGTCGTTGGCGAGTGCCATCACCTGATGGCGCATTTCCGGCAACACCGCGCCCAGCACCATCGCGGTGCGCACCGCCTGAAGTGCGTCTTCGGGCCTGGCGATCAGCGCCGGCGGCGGGCGATGGCCGATGCGCTGCAGCGCCGCCAGCACTTCGCCGATCACCGCGCGGCGGCCGTTGAGTGATTTGCGAATATTGCGCTCGTTCTCGTCGAGCGGCTCGAGCCGGGCCTGCGTGGCCTCGATCTTGGCTTCGACGCCGCGCAGCCGGACTGCTGTGGCGATCAGGTCCTGGTTGAGCTTGCGGCGGTCGGCACCGATTTGCTCAATCTCGCGCTTGAGCGCGGCCTCGGTCTCGGCCGATTTGCGCTGCTGCTCGCGCGTGGCCTTGAGCTCCCGGTCGTGCTGCTTGAGTGCGTCGAGCTTTTCGGTCTTGTCGTTCTGCGCCGTGACGACCGGATGCTGTTGTGCGGAAACCCCGGCGCTCAATCCCACCGGCAATGCGAGGCCCAGCCCCGCAATGAGCGCGAAGCGCGGATCGAAACGGCTAAACCCCCCGAAACAAATCATTTCGGTCAAGTTACGCCCGCGGATTTGCACGGCAAGGACATTGTGGCCGCGAGTTATTGCCCTCGATTACGACCAAATCGGGACCCGCGCATTAAATCTTAGCCAGCTTAAGCACGGTGATAGGGGTGGCCGGTCAGGATGGTGGCGGCACGGTAAAGCTGTTCCAGCAGCATGACCCGCACCAGCTGATGGGGCCAGGTGGCCGCGCCGAAGGACAGCCGCAACTCGGCCTCTTCCCGGAGGCTGGCCGCCAGCCCGTCCGGTCCCCCGATCAGGAAAACTGCCGCCGGCCGGTCCTCGCTACGCCATTTCGCAAGCTGCGATGCCAGGCTGGCGCTGTCGAGATTGTCGCCGCCGCCGTCTAGCAACGCGACGCCTGCGCCTTGCGGGATGATATTGGCGAGCGCAATCGATTCCTCCAGCATGCGCTTTGCGGCGTCGGCCGCGCGGCTTTCCCTGATTTCCACGATTTCGACGGCGCGCAGGCCGAGCTGGCGGCCGGTTTGCGCCGCGCGCTTGCGGTAGCGCTCGGAAAGCTCTGTTTCCGGGCCCCGCTTCAGGCGTCCAATGGCGGCAACGATGATGCGCATCGTGGCGCTGAGTGTATCAGCTAGCCCGCCGCCCCGCCGACCACATCTTTTCGAGGTTGTAATGGGCGCGCACTTCCGGCCGAAACACGTGCACGATCACGTCGCCGGCGTCGATCAGCACCCAGTCGCCTTGTCTTAAGCCCTCGACGCGAACCCTAGGCACGCCTGCTTTCTCGATGTCCTTGACAACATGGTCGGCGATCGATGCGACATGGCGTTGCGAGCGGCCGGAGGCTACCACCATGAAGTCGGCGATCGAGGATTTACCGATGAGTTCGATGGTAAGACTGTCCTCGGCTTTCATGTCTTCCAGACGCGCGAGGACGATGCGGAGCGTCTCCTTGGCGGTAGGATGCCGGGAGACGGAGCCGGGCGTGCGATGCGCCGCCCGAGAGAGTGCAGATGTGGGCAGGGGTCCTGGTCCTTTCAGTTCGTTGCACTCACCCCGCAGCGAAGCGGGGTCTCGTCAAAGATAGCTATTTCATCGGTTTCTTGCCAGCCTTGCCGCTCTTGCGCTTGGCGGCGGGACGAGTTCGCGTGTGCCGACGCAGGGCGCGCAGGGCGGTGGACGACAGCGGCGATTTGAGGCCGTGCAAGAAGGTCCAGGCCGGCGGCTTGCGGTAAGGCAGGGAAGTGGCGGCATATTCCGGAATGCGCGCGCCGCGCAGCGCCTGGCCGGCCGGACTGGCTCCGGCGTAAAGGCTTGGGCCGAGGCGGTCGATCACCACGAACGGCACCAGCTTCGCTATCCCGCGCCATCGCTGCCAGCGGTGAAAGCTCCGTAGGTTATCCGCGCCCATGATCCAAACGAATCGAACCCGAGGGCAGCGGGCCTTAAGCCATAATATCGTGTCATAGGTGTATCGCGTATTAATGACAGCTTCGAGACCGGTCACGTCGATGCGCGGATGATGGGTGAGCGCGCGCGCGGCGGCGAGACGCTCGACCAGCGGGCCCAGGTCGGTGGTGTTTTTGAGCGGATTGCCGGGGGTGACCAGCCACCAGACGCGGTCAAGCTTGAGCCGCTTGAGTGCGAGCAGCGAAGCGCCAAGATGGGCCTGGTGTGGCGGATCGAAGGTTCCGCCGAAAAGCCCGATCCTCATGCCGGGCGCATGCGGCGGGAGCAGGCGCTCGGGGCTTACGGGAATTGGCGCGGTCACGGGCGAATCTGGCCGATTCCGCGAATGCGGTATTTGAACGTGGTGAGCTGCTCGACGCCGACCGGGCCGCGCGCATGCAGCCGGCCGGTGGCGATGCCAATCTCGGCGCCAAAGCCGAACTCGCCACCATCGGCGAACTGGGTCGAGGCATTATGCAGCACGATCGCCGAATCGACTTGCGCCAGGAATTTCTCCGCCGCCTTTGCGTCGTCGGTGACGATGGCGTCGGTATGGTGCGAGCCGTAGCGCTCGATATGCGCAATCGCCTCGTCCACCCCGTCCACTAACGCCGCGGCGATGATGGCGTCGAGATATTCGGCCGACCAGTCGTCCTCGCTCGCCGGCTTTACGCGAGCGTCGGCGGCTTGCGTTTCCTTGTCACCGCGGATCTCGCAGCCGGCATCGAGCAGCATCATGACCAGCGGCTTGAGAAGCCGTGCTGCCGCGGCGCGGTCGATCAGCAAGGTTTCGGCTGCGCCGCAGACGCCGGTACGCCGCATTTTGGCGTTGAGCACGATCTTTTTGGCCATGGGAAGCGAGGCAGCCTTGTCCACGTAAACGTGGCAGACGCCTTCCAGGTGCGCGAACACCGGCAGCCGCGCCTCGGCCTGCACCCGCGCGACAAGCCCTTTGCCGCCTCGGGGGACAATAACGTCAATGTTGCCGTCAAGGCCGCCAAGCATCAGCCCGACCGCGGCACGGTCGCGGGTGGGGATAAGCTGGATAGCGGCCGCCGGCAGGCCGGCATCGGTCACGCCCTGCACCAGAGCGGCATGAATGGCGCGGCTGGAACGCAAGCTGTCCGAACCGCCGCGCAGGATGGCGGCATTGCCGGATTTCAGACACAGCGCGCCGGCGTCGGCGGTTACGTTTGGCCGGCTTTCGTAGATGATGCCGATGACGCCGAGCGGCACCCGTACCCGCTCGATCTCCATGCCGTTGGGCCGTTTCCAGGAATCCATCACGGTGCTGACCGGATCCTTGAGGCGGCCGATGACCTCGATACCGCTGGCCATGGCCTCGACCCGCGCGTCATCGAGCGTCAGCCGGTCGAGGAAGGCGCCGGACAGCCCGCCGGCGCGCGCCTCGGCGATATCCTCGGCATTGGCGGCCAGGATCGCCGCTTTCTGCGCCCGAATGGCGGTTGCCATGGCCGCAAGCGCCTGATTTTTCTGATCGGCGGGTGCGAGCGCCAGCGTCCGGGCGGCCGCACGGGCGCCGCGGCCGATCTTGGCCATAGCGGCGGCGATGTCGCCGGTGCCCTCGATGCTTTTCAGCGGTGCGGTCATGGTCGCAGACGGCCCGTTAGCCCCGATATCGGGGTGTTTTTCCTATCACGTCGGGGTCGCGGGGGCGAGTTAGGGTGCCCCGCCCCCAAGGTACGGTTTTACTTGGGGATAGTGTGAATAACCGGCCAGTCGGTGAAACCGATCAATTTGGGCTGTCAGGATGCCGATGTCCCAGGAGGATGTCATGGCGTACAGCTTGAAACTGCCGAGCCGCTTTCCGATCGGCACCAAGTTCGTGATCGAAAGCCGCGGCGGCGGGGGGGGCCAGGCGCAAGTCGTCAGCCGCTATCTCGAATTCCCCGACGGCACGTTCTTTCCGTTGCCGGCGCGGCCGATCCCGGCCCAGCTGAAGCCCAAGGCCCCTATTTCGCGCCGCCCGCCCGCCCGCCGCCGGCGCAGCCGCAAGGCCTGACCGGCTAGGCCAATGGCCGAGCTGGCCCGCCGCGCTAGGCCGGCGGACCTATGGTTGCTGATTGTCTTTGCCCGCTTCGGTACGCTCGGCCATTGGCCGACCGCGCGCCCAAACCGCCCGTCCGCGCAAAAAAATGGGGGCCCCGAAGGGCCCCCTTGGGGGATAGTTGTCGCCGGCACTGTTGAGGCGCCTTTGACATTGCCGCAGCCAGGGCCGGGGTGGGGTGCAGGATTGAAGGCTGCCCCCGGCCGCCGCAGCGTTATGGCGACAGTTGAAGCCGTCACGCGCCCCCAGACAACCTGCCAAATCGTCGCGCGGCGGCTGGTCGCGTCCGGCGTACATACAAAAACCCCAGCCGCCGGCTGGGGTTAGTGGGCGATCGCTCGATCGCCTTGCGGGTGTCCACGCCACACCTGGACACGTCTTGCGCCGCGCGGGGATAACGCCGTCACACTGCGATGGTTCCGGCCGGATCATCCCGTTTCATGCTCGTAGAAGGGCGGTTGCTCGGCGATCGTCGGCCCCGAGGACCGGTTATTCGCCACCCAGCACCAGGTCGTCGCGGTGGATCATCTCGGTACGGCCGCCGAAGCCGAGGATGGACAGGATGTCGGCGGAGGAGCGGCCCTTGATCTTGTCGGCATCGCCGGCGTCGTAGGCTATGAGCCCGCGGCCGACCTCGGCGCCGTCCGGCCCGCGCACCAGCACCGCATCGCCGCGCTCGAAGGAGCCCTCGACCTTGATGACGCCGGCCGGCAGCAGGCTCTTGCCTGAGCGCAATGCGCGCACCGCGCCGGCGTCGATCACCAGCGCGCCGCGCGGCTCGAGCGAACCGGCGATCCATTTCTTGCGCGCCGTCACCGGATTGGCCGGGGTGAGGAACCAGGTGCAAGGCGCGCCGTCGATGATCGCCCGCAGCGGATGTTCGATGTGGCCGGACGCGATCACCATGTGGGTGCCGGCGCTAGTGGCAATCTTGCCGGCCTCGATCTTGGTGCGCATGCCGCCGCGCGCAAGCTCGGATGCAGGGTTGCCGGCCATGGCCTCGATCTCCGGCGTGATGCGGGGAACGAGCGCGATGTGCTTGGCGCCGCTCTCGCTCGGCGGCTTGTCGTAGAGCCCGTCGACATCGGACAAGAGCACCAGCAAGTCGGCGCTCATCATGCTGGCGACACGCGCGGCCAGGCGATCGTTGTCGCCGTAGCGGATCTCGGTGGTGGCCGTCGTATCGTTCTCGTTGATCACCGGCACGCTGCGCCACTCCAAGAGCTTGGCGATGGTCGAACGGGCGTTGAGATAGCGGCGGCGCTCTTCCGTGTCGCCCAATGTGACCAGCACCTGGCCGGCGGTGAGCCCGTGCGCGCCCAGCGATTCCGCCCATGAGCGCGCAAGCGCGATCTGCCCGACCGCGGCGGCGGCCTGGCTGTCCTCCAGCTTGAGCGCGCCCGCCGGCAGCTTCAGCACGGCGCGGCCGAGCGCGATGGCGCCGGAGGAGACCACCAGCAGATCGCGCTTGTCTTTGTGAAGCGCGGCGATGTCGGCGGCGAGCGCGTTGAGCCAATCGCGCTTTAGGGCGCCCGCGCCCTGGTCGACCAGCAGCGAGGAGCCAACCTTGACGACGATGCGGCGGAAGTCTTTGAGCGACGGCGTTTTCGACATGGTCCCGGCGGAATTAATAAATGCGGGCGGTGTTTAGCATGGCAACCGGTGGCCGTCATGGGCGGCCGGCTGTCTCAATTTTGCTCCAATTTGGCCGCGGCGGTGGCGCCGAACGGGTTGCTGTCGCGCAAACGTGACTGAGCACACAGCCGCTTCGCATGTTATCGTTGACGTGAATAGGCGGATATTATCAGGAGCAAAATGATGAGCGATCTTTCGCGGCGGGCTTTCGTCTCTGCGGTGGCGAGCGTTGCGTTCGCCACTGGCGCGCTGGCCCAAAGCGCGACACCGGGCGCCGGCCCGCGCGTCGCGTTGAAGGGTTACGATCCGGTGTCCTATTTCACCGACGGAAAACCGGTACAAGGCTCGAAAGAATTCACCTTCGCCTTCGACGACACCACCTACTGGTTCAAGAGCGCCGAGCATCGCGACAAGTTTGCGTCCGACCCCGAGCGCTACGCACCGCAGTTCGACGGCTATTGCGCGATCCAGATCTCGCGCGGCCACAAGGTCGAGGCCGATCCGGAAGCGTGGGCGATCACCAACGGCAAGCTTTACGTCTTTGCGATAAAAAAGGGCGTGCCGCTGTTCAACAAGGAGTCGGTCGCCATTGCCGAAAAGGCGAGCGAGAATTGGCAGAAGCTTCGCACGCAGTAGCCATTAACACCCGCGGGAATTGCGCGAGACTATAACCCCGCTTTGTTCAGCGCGGCAGTAAGCTTCGCCCGCAGTTCCGGCTTGCGCAGCAGCGAACCGAATTCAGCGCTGTCGAAACGCGGGTCGATCTGCCGAACCGTCGCCGCTTGCCTCGCAGCGTCGGCTTGCCGCCCGGCTGCCGCGTAGGCCGCCGCCAAGATGGCATTCGAGTAGGGATCGGTCTTGTTGCGCGCGAGCGAGCGTTCGAGCGTGCGGATGGCGTCGGCGCTGTGGTCGGCGAGGAGATAGGCCGTGCCGAGGATGAACGATTGGTTCACTGTGAAATTTAGCCCGAGCTTGCTGGCGGTTTCGTAATCCTTCACCGCGGCATCGACATCGCCCGACCAAAGCGACGCCGTCGCCAGCCCGGCATAGGCCTCCGGATCGCTGTTGTTGAGCTTGACCGCGCGCCGCATTTCGTCCAGCGCGCGATCGTAGTCGCCAAAAACGAGGTAGGCGTTACCGAGCAGCGCGTGCGCACCGGCGCTCGTCGGATCGATGCCGATGGCCTTCTGGCCGAGAGTCTCAACGCGCTGCAACGCGCCTTGCGGATCCGCGGTCCATCCCTGCAAGACGCCGTTCAGCTCGACCCGTCCGAGCCCGATATAGGCCGGGGAGTAGCCGGGATCGAGCTCAATGGCGCGTTTGAACAGCGCACGCGCCTGCGAATTGGCGGTGCGGTTGACGCGCGCGGCCAGATCGCGGCCGCGCAGCACAAGGTCGTAAGCTTCCAGACTGCTTGGCGGCTTGGTGGCAACTTTTGCCAGCTCCAGATTGGTCAAACGGCTGACGAGCGTGCCCGCAATGCGCCGGGTGATATCGTCTTGCACCGAGAAGATGTCCATCGGCGCGACGTCGTAATTCTCCGACCAGAGCTGGGTGCCGTCCGCAGCGGCGGTGAGGTTAATCGAAATACGGATGTGCTCGGGGCTGCGGCGGATACTGCCTTCCACGATGTAGCGCACATCGAGCGCGCGGCCGACCTCGTCAGGCCGTGGTGTTTTTCCCTTATAGGCGAAGACGGCATTGCGCGAACGCACGACAATCTCGGGAAAACGCCCGAGCGCGGAAATAACGTCTTCAGTCAGGCCATCGGCGAAGTAATCTTCCTTGCCGCCTTCCGCGAGCGAGGCCAGCGGCAGCACCGCGATGGAGGGACGCACATCCGCGCTGGACGATGTTTGCGTTGCCGAAGGCGTGCTTTGATGGAGCGCCCACCAGATGCCCCCGCCGGCAACAGCCAACATGAGCGCGAACCCGGCCGCCAGCATTGCGCGCTTGCGCGACTTGGTTGGCGCGACGCGGCCGGATGACAATTCCGGCGCCTCGGCGATCG
Organism: uncultured Undibacter sp.; assembly: GCA_964563195.1. Classification (GTDB taxonomy): domain Bacteria; phylum Pseudomonadota; class Alphaproteobacteria; order Rhizobiales; family Xanthobacteraceae; genus Pseudolabrys. The sequence goes on along the minus strand of CAZLWN010000076.1, from coordinate 8,184 downwards.
CTTGCGGCGAAAGGCCGAACACGCGCACGGGTCGCGCGATATTCTTTACCTGCTGCTCGCCGCAATCGGCGAAGATCAATGGCAGCTTGTCGCGTACCTGATCGCGAGCGATTTCAGAGATGCACAGGCCGCCGGGTTCGCAAGTTGACTCCAGGCGTGCAGCAATGTTCACGCCGTCACCGAAGATATCGTTACCTTCTATAATAATGTCGCCGATATTGATGCCGATGCGGAAGACGATGCGCTTGTCATCCGGGACATCGCTGTTTCGCTCAATCATCTTGCGCTGAATGGTGACGGCACAGGCTACCGCGTCGACCACGCTGGGAAAATCCACCAGTAGCCCATCGCCCGTGGTCTTGACGATGCGTCCGCCGTGGCTGGCAATGGCGGGATCAATGTGGTCCTTGCGCACGGCCCTGAGCGCGCGCAACGTGCCGACTTCGTCGGCGCCCATCAGGCGACTGTAGCCGACGACGTCTGCCGCCAGGATCGCGGCAAGTTTGCGCTCAACGTGCTCGTGCTTTGCCAAGGAGGGCTTTCGCTGCTAATCGCCAACCTAGATTAGCCGATCGGAAGGGACGCTGCACGAGCGCGGCATTTAATCTCTACCGCAGCCCGCCGGATTGCAAACGGCAGAGTTTGCGCCTTATTATCCACCAATTGCGACGCTTTTTGATTTGGAAGGGGCATCGCGGCGGCCTTTGTCCCGGCCGCTTTGACATCAAACGCTGGTCCAGCGTGACACTCCAGGTTCCCATGATCGCTGACGTGCGCACGCCGCGCACCATTACCGAATCGAAGCCGCCATCATGGCTCGCCGGCATCGGCGTGCGGCAGGTGCGGCTCGCCTGCGGCCTCCTCATGTTCGCCTACATCTTCTCGCATTTCCTTAATCACGCGCTCGGCAATATCTCCTACGACGCGATGGAGGCGTGGCTTGTCTGGCACGTCCGTTGGTGGCGCAACCCGGTCGTGAATTTTACGCTATATGCCGCTGCGGCGGTGCATTTCTCCCTCGGCCTGTGGGCGCTCTATCAGCGGCGGCATTTCCGCTACTCGGTCGCCGAGATCACGCAACTGCTGCTGGGCCTCAGCATTCCGCTCTGGCTCGCCGATCATTTCGGCCCGGCGCGGCTGGGCGGCTGGTTGTTCGACCTTCCACCGCTCAATTACGCATCGACGCTCTTTTATTTTTGGGGGCAGCGGCCGGACCAGATCGTGGTGCAGCTCATCCTGATGACCGTCGCCTGGACGCATGCCTGCATCGGGCTTTATTTCTGGCTGCGGCTGAAGTCGTTCTTTGCCTGGGCCGCACCGTTTTTGCTCGTCTTTGCGACGTTGTTGCCGGTGCTGGCCATAATCGGTGCCGATCGCGGCGGGCGCGAGGTTGTCGAGCTCGCCGACGAGCGGGCCTGGCGGCAGCAGAATTTGCGTGGCGTTCCGGCCGCGCAGGCCAAGGCGATCATCGACATCATGTTTTTCTACTTCCCTATCGCCTATGCCGGCGCGATCGGTTTCGTATTCGCGGCGCGCGGCGTGCGCGGCTGGGAAGAGCGCCGGCGCGGGACCTTCACGATTTCCTATCCGGACCGGCAGGTGCGCGTGCCGAGGGGCTTGAGCGTGCTCGAAGCCAGCCTGCGCTTCAACATTCCGCATGCCAGCGTTTGCGGCGGCCGCGCGCGCTGCTCGACCTGCCGTGTTCGTATCCTGGGCGACCGCGACGCGCTGCCACGGCCCTCGGCGCGCGAGGCCTTTGTGCTGGACCGCGTCGGCGCCCGCGCCAATCCGGCGATCCGCCTGGCTTGTCAGCTGCGCCCGCGATCCGACATCGCCGTCATTCCGATTTTCCCGCCGAATATGAATGCCGATCTGCTGCGCCGAGGCCGCAGCGCCAATATCGGCAAGGAGCGTTACATCGTCAGCATGTTCGTCGACATGCGCGGCTCGACCAAACTGGCGGAGGCGCGGCTGCCGTTCGACGTCGTCTTTCTCATCAACCGCTTCCTCGGCGCAGCCTCGCAGGCGGTGATCGATGCCGGCGGCCAGCCCAACCAGTTCGTCGGCGACGGGCTGCTCGCGCTGTTCGGCCTCGACGTCGATCCGGGGACGGCGTGCCGGCAGGCGCTGCGCGCAGCCGCGAACGTCGTCGTCAATGTGGACCATATGAACCGGCAATTCGCGTCCGATCTGCGCGAGCCGATCCAGTTCGGCATCGGCATCCACGGCGGCGAGGTTATCGTCGGCGACATCGGCTTCAAGGAGCACACCGTGTTCACCGCGCTCGGCGATCCCGTCAATGTCGCGGCGCGGCTGCAGGACATGACCAAGGCACTCGATTGCAAGGTGGTCGTTTCGGAGGAGGTCTACGCGACGGCCGGCATTGCGCCCGACGCGCTCAGCCGCACGCAGGTTGATATTCGGGGCCGCGATGAGCCTATGATCGTGCGCACCGTCGCGGATCCGGCTGTCCTGGCAGGCTTGGTGGAGCCGCAGCGCGCGGCAGCCGACTGAAAACATGGCAGCGCAAAGACGGCGGCGCGGTATTCATTTCGCGCGCTTCCGAGTCCGCAACGTCGGCACTTGCCCGCGCCTGTGGTCCCAGCCATTGCAATGCGCCAGTTCGCCGCCGGTAGGCGCTCAGATCGCGCACCGGCCCGTCGCGCGGGATGACGATGTAGCATTTGCCGCGCTTCGTCCATGCGCAGCCATCGGCCGGCGCGCCCATCCGCGCGCACAGCCGCCGCACCGCGGCCAGCGGCAGCACGCGCTCGATTACGGCACCATGGTAGGGGTGCAGGTATTGCGGCGGCGGTTCGAGAACGGCATAAATCATTAAGCGTTTCGACGATGGGCTGTCGGCGACGTCTTGACAATCCGATTAATTGGTCCAGACTTTCGCTGCAACCTTTGTGACGCGGAGGTCTGCATGGTTCCACCGGGTCAAGAGGCCGCGATGATTGTTGCATAACCCGTTCGGGATGCAACATAGCGGCAAGCACACGAACGGTTCGCCGGAGCGGCCCCCGCGGGTCGCATCAGTCAGGCAAGACCCCAATTCGGCCGCTCCGGACTGCGTTTGCTCGGCAATCGCCAGCGAAATTTTCTCGCTCATTGCGCCAGCCAGAGCGAGAAGAAATAATTTGGCTGGTATCGCGTTTTAAAATCAACACGGCGGGAGGGCTCGCTATGCCGCGCCGTCACAGTTACATGATGCGTTTCAGGTGTCCGAAGTGCCACAGGGCCGGCACGGCCAAGTGGGAAGAACATGAACGCCTCGCGCTTCCGCACGGCGGACAGGGCTCGGTGCTCAAGAGCCTTTCGGACGGTTTCCGCGCAAATCCGCAGCACGAAATTACATGCGCGCGCTGTGACGCGCGCGTCGTTTTCGGCCACGGTTGAATTGAAGGCCGGCGCGCGATTGCGGCCCGTTGCTGGAGTCGGCAGAATAGCGCAACTCAGTCCTGGCGACCGGCTGCGCGATCTTCATCTCGCGCGCGGCCTGGTGCCCCACGGTGCGACTGGTTAACGGCCTGCGATGTGATAGGGTCCTTTATTCCAAGCGGACCTGCGGCTCGCAACGAACTTAGCTTCTGAAAACATTGCCGCGGCCGGATCCATCGTGGGGGCGAATGCGATGCGAACGATCATTGCTTATTTTCTGCTGCTCGGCTTGGCATCCGCCGCCCATGCGCAGAAGGCACGGATCGAGCGCGTCGACATCGTCGGAAAAGGGATTTACCAGGTCGCCGTCGGCAAAAAGACGCCTGACAAGCAGACGCCCACGGGCGTTGTCACTGCCGTGAAGACCGCGACAAAGATTAAAGACACGACGAGGGTGCCGGCGCGGATCGGATTGGAGTTCGGAATCCAGTACCGCATCGTCGGCTCGCCGAAGGGCGCAGCAGTGCCGATCCGGATCGTGAACGTCTATCCGAAGCAGGGGTTGCGCAACCCCAAGACCGGCAAGACGGTGCGGCGCGCGGAAATCGTGCGCAACAAGATCATCGGCGACGTCATTTATACCGGCTACGGCTTCGAGAACGCCTGGGAGATCGTGCCCGGCGTTTGGAAACTCGAGCTCTGGCACAAGAAGCGCAAGCTGGCGGAGCAGAGCTTCACCGTCAGCAAGCCCTAAAGAGAATCCAGGCCCAGCGTTGGCGCAAGGCGGACGTTGCGGTTCATCCGCCGGACGCAAACGTGCAACGCCCGCCCGCGAAGCATCAATAGTGCGGCTCGTACATTTGCGCCCGGACGGATGCGAGCAGGTCCTTGGGCGCTTGCCCGTCCGCCAGACCGCGCTTGTAGGCGACTTCGGCAACGGCCGCGGCGATGTGGGCCGAGACCTCGCGGATGCGCGGCAACGCCGGATAAAGGCTGCCTTGCGCGATGTCCGCGTCACTCACCAGATGCGCCAGGGTATGCGCGGCCGCCATGAACATCTCGTCGGTCACCAGCCGCGTGCCGCTTACGATCGCGCCCAGCCCGACGCCGGGGAAGATGTAGGAGTTGTTGCCCTGGCGCGGCACGAAGGTCTTGCCGTCGAGCTCAACCGGATCATAGGGACTGCCGCATGCGAACAGCGCGCGCCCGCCGGTATGGCGGTAGGCGCCCGCGGCGGAGCATTCGGCCTGCGAGGTCGGATTGGACAGCGCAAATATGATCGGCCGCTCGTTGAGCTCAGCCATGGTCCGCAACACCTCGGGCGTGAAAGTGCCGCCGACCGCAGCAACGCCGATGATCGCGGTGGGCCTGAGCGTGCGGATTGCTGTCAGGAAGTCGCCGATCGGCGCGTGTTCGTGCGCGTAGCCAAGCTTGTGCTGGCTGAGATTTGAGCGGCTTTTGACGACCAGGCCACGCGAATCCACCAGCCAGATGCGCAGGCGCGCTTCGGCTTCGCTGGCGCCTTGCGCCATCATCGCGGAAACCACCAGGTCGGCGATGCCGGTGGCGGCCTCGCCGGCGCCGAGGAACAGCACCTTCTGGTCGGTCAGTTTGCCGCCGGTCACGCGCAACGCGGAGATTAGGCCCGCCAGCGCCACCGCCGCGGTGCCCTGAATGTCGTCGTTAAAGACTGGAATCTTGTCACGATACTTGTGCAACAGATGGAAAGCGGAATGGTTGGCAAAATCCTCGAACTGGATCAGCACGCCGGGGAAAACGGCGCCCGCAGCGGTAACGAACTCGTCGACGAACGCTTCATAGGCCGCGCCGGCGAGCCGTTTCTGGCGCAGGCCGATATAATAGGGATCGTTCAGCAAGGCCTCGTTGTTGGTGCCGACGTCCAGCATCACCGGCAGGCAGAGCTTGGGATGGATGCCGGCGCAGGCGGTATAAAGCGATAGCTTGCCGACCGGAATGCCCATGCCGTTGGCGCCGAGATCGCCGAGGCCCAGAATGCGCTCGCCGTCGGTGACGACAATAAGCTTCGCCGCATAGGGCCAGTTGGCCAGGAGTTCGGGGATGCGCCCGCGATCGTTGGCGCTGATGAAGAGGCCGCGCGGCCGCTGGAAGATATGGCCGAACTTTTGGCAGGCGAGCCCGACCGTCGGGGTATAGATCAGCGGCTGGATCTCATCGATGTTGTCGCACACGATGCGGAAGAACAGCGTTTCGTTGCGGTCGTGCAGCGCGTTGAGCGCCACGTATTTTTCGAGGTCATTGGGCAGGCGGCGCAGATTGGTCATCAGGCGCGCGGCCTGCGCCTCCATGGTCAGCACGTGGGCGGGCAAGAGGCCGCGCAACCCAAACGCGTCGCGCTCCTGCTCGGAAAAAGCGGTGCCCTTGTTGAGAAGTGGATCGCGCAACAGCGCCAGGCCGCGCGCAGTATCAGCAGCAGTCATGCGAGTTCCCGCCCGGCCAGGCGCATTCATATCAGTCTCCTCCCCGCGCATGATCGCTTATGAATTGGCGGCAGAATACATGACGGGAAGCGGCGAAAATTGACAGAAATCAAGTGCGAATATGCGTATCGCTCCTTGAGCCCGGCTTACTTCGTGCCCGGGCTTCTCCGTTTGTTGTTTTCACCGGCAATTGCTGGGATGACCGGACATGGCACTTTTCTGACATGCCGACGGCTCGGCAAACGCACTGTCGATCTCGACAGCCGGAAGCTGCCGCTCGATCTCGCGGAAGGGCAGGACGTGGTCAGCAAACCGAAATGAGGCTGGTGTGCCATCTGGCGCTTAATGGTGCGGACCGTCCACCGTGACCGGCGCCACGCCGGAGAAGTCGAGCGCCTTTGCGGCCGCCGGCGAAAGGTCGATGATGCGCCCGGGCAGGAATGGACCGCGGTCGTTGATGCGCACCACCACGCTGCGTCCGTTGCGCCGATTGGTCACGCGCGCATGCGAGCCGAGCGGCAGCGTCCGATGCGCCGCGGTCATCGCGTGCGATGTCGGGGGTTCGCCGCTGGTGGTCTTTTCGTCGGGATAGCTGCAAACCGAGGCCAGCCCGGATTGAGCTTTTGCGATCGGCGAGACGGCAAGAACGATGGCGACGGCGCAAAACGCGTTGGCAGAGCGCAGCAACATTGAGATGACTCCCGTATCAGCCGCCGGCTAGTGGGCTCGCCATCTAAAGCCGCGATATGCGTTTTGAGGGCGAGAAAGGGGCCATTTCGGGTGCGGCGGAACTCGCAAGCGGTCGCAGATCTTACCCACGCCTTGCGCAGCGCTGCCGTCTTGACGCAATCTTGACGGAACGGAACCCGAGCGGAACCGGTTGCCGCATTTCTGGTGTGGGTTGTCATGTCTTCGTCACAGACGGGCCAAGCGAAGTCGTTTCTGTTCTATTGCGCGGTCGTGCTGGTCGCCGCCAGCAGCGTGGCGTTCGGGCTCCACTGGACGAGGGCGCCGCTGCCGCCAATGCCGGAAACCGAGGCCTCCGTGCTGGCGGCCAAAGCCGCCGCGCGCTTTCCGCCGCCGGTCCAGCGTGTCGCCAAGGTTGAGAGCCAGCCGCGCGTCGTCACCCCGGCGCGCCCGGCCGCGCCCGCGCCACGTGTCGCCGCCGTCAATCCGGCGGCGAAGCCGGTTCGCAACGCCGCCACGCCCAGCGTCATGGCGCCCGAGCAAACCGCAACGCCGCCGCCGCCGGAAAGCGAGCAGCCGAAATGCGACATCGATGCCTGCTCGGCCGCCTATCGCAGCTTCCGCGCGTCGGATTGCAGCTGGCAGCCTTACGAGGGCCCGCGCCGCTTCTGCGACAAGGGCCAGCCGCCGCAGGATGTCGCAACGGCCGATGATCCGAACGCGGCGGAGGACGCCGGCCAGCAGGTCAGCGACAAATGCGACATCGCGGCCTGCAAGCAAGCCTATTTCACCTTCACGCCGTCCGACTGCACCTATCAGCCCAGCAACGGGCCGCGCCGGATTTGCACCAAGGGCACGCCGCCGAAGCCGGCGCAGGCGGCGGTCGATCCGGCCGTCGCAGCGGCAAATGCCGCCAATGCGGCGAACAAGCAGGACGCGGCCAAGACCGAGCAGGCTAATCCAAGGTGCGATATCGAGGCCTGCAAGCGCGCTTATTTCACGTTCACACCGAGCGATTGCACCTACCAGCCGTCGGACGGGCCGCGCCGGCTTTGCACCAAGGGCACGCCGCCGCCGGCAGCGCCTGAAGCGGCGGTTGACACAGCGGTCGCCGCGGCCAATGCCGCCAATGCCGCGGCTAAAGCCGAACAGGAAAAGCTAGAAAAGGCTAAGCAAGATCAGGCCAGGCCGGATCAAGCGAAGGCGGACGCGGCGCCATCCGATCAAGCGAAACCAAAGTGCAACATCGAAGCCTGCAAGGCGGCCTATTTCACCTTCACGCCGGAAGACTGCACCTATCAGCCGACGGATAGGCCGCGGCGGCTGTGCACGAAGTAGCAGAGCAGTGAGGCAAACTCACTTTCCCTCTCCCCTTGTGGGAGAGGGTGCCCGAGCGCAGGCGGAGCCGAGCGAGGGCGGGTGAGGGGTTATTAGCCTCACGAGAGTTTGTAACCCCTCACCCGGCTCGCGCTCGGATTCCCTCCGCGCTCGCCACCCTCTCCCACAAGGGGAGAGGGAATTGTGGGCGCCGCACACTCGCGTTGAATCATTAAATCAATAAACCACCACGCTCCTGATCGACTTGCCCGCGTGCATCAAGTCGAAGGCGTCGTTGATCTGATCGAGCGGCATGGTGTGGGTGATCAGGTCGTCG
>CAZLWN010000075.1:0-18208 GCA_964563195.1 uncultured Undibacter sp. | reverse complement strand
GCAGCCAGTTCGATTCCTTGTCCTTGCCGGGCGAATCCTTCTGGATATAGATCGTTAGCGAGCCGTCGGCGTTCTTCTTCAGTTCGGGCAGCATCGGCGAGTTGATCAGATAGCGGTCGATCGGGTTCTTGATCAGCAACTGCGTCTTGCCGTCATACATGGTCACCGACCAGAACGCGTTCACCGGCGGATATTGACCGGCTGCGAAGGTCAAAGTGTATTTGTGTTTGCTGCCGTCGAGCGGCCTGCCCTCCGCGTCGAATTTGCCAAGCGGATAGGTTGCTTCGACAGAGTCATTGCCGTAGATGCCAGCTTTGGCGCCGGCGGCGCGTTTCAACCAATCACCGTTGAAAAATGCACTGTCGCCAAAGAACGAGCTGACCCGCCAGCCGTTGACGGAGACGCCGGCCTTGTTGACGGCCTCATCAATCTTGCGATCGCCTTCCTTCATCCCCAAGGCGACCTCGAGCTTATCCTTCACCGAAAGGTCCTTGAAGTTGAATTTCTTTCCGGCCCCAACGCCGATGGCCGCAAGCTGGGCCCGAATCTCTTTCTCGTTCTCTTGCGCGGGCGCAAACTGCAGAGCGAAGTCTAGATATTCGAAGAAGTTCTTCTTCACGAGCTCCTTGTCGATCTTCGGAAAATCGACGGCCGGTGCGGCGGGTGGCGCCGGCTGGTTCAGGTAGGCTGAGAGCGTCCGCGCTTTGTAGCCGGCCTGGATCTTCGCGACATTGGGCATGTCGGCGGCGCCGAAGAGCTGGGTGCGAAAGCCGGCCACCGAAAACTGCGTCGATGAACGGAACACTTTCTTGATGCCGGACGGAGTCTTTCCGTTCCAGTCGGGGCCGACCACCATAAAGTCGCCGGCCTCGTTGCCGGTGGCCCGGCTTCCAATATAGCCGTAATTGTAGGTGTTGCCGTCTTCGAGTTGCACCGCGTAATAGCGGCTCTTCTCAACCGCCGGGACTGAAATAATGACCGGTTCCGCCCGCAAGTCCATCCACAGGAACGAATAGGGCGTGTCGCTATTCGGGGTGACGATCGCGGTGTCCTTATAGGTAAACACGCGCGCTTCGTTCTTGATCTGGTTGAAGGGCGCCTTGAACTGCCCGGAATTGCGATCCACGGCGTAGGCGTACATCACGGCATAGTTCATGACGATCGGCAGGCTGTAGATGAAACCGGCCTCGGCGATGTCCTTGGCCTTGAAGAAACCGGGGCGATTTGTCTGAGCCAAGACCGCGGTGGACTTGGACGCGGCGAGCGTAATTGTAGCCAGCGCGGCGGAGTGGAGAAGCTCGCGTTTCGTCAGCATATTGAATATCCCATTTGATTGGCAGAAACTGCGCGGATTGTGACATTCCGTTAGGGCATGCGCAAATTTTTATGATTGGCCGTGTTGACTGACTATGCGACTAGAGCGCTTTGCACTCCAAAGTCAATTCAACAAAAAGACGCATGTCACACGGTTGTGAAGCGTCGGCTATCGACATGACAAGGACGCGACACACGCGTCAATGAGTGTGCACTTTAAGGGCAACCGCATGCGTTTAAAAAATAGTGGCCATGTCCGCTAATATCCCAAAGCGGATTCCGAGCAAGCCTCAATATATTCCCTTTTTGGTGCACGAGCCCGCTTCTGGCACTTAGCGGACAAACCGAATTGCAGGAATAATTTATTGCTCCCATCTGTTCTGGCATTTTCTGTTATGCTATTTCTTGAGCATCGGGGGACGAGAGGTCGCCTGCATAGTTTGGAAAGCTCACAACAAGGAGGCACCATGACGTGGTTTCGAAAAATGTACCTGGCGTTCGCGGTCTTGGTTATTCCGGTAGCGGCAAATGCGCAGCTGACCATCGAAATGGCCAGTGTTAGATGCGAGCAGTATCTCGCTTTGTCGCCCGATCAAACGCGGAGATTCTCCGCGTGGATGAGTGGTTGGTTTAGCTATCAGGTCGGCAAAACATGGGTCGATCTTGTGGCGTATCAAAAGAATATCGCTAACGTGAAGGCGTGGTGTAAATACCATCCCAGTGAAACCGTCATGTCCGGCTTAAAAAGAGCCGCAGCCAACCAATAAAACCTTTGGAACGGTGGAGCACCCCATGCCTCGCATCGCCATTATCGCTGCTATGATCTTGCTCGGGGCGGCTTCGTTGCCCGCAACGGCTCAAGTTAGATTGGAAATGAACCAAGTTACGTGCAAGAACTTGCTCGACTCCGATTTTAGTAGACAAGAGTTCATTCAATATTGGATGAGCGGCTATTACAGCGCATCGAAAAATATCGCTGCCATCGACTTCAATCGCATGGAAAAGAACTCCGCGAGGGTTCTGGCCTATTGCAAGAAGCACAAATCGGCCGCGCTGCCGACCGCAATCCAGAACAGTGCGCGCTAGACGATTTGTTTCCACTGAATGTTGTCAAATTTGGCCGCTAAGTGTACGCAGTCGTCGCTGCCCAATCTAAACACACGTTCTGCTTTCAGTACCATTTCTGCTTGGGGATCTTTGCTTTTGTCAACGACCAAAAGCAAAACCTAGCCGACGTCCGCTATTAGCACTTAGCAGACATCCCTACCGCGCCCGAGTTTGTCCGCTATTTGACTAACAACGGACAAAATCGATTTTGGCCGGGGATCGTTTGTCGGCTTTTGACCCGAAGCGGACATCCGCCAAGGCGGTGAAGCGCAGCCTCAGTGCGCCGGCCGAAGCTTGAGGGCAGAGACACCGAGCGTGACGTCGACGGCAACCGAGCCCTCCAGCGAGACCGGCTGCAGTGCGAGCGTGCGCGCTGAGCCGCCGATCAGGACGTTGGCGCCAACGCCAAGACCGATGCCGACGTCGCCCGAAGCGCCGACATATTCGCCGGCAAGCGCGCCGGCGGGTGTGCCAACCGTCGGCGCGAACACGGCCCAGCCGAACACGCCACCGGCGGAGATGCCGATGTCGAGCCCCGCCGTATTGAGCGCGCCCTCATACGCCTCCGGCGGGTGGTTCGGCGCGTTCTGGATAAAACGGCACTCCATCGACTTGTGGCCGCCAATGATAAACCCGATGCTCGGGTTGACCACGCACCTTAACATGCCCACCTGAGTCCAGTTTTTCGGAGCTTGCGCGTTTGCAGGCATGGTCAGTATCGCAATCACTGCGAGTGCCGCCAAAGTCGAACTATGCTTAAGCATTGAATCCTCCAACTGGGATTGCCCGCCCTATTCTGCGCCCGCCAGCAGCGCGGCGAGCAAGGATAATAGTGGCAAGGCGGATGGGGAAAGCTTCTCCATATTCTGCAGTCGCTTCAAAACGTCGTGGTTTCGGCAAGTAGCCGTTCTTTTTTGATCTTTACTACGGACATACCGTGGTGAGTTGCCCATAGGCATTTGCCACCTGATAACACGCGGGCGCCGCGTAGACTGGAGCTCCGTACACCGGAGCTGCGTAGACCGGTGCCGCAGCCGCTGCCCCGTATGCTACGGCTCGGCGCGTGGTACGTCGCGCAACACCGGCATAGCTCAATGGCGTGAGCGGGCGCCCAATTCGCGCATTCGCCTCTGTGACCAATGATCCCGGATTGGTCAGCGAAACCTTTTCACTGACGAAGATACATCCAATACCCACGATGGCCGCCAAGATGGCGCGCAAAACGCTGGCTTTCGTGATGGTCATTTCTTGCCTCCTGGTGCTACGCCTGGGGGAATTTCGTCGATGCCGGCTAAGGCCCCGAATTCGACCTTCTTGGCGTTCGCCGGCGGCTTGAATGCAAAGGCGTCCGAGGGCACCGGCACATTCGTCTTCCAGTCTTTGATACGAAGCGTGTATTGGGGCGCGCCAGCCACGGCTTTGCTGGTGATGACGTATTTGCGCGGGATCGGACGGCTGCCGACTTCGACCCACAGCTGCCAGTCGACATCGTTGTCGCGGAACGCAAGGTGTTCGCATTCAACGCCGTCAACAACGCCGCGACCAATGTGCTTGGCATCGAGAACATCCTTCGTCATCTCGTCATATGCGTGGGACAGCAACAAGTCGGCGCCGGGGATTGCCACACCGAACTGGTTTCGCAACCGGGCGACAACCTGATCGATCGACCCTGCGGCGTTTGCTTGGGCGTAAGCATTTACATTCTTGCCGAACACGCTGAGTGTCTTGCCGTCAAAGATAAGCTCGACATTAGCGTAGCCGCCGATCCGACTGGCATGAATCTTGTCCGGACGGCTCAGCAGCATTTGACCGGAACTCGCAAATTGGATCTTTTGCAGGTCGTTGGTAATGACTTCAATGTCCGCATCAAATGTTGCCGATATAACCTTTTGGCTCGCCACATAGTCGGTCATCGCCTTCAGGACTTTCGCGGCGTCCTGGGCCTGCGCGCCTGGCGTCACGGATAATAGCATCGTGGCCGCTATAATGATCGCGGCCGTATAGCGGCCCACCATAAATAAACCCCGCCGAGACCGCGAGCATGTAGCCATCTTTTCCTCCTTGATGTGGCGCAAATTTTTTCGAACCTGGTGTCGCAATGTGAACTCAGCTTTACCGCCGAAGCGGCGTGCCACTACTTCACTTTGATGCCGAGTCTTTCTCTCATATTCTTGAAAACAACTTCCATGGCTTGGATAATCCGCAGTTCGGGATGGGCCTTGCAATACACAATCACCTCGTGCTCGGCTTCTTTTCCTTTTCTAACATCCATGTAGTGCTTTTTTGCGAGCCCGTTGTACCAACCGCTGTACCATGCGGCGAGCCGATCGGCATCACCTTGCCAAGTGTTGGCGAGTTGAGCGCAGGTCAGGGCTTGAACGTCGATAAAACCGTTCGCATCAGCATAGGTGCTAAGGTCCACCTGAGCTTGCGCATTTGAGACGGAAATGGCCAGAGCTGTTGCCACCAAGATGAATGTTTTACGCATATTGTCGCTCCCTTTAGCCCGATGTTGATTTTCGTCGGGCAACGAATTGTGGCGAGCCAGTTAAACTGAATTCATATTGCCCCAATTTTCCAAAGACGATCCGCCCACGCTCATCGGATTACGTCATGCACTTTTCAATTCTGCCCGGCCCCAGATGGTTGCCGCATTGGCGTGAATTCTCGGTCTTTTCCGGCCTTCCGGCAAGAGCGATGCAAGGTTCGGACGGTTATCGTCAGTCCCGGATGATAAAGTTCCGATACCTAAATCTGAACCGGAGTGAGTGTTGCGGCTTTCCGGTGAATATGCGATGGGTGTGCATTGCTAGTTCTCCCACAAATAAAAAAAGATAATGCGGGCCTACGAGTTGCATTGCGTAGGAATAGTACTTTCGTATGTAATAAATTTGTCACTGAACCATCCAGTTTTCGAGGCCAAGACGTTTCGCGCCGCGAGGTTGCACAAAACGAAACGGCATACTGTATACCAGCTACGCCAATATTTCATACCGGCTATGCCTATATTTCTTGACGCGCGTTAAACACACGCAATAGCGTTCAGCCTTCTGCTCAACACGACGGCGTGGTATTGAGGTACTACGGATGGCAAACGACGTTCAGACCTGCTAGTGGGGCGTCTAAAATGTTGTAGCCTGAGTTCTGAGCCCGGTCGCATAGCCGCCCTCTGGTCTGACTGCGTGAATCGTCATCCCAATGCGAAAAGGAAGTTCCCGATGATTACTCGACGGAAATTCGCGACCACAACGGTTTTTGCGTTGTCATCAGCGGCATTAGCCAACTCGGGTCTTGCCCAGGCAGCTGAAGGAAAAACCGCAGACTTTTTGTTCGTGCAAACCTCCAAAGGTCTGACGTTCGACAAGTCCGCGAACAAATTGACATTGACCGGCGTGAGCCCTGTTACGGTTTTTTTTACGGATCGTCCGGAACGCCTCGCCGGCAACATGAATACAACGGCGTTCATTCCGTTCTGGAGCGAGGGCAAGGACAGCTTCAAGTCGAATCCGCCCAATGCGGATGTCTCCATTTTGGAAGGCAGCAATCTGAAGCAGGTCGTCGTTGAATTGCAGAATCCCGAATTGATAGGCGACAACCTCACCTATACGGTCAAAGTTCTGGGCGGCGATATGCCGACTACGGGTACCGAGGTATCTGTGTTCATCGATATCATTGGGCGACCGCTTACACCGCTTTCGTACGCGGGTGTCGCCCGCCGCAGCTACCGGCGCGCATTTTATTACCGCTGAGACCTGAATAGGCGGGCGTCATTTCGACGACATGCAATAGGTTCAACGCTCGCAAGGCACATGAGTGAAACGGGGAGCCCGACATGACAAGCACTCGCATCTATTTGTCGCTCGCTGTCGCGAGCTTAATGTGCATTCCACAGCTAAGCTTCGCGCAGTCGGCGCCGACTTCCGGACCGCAGCCGGCACCAAAATCGATTGGCGTGCCTACGTCGGCCAAGTCGCAGATCGTGCCGTCGCTTATTGTCTTGAACTCGCGCGGTGCGACGCTACACGGCGACAAGTTGACGCTGACCGGCGTGTCACCCAACGCCATTGTGTTCGCCGATCGCCCAGTGCGCTCGGCTGGCCACCAGCTCACTAAGAACCTACTCGACGAATGGAAATCCGACGACAGCTTTGGCAAGGATCCGCCGAACGCAACGGTATCTGCGCTGGGCAAGGATGCCTCGACGGACCGCGATGCGGTCGTTGTTCTGAAGTCGCCGAAGCTCGACGGCGACAAGCTGACTTTCGACGTGCAAGTGCTCGAAGGGAACCTGAATGGCGCAGACGGCCCTGCCGCTGTGTTCATCGACATCATTGGGCTTCCGCGCACGCCGCTATCATTCGCCGGTGTGGCGCGTCGAACGGCGTTTCGCGGCGCCATATATGCGGGAGCCGCTGGCGCCGCAGCCGCCGCTGCCTACTATCACCCCTATCCCTATGCCCCCTACTACCGGCCTGCCTGTGGTTACTACCCTTATCCGCCTTGTTACTAAGGCAATCGCAATAACCGAGTTGGAGTTGTTGTCATGAAACCCAGTCACTTCCTTATTTCGGTCGCCAGTATTCTCGCTCTTAGTTGCGTGTCGGCATTGGCTCAGCAGATCACAGGTGTCCCGGGTTCGCCCAGCGCCACCACCACGCTCGACGGAAAACAACTTCCGCCGCCCGACCCGAAATTCGGCGGCCTGATCAAGGATGACGCATTGCAGTCGAAGCCGTGGTGGGCGCCTCGCGTGGTGCCGCCCAAGGGCGCGCCGAACGTCCTGCTCATCATTACCGACGATGCCGGCTTCGGGGTGCCGAGCACCTTTGGCGGCGTGATCCCGACGCCGACGATGGACAACATTGCGAATGAGGGACTGCGCTATAACCGGGTCTTCTCGACCGCGCTGTGCTCGCCGACGCGGGCGGCGCTCATCACCGGACGCAACCATCACTCGGCAGGCTTCGGCGTGATCTCGGAGCAGTCGACCGGTTTCCCCGGCTACAACAGCATCATCGACAAGGACAAGGCGACGATCGGGCGCATCTTGCTCGACAACGGCTACGCTACCGCTTGGTTCGGCAAGGACCACAATACGCCGGCCTTCGCGGCCAGCCAGGTCGGGCCCTTCGACCAGTGGCCCACCGGCATGGGATTCGAATACTTCTACGGCTTCGTCGGCGGCGACGCCAACCAGTGGCAGCCGAACCTGTTCCGCAACACCACGCAAATTTATCCCTTCAAAGGCAAGCCGAGCTGGAACCTCGTCACGGGGATGGCCGACGACGCCATCGACTACATTTCACGCATTCACCAGACCCAGCCGGACAAGCCGATCTTCATCAAGTACGCGCCCGGCGCCACGCACGCGCCGCATCACCCGACCAAGGAGTGGGTGGACAAGATCCACGCGATGCACCTGTTCGACGATGGCTACAACAAGCTGCGCGAGCGCATCTTCGAGAACCAGAAGCGGCTCGGCGTGATCGACAAAAACTCGAAGCTGACGCCTTGGCCCAATGACGTCCTGAAGCCGTGGGACCAGCTCAGCGCAGTGGAGAAGAAGCTCTTCATCCGCCAAGTGGAGATCTTCGCCGCCTATGCGGCGTACAACGACCACGAGATCGGCCGCGTGATCCAGGCCTTCGAGGAGGCGGGCAGGCTCGACAACACGCTGATCATCTACATCAATGGCGACAATGGCACCAGCGCCGAGGGCGGGCCGCTCGGCACGCCCAACGAGGTCGCGTTCTTCAACGGCCTCAACAAACTTCCCGCCGAAGTGCAGATGAAGTTCTATGACGTCTGGGGCACCGAGGAGACCTACCCCCACATGTCGGCCGGCTGGTCGTGGGCCTTCGACACGCCGTTCGACTGGTTCAAGCAGAACGCGTCCCGGCTCGGCGGCATCAACCAGAACATGGTGGTGTCGTGGCCGGCGCGCATCAAGGACAAGGGCGGTCTGCGCGAACAGTTCATCCACGTCATCGACGTCGTGCCCACGATCCTGGAAGCCGCCGGCATCCATGCACCCGAGACTGTGGACGGCTTCAAGCAAAAGCCGATCGAAGGCACAAGCTTCCTCTACACCTTCGATGCCAAGAACGCGAAGGTCGCCTCGCGCCACAAGACGCAGTACTTCGAGATGATGGGCCAGTGGGCGCTCTATGACGACGGCTGGCTCCTGAGCACCAAGGTGAACCGCGCACCGTGGGAGGCCTTCGGTCCGGCCAACCCGGATCCGCTCAACAACCAGGTGTTCCAGCTCTACGACCTGCATAAGGACTTCAGCCAGGCCGAGGACATCGCCGCAAAATACCCGAAGAAGGTGGCGGAGATGCGCAAGAAGTTCGTCGCGGAAGCAAAGAAGTACCAGGTCTTCCCGATGGACGCATCGGTGGCGGCACGCATTGTTGCGCCGCGCCCGAACATCACCGCCGGGCGCACGGAGTTCGTCTACACGCGGCCGATGGTTGGTCTGCCGCAGGGTGACTCGCCGCTCTTGCTGAACACCTCTTACACGATCACCGCCGACATCGAAGTGCCGCAAGGTGGCGCTGAGGGCATGATTCTGACCTCGGGCGGGCGTTTCGGCGGCTACGGCTTCTACCTGCTGAAGGGCAAGCCGGTGTTCCTGTGGAACCTGGTCGACCTCAAGCGCATCAAGTGGGAAGGCCCTGACGCGCTTACGCCCGGCAGGCACACAGTCGAGTTCGACTTCAAATACGACGGCTTGGGCCCGGGCACGCTGGCGTTCAACAACTTCAGCGGCGTCGGCCGCTCCGGCACCGGCACGCTCAAGGTCGACGGCAAGGCGGTCGCCACCGAGAAGATGGAAAAAACCCTGCCGATGATCCTGCAGTGGGACGAGAGCTTCGACATCGGCTCCGATACCCTGACCGGCGTCAACGACGCCGACTACAAGCCGCCGTTCCCGCTGACGGCCAAGCTCAACAAACTCACGCTCAAGCTGGATCGCCCGCATTTGTCGGCCGCGGACATCAAGAAGTTTGAGGCCGGGATGAAGGCCGCCGCGGACGGACCGGTCTCGGAAGATCTTACTTTGGTTCAACGAATAGAAGAGCGGTTCAAAGACCGAGAGGACTGCCGCAAAAAGGCTGATGCGCAGAAGCTTGGTCCGATCGAGCGGATCAAATTCGTGCGGAAATGTTTGCAATGACGCATTGACCAAAGGCGGACTATGGGAAAGGGCGCACCGACGCCCCTTCACCTACAGCTATGGCGCATCAAACAAGCGATCGAAAATTGTGTTGGAATTGTTGCAATGCATGAGTCTGCGAATGGCGCCAAGGGGACAGTCAGAAACCACCCTTGTCCGCTTTTAGAGTAATAGCGGACATTGATCGATGCTGGCGTCGGATTGTTCGGCAGCGAATGACCCAAAGCGAACATTGCGCGAAATGTGCTTCACGCTATCGTGTCATTGGTCGCATAGACTAAAACTGCACCGTGACCTAGGAATTCACGGCGTGACCACGCAAGGGAAATGACATTATGAAACGGCGTTGCAAATACGTGGGAGCAGTCGTGGCGTGCGTTGCGCTGGCGCTGCCCTGCATGGTTGCGGCTCAGGCGGCATCCGCAATTCCTCCGTCCCTTGTGACGCCGGACAAAGTCCAATCGCGCATCGGCACGCTCGAATTCAAGGACGGCGCGCCAACCGTCGCGACCGCCGAGAAGGTCTATGACACCCTGGTCTTCACCCGCGCCTTGAACGTCTACAACAACAGCTTCCGCGGCGCGTCCGCCTACGCGATTCTCAAGGGCCTCCTGAGCATCGGCGCTGCATATAACGATGTTGTCATCTTCCCGGCCTTGATGGACTCGAACTCGCTGTTCCTGACGGCCAACGCCGACACTGTCTATTACATGGCCGTGGTGGACCTGACCAAAGGCCCGATGGTCATTGAGCAGCCGCCGAAGGGGCTCGGCACCATCAACGACATGTGGTTCTCGTGGGTGATCGATATCGGCCGCCCGGGGCCCGACCGCGGTCTGGGCGGCAAGTACTTGATTGTGCCTCCGGGCTACGACGGCCCGCTGCCCGAGGGCGGCTATTACATCGCTCATTCGAAGACAAACCATGTCCTTTATGCCGCGCGGGCGTTCCTGGTGAATAACGATCCGAAACCGGCCGTTGACAACATCAAAGCCAATACGAAAATTTACCGCTACGCGCCGGGCAGCCAGGGCACCAGTATCGCACAGGCGCTGACAGGCAAGGTCAGGCTCGCCGGGGAGCCAAAAATCCCGGAGATGAAGTTCATCGAGGCCAGCGGCAAGTCATTCAATACCATCCCGCCCGGCGACTACGGCTTCTTCGAGATGATCAACGAGAACGTTCAGAACGAGCCTGCGACCAGCTACGACGTCGAGCTTGCCGGTCAGCTCGCCGCGATTGGGATCGTCAAGGGCAAGCCGTTCAAGCCCGACGCCCGCATGAAGAAGATCCTGACGGATGCGGCGGCAGTGGGAAATGCAGCCGGGCGGGTACTCAACTGGCAAATTGCCGAAGCTCATCCGGAATGGCTCTATTACCCCAACTCCCATTGGGCCAACATGCTGTGGGAGGGCGGCGCCTTTTTTGAGACACCGCCGCCGCTCTTCGAAGGCGGCATGTTCAAGCCGCAACCGCCGACCGGCGCCCGCACCCTCGATTCGCGCACGGCTTTCTACTACGCCTACACACTCGATTCGCCGGGCATGATCATGCGCATTCCCGGCGTTGGATCGCAGTATCTGATGGGCTTCCTGGACGCGGACGGCAAGCCGTTCGATGGCGCCAGGACCTACAAGGTGACGCTGCCCAAGGGCATCCCGGCGCGGGCGTTCTGGTCTTTCACACTCTACGACAACCAGACCCGCTCGATGCTCCAGACGCCGCAAAAATATCCGCGCGCCGGCAGCCAGTCCTATCCATCGCCCGCCGCCGAGGCGGCAGCCGATGGCTCGACGACCGTCTATTTCGGTCCGAACCAGCCCAAGGGGGTCAAGCGCGGCAACTGGATTCAGACCGTGCCCGGCAAAGGCTGGTTCACGCTCCTGCGCCTCTACAGCCCGCTCCCGTCGTTTTTCGACAAGACATGGCGGCTTAGCGAAATTGAATTCGTCTCTGATCTGCCGCGTCGACGTTAATGACAGTATCTTGGATTGACGGCACCGTGTGTCTCGGTCATGAAATCTTGGCCGAGACACATTTTTACGTCCGCGTTTGACCTCTTGGAGCTAGAGAAATGACGAGTCAATTATTTCGGATGAAGCGGATCTTTGTCTGTCTTGCTTGCGGTCTTTGCTTCCTGTGTACGCCGATCGCGCATGCGCAAGACGCCGATCTTGCCAAGAAACTATCAAACCCGATCGCAAACTTAATCAGCATTCCGTTCCAGTTTAATTACAACGACAAAATTGGTCCGCTGCACGAGGGGAAGCAATCTTACCTGAACATCCAGCCCGTCATACCGATTCACCTTAATCCAGATTGGAACGTCATTTCACGAACGATCCTGCCAATCGTGAACCAGAACGACATTGCACCCGGCTCCGGCCACCAGTTCGGGCTAGGCGACACCTTGCAGAGCCTGTTTTTCTCCCCGGTAGCTCCTGGCCCTGGCGGCATCATTTGGGGCGTCGGCCCAGCATTGCAGTTTCCCACCGCGACGGACATGAAGCTGGGAACGGGAAAATATAGTGCGGGTCCAACCGGCGTTGTGCTCTGGCAGACAGGCGGGTTCACCTACGGCATGCTCGCAAACCATCTCTGGTCATATGCCGGCGACAGCAATCGCAGGGAAGTCAGCAGCACGTTCCTCCAGCCGTTCGTGTCCTACACCACCAAGGATGCCTGGACCTTTTCGCTTAATACTGAAAGCACCTACAATTGGGTTACCGACAAATGGTCGGTGCCGATCAATGGCACGATTGCCAAGCTGGTTAGAGTCGGGAAGCTGCCGGTACAAATCGGCGGCGGGCTTCGGTATTGGGCAGCCAGTCCCGCCAATGCCGGACCAAAAGATCTTGGCTACCGGTTTTTCGTGACCGTCCTGCTGCCATCCAAGTAGGACAACGTTGCGTTGTCGCCATTTGGCAATTAGCAGCCAATCCAACCACGCTCGGGTTTGTCCACTTTACCAAAGCGGACAAACAAGGGCTTTGGTCTTGACCAGCTATGTCGCTAATGACCCGAAGCGGACATCGAAGAACTGCCGCCGAATTTCTGCTATTGGGGTATAGCGGACCTGACACGGACCTCGCGGAATATTGCTTTTGACGTCGCTGGGATGTTGGTAGGCGGGCAAGAAAGCTGAGTTATCAAACAACGTCAGCTAGCTACTCTCTTTCGCACGCAAGTACGACGATCAGTACGATGTGCGTGAACGCTGCGCTTGCCAAGCTTTTATAAATTAAAGCGTTTCAGCCGCAGCTCACACACTCCATCATCGGCGCAATGGAAAATATTCTAACGATATCAGTCATTTATAGTTGCATTGCTGGTGTTGCCATGACCCCCTAGACGTCCGGATCGCGCCGATTTTTCAACCTCTGGGGCGCTTCTGTTCCACCCATCATTGTTGCCGTCAATGCGGTCATAACAACCAGCGAGAAAGCGGCCGGATCCCATGCGGCTGCAAATTTAGCGCGCCGCGCGGGCGCGCATGGTGTGGTCAACCAGTGTCTTGCCGAGCGACCAGACCGCACCCGGCACGCGGTGGCTATTGGCGATGACGGTGTCGAATGCCTTCAGAATCCATTCGCAGTCGTCATCGGAGATGACGAGGGCCGGCAAGAGCTTGATCGTGTGGCTTGCATGCCCCGCCACCTGGCAAAGGATCTTGTGCTCCTTGAATAGTGGGATCGTGATGAGCTGGCAGAACAGGCCCTTGTTTGTGGCCTCAAGCATGTTCCATGAGGCCTTCAGCTTGAAAGATTGCGGCGCGCCAAATTCGATCCCGATCATCAGTCCCTTGCCGCGGACGTCCATAAGCAACTCGTAGCGGGGGATTAGCTCCGACAGACCGTTCAGCAGGCGATCCCCCATACGGGCCGCGTTCTCCATCAACCGTTCCGACTCGATCACATCAAGCATGGTGATGCCTGCCGCCATCGCCAGATCGTTCTTGGAGAATGTGGAGCCATGCACCACGGCCCGATCCATTCGATCAAACACCTTTTTAAAGATGTGTTTGCGGGTCAGCACGGCGCTGCTTGGCACATGCCCGCCGGACAGCGACTTGGACAGCAGGACCATGTCCGGCTCGACGTTCCAGTGCTCAACCGCCAGAAAGCGGCCGGTCCGGCCCAACCCGGTCTGGATTTCGTCGGCAACGAATAAGGTGCCGTGACGGCGACACAGGTCCGCAGCTGTTTGCAAATAGCCGTCGGCGGGCAGGTTCACGCCCTTGCCCTGGATCGGCTCGACGAAGAAAGCCGCCATTGTGCGTGAGGCAAGCGCCCGTTCGAGCGCAGCCAGGTCGTTGAACGGAATGCGGACGCAATCAGGCAGCAGTGGTTCCATGCCTTCGCGGAAAATCGCGTCGCCATTGAGTGCCAGCGCGCCGGTGGTGAGACCGTGGAAGGCGTGTTCGCAGTACACAAGTCCGGGACGCCCCGTCGACGCGCGCGCGAATTTGATGGCCGCCTCGACCGCCTCGGTGCCGGAATTGGCAAAAAATACATTGTCGAGATAGGGAACATGCGCCAGCAGGCGTTCGGCGAGGATGCCGGCAAGCGTCGATACGTCCAGCTGCACGAGATTCGGAAGCTCACTGTCGAGAATGGTTTTTAAAGCTTCGCGCAGTGCCGGGTGATTGCGTCCGATGGCGAATACGCCGAAACCGCTGAGCAAATCGAGATAGCGCGTGCCGCTGCGATCGAACAGGTATTGTCCGGCGCCGCGGTGGTAGTCGACGTCGTAGCCGATCGCCCGGAGCATCCGCACCATCTGTTCGTTGAGATGACGGCTGTGCATGTCATAGCGGTCGGCCTGCCGCTCGGCGAGCAACGCGGCAATGTCATGGGTCACGCGTTTTTCCATTGGTCTTTTGCGTTTCGTCGGACCGTCTCGGATACGGCGCCTTCTTGAGCCCTGAGGCGGGATTTCCTAGCTAATTTCCGCAGTGACGTGAATATTCGGTTGTTTGTGGCATTCGTGCAAGATTGATTGGTATATTGGATGAATGGCCAGATCAGGTCCCTCGAACACCAACCGCGCTGGCGGCGTGGCGCAGCGTTAAGACAACGGCAATATCACGAATAAATTCCGTCCGCCGAGAATAAATCGCCATAAGACCTCTTAGGGCGGTGGCGTTTGATCGTGTACAGTGGATAGCGAAGGTGCCTCCGTTACGCTGTTCGGAACGAACTTTCGCGAGCACGTTAAAGATACCATTGTGCGCTTCGGTGTGAACTAGCAGTTACCGCAATTGCCCTTAGTCCTTGCACCGCCGCGCACCCAATCGTCTTACGACCGACGGCAAGCCGATCGCGCCGTGAAACGCAAGGCGCCGCATGCAGAGTGAAAAGGAACAGGTCGCGCTTTCCTCAATCGCCGCCTCGGCGGGGCTGACGATTGCCAAGGCGCTGGTCGGTCTTGCCACCGGCTCGCTGGCGATCCTGTCGGAAGCCGGCCACTCGCTGATCGATCTCGGCGCCACCGTGATGACCTATATCGCCGTGCGCATCTCCGGCAAGCCGGCCGATGAAAAGCACCATTACGGCCACGGCAAAGTGGAAGCGGTCTCCGCGCTCGCCGAAACCGCGCTGCTGTTCCTGCTTTCGGGCGTGGTGATCTGGGAGGCGGTACTGCGCCTGATCGAGCACGAGCCGCATGCGGTGATCGCCAATGTCTGGGCATTCGGTGTGATCCTGATATCGATTGCCGTGGATTTCGTGCGCGCGCGTGCATTGTCGCAAACGGCGCAAAAGACCTCGAGCCACGCGCTCGAAGCCGACGCGCTGCATTTTTCGTCTGACCTATGGTCATCTTTGGCGGTTCTAGCGGGCCTGATCGGCGTCCATTTTGGCCTGCAATGGGCGGATTCGGTCGCCGCGCTCGTTGTGGCGGCGCTGGTTTGCGTTGCCGGCTGGCGGCTCGGCCGCCGCACCATCGACATGTTGATCGACGTCGCGCCGCCGGGCGCCGCCGCCAATATCACCGCCATTGCCGGGAAAGTTCCGGGGGTCGTCGCGGTCGAGCAGGTGCGCGCGCGCGCGGTCGGCGAGAAGACTTTCATCGATCTCAATGTTGCGGTCAGCCGGGCGCTGCCGCTCGATCGGGTGACGGCAATCAAGACTGCGGTCGAGGCCGCGCTCCGCGATCAGATGTCGGGCGCGCAAGCGATCGTCACGATCAATCCGGTCGCGCTCGACAACGAAACCGTGCTCGACCGCGTGATGGTGATCGCGCGCAACCGCGCGCTTGCGGTTCATCACGTGACTGTGCACGAGCTTAACGACCGGCTTGCGGTCTCGCTCGATTTGGAAGTGGACGGCAAGCTCACGCTGCGCGCTGCCCACGACCTGGCAGACAGTCTCGAAAGCGCCATCGCGGCCGAGCTTGGCCTCGGCGTCGAGGTGGAGACCCATATCGAGCCGCTGCAGCCGCAGGAGGCGCTCGGCCGCGAGGCGCCGCCGGAGCGGGTAAAGGCGGTGGAAATGGCGCTCGCGGAACTCACCGCCGAGAGCCAAACCATCCGCGACGTGCACGAGGTGCGGGTGCGCGAAACCGACGGCGGCGAAATCGTCAATTTCCACTGCCATGTCGATCCGGGCTTAAGCGTGCAGAGCGTGCACGAGCAGGTCGACGCGCTCGAGCGCGCCTTGCGCGAGCGCGCGCCTTCGATCAACCGGGTGATCGGCCACGCCGAGCCGATGCGGTGACGGAACAAGCACTGCCGACTTCCATTTCCCCGCCGCATATCCTAGATCAACGGCTCATGCGCACCGACATCGCCCAGCCCATCCGCCTGAAGGACTACCATCCGCCCGACTGGCTGGTGGAAACCGTGCACCTCGACGTCTCGCTGCATCCAACGCAGAGCAAGGTGCGCGCGACCCTCAGGCTCAAGCCGAATCCGCAAAGCGCCGCCGCGCCGCTAGTGCTCGACGGCGACGGTCTCACCCTTATCGCGCTCAAGCTCGATGGAAACGCGCTGCCGGCGGAAAGCTATGTGGCGACGCCCAATCAGCTCACAATTCCGCAGCCGCCGAACGGCCCGTTCACGCTGGAAATTGAAACGCTGGTCGATCCGTCGGCCAATACCCAACTCTCAGGTCTCTACCGCTCGAGCGATACCTATTGTACCCAGTGCGAGGCGGAAGGCTTCCGCCGCATCATCTACTTTCCCGACCGGCCCGACGTGATGGCGGTCTACACCACACGCATCGAAGCCGACAAAAAGGAAGCATCGGTGCTGCTTTCCAACGGCAATCTTGTCGAGAGCGGCGAACTGCCAGCCGGCCGCCATTTCGCGGTCTGGCATGATCCGCATCCCAAGCCGTCCTATCTGTTCGCGCTGGTCGGCGGCGGCCTCGCGTGTGTGGAGGACAGATTCCGCACGTTATCGGGGCGCGACGTTACGCTGCGCATCTATGTCGAGCACGGCAAACAAGGGCGCTGCGGCTACGCGATGGATTCGCTCAAGCGCGCTATGCGCTGGGACGAGGAGAAATTCGGCCGCGAATACGATCTCGATATTTTCATGATCGTCGCCGTCTCCGACTTCAACATGGGCGCCATGGAGAACAAGGGGCTCAACGTCTTCAACGACAAATACGTGCTGGCAAGCGCGGAAACCGCGACCGACGGCGATTTCGCCGGCATCGAGGCAGTGATCGCGCATGAATATTTCCACAACTGGACCGGCAACCGCATCACCTGCCGCGACTGGTTTCAGCTTTGCCTGAAGGAAGGCCTTACCGTTTTCCGCGACCAGGAATTTTCGTCCGACATGCGCTCGCGCCCGGTCAAACGCATCGCCGCCGTGCGCGGCTTGCGCGCTGCCCAATTCGTCGAGGACGCTGGTCCCCTGGCGCACCCGGTCCGCCCAGAAACCTATAAGGAAATCAATAACTTCTACACGACTACCGTTTACGAGAAGGGCGCCGAAGTTGTGCGCATGATGCAGACGCTGATCGGCGCGAAACAATTCCGTGCCGGCATGGATCTCTATTTCGCGCGCCACGACGGCGAGGCCGCCACCGTCGACCAATTCATCCAGTGCTTTGCCGATGCGAGCGGCAGCGACATGACGCAATTCATGCGCTGGTACAGCCAAGCCGGCACGCCGCTAGTGACGGTCGCCGGCCGCTTCGATGCCGCAGGCAAGACCTACACGCTCGAATGCAAGCAGAGTGTGCCGCCGACGCCCGGCCAGCCCGCGAAGGAGCCGATGGTGATCCCGCTGGTGCTCGGCCTGGTCGGTAAGGACGGCCGCGATCTGCCGCTGTCACCGGCCAACGGCGCAATCGAGCATGGCGTATTCGTGTTGAGCGAGCCGTCGCAAAGCATCTCATTCACCAGCGTTGCCGAGCGCCCCGTGCTCTCGATCAACCGCGGCTTCTCCGCGCCGATCAAGCTCGACAATGATCTAACCGGCGACGATCTCACCTTTCTCGCCGCCCACGACAGCGATCCCTTCAACCGCTGGCAGGCGCTACAGACGATCTCGATGCGGTTGCTGATCGATAACGTAGCGCGCTGGCGCGCGAGCAAGCCGTTGCGCAACGATGACCAGCTGATGGTGGCGCTGGCGGCCATTCTCGAGGACGC
>CAZLWN010000074.1:0-18256 GCA_964563195.1 uncultured Undibacter sp. | reverse complement strand
AAGCCAACCAGCCCTGGCACTGGGTGGTGATCCCGGCCATGGGCCTGTGCATGGGTGAGATTTTCTATCTCAAGGAACTGGCCGAGGATTGCGCCGAGGACAGCATCTACGAGTTCTTTTTCTGCGGGCCGCCGCTGCTCATCACCGGCGGCACCGGCTCGCCGATCAATCCGCAGGCGATTAAATAGCGCCGCCGATATGGATCGCGGCATCTGGGCCACCTGGTACGACCTCGCCGACGACACCCGCGAACGCTTCCTCGGCTGGCTGCACAGCAGCTATTTGCCGGCGCTGCAGCAGCGGCCCGGCTTCGCCTGGGTGGCGCATTACCGCAACGACGGCGGCGGCGCGGCCATGCGCCAGCTCGGCGACAATGTCATCGTGCGCCCGCAGGAGGAAATCGGCAACGGCTCGCAATATGTCGTGCTGGTCGGCGCGCCCTCCCCGCACACGTTTCTCAAGCCGCTGGCGCTGGAGATTGAACGGGAGCCTCAGCACCGCGACATGCTGGCGCTGCGCCGCGGCTTGCGCACCGCGATCTTTTCCGAGGAGAGGCGGGTCAACGGCCCCGCCATCGGCCAGCGGCCGCAGGGCGGCACGCCGGGGCCGGCCATCCAGATAGGCTCATTCCGCGTGCGCAGCGTCGAGGAGGAGATCGATCTCGGCTGCTGGTACGCGCAATATCGCCTGCCGCATATGGCGCAAATGCCGGGCTGCATCGCCGCGCGCAAGCTCAACTGCGTGGCCGGCTGGGCCAAGCACGCGATCCTCTACGAGTTTGTGTCGCTGGAAGCGCGCATGCAGCACTTCGAAGAACCGCATGAGGCGCTGGCCGTGGACGCCAAGGAATGGACAGGGCGAGTGGTTCGCTACACCATCCATACCCCGGGCTCGCCGGTGGTTGGGCCCCGCATCTGGCCGCCGGTCGAATAAGGAACGCAGGAGGACGTCATGGCTCGCTATTTGAAACGCGGAATGGACGCAAGCGCGATCAAGGCCGCCGACGCCAAGGTGCACGAGACGGTCGAAAGCATTCTGGCGCAGGTCGACGAGCGCAAGGACGCCGCGATCCACGAATTGTCGGAGAAATTCGACAAATGGTCGCCCAAGGATTTCCGCCTTAGCGCGCAGGAGATTGAAAAGGCCATCGCGCAGGTGCCCAAGCGCGACCTCGAGGACGTCAAATTTGCGCAGGCGCAAGTGCGCAATTTCGCGCAGAAGCAGAAGGACACCATGCATGACCTGGAGGTCGAGACCCTGCCCGGCGTCGTGCTCGGCCACCGTCACATCCCGGTGAACTCGATCGGCTGCTACGTGCCGGGCGGGCGCTACCCCATGGTCGCCAGCGCGCACATGTCGATCGTCACCGCGCGCGTCGCCGGCGTGAAACGCATCATTGCCTGCGCCCCGCCCTACAAGGGCGGCCCGCATCCGGCCATTGTCGCCGCCATGCATTTCGGCGGCGCCGACGAGATTTTCGTGCTCGGCGGCGTGCAGGCGATCGCCGCCATGGCGCTCGGCACCGAGACAGTCGCGCCGGTCGACATGCTGGTCGGCCCCGGCAATGCCTATGTGGCGGAAGCCAAGCGGCAGCTGTTCGGACGCGTCGGCATCGACCTACTGGCAGGTCCCACCGAGACGCTGATCATCGCCGACGAGACCGTGGACGGCGAAATCTGCGCCACCGACCTGCTTGGCCAGGCCGAGCACGGGCCGACGTCGCCGGCGGTGATGATCACCAATTCCGAGAAGCTCGCGAAGGAGACGATGGCGGAAGTCGAGCGGCTGCTGACGATCCTGCCCAGCGCCGATCTCGCCGGCCAGGCCTGGAAGGATTACGGTGAGGTGATCGTCTGCGACAGCGAAGAAGAGATGATCGCGGAAGCCGACCGCGTGGCGTCGGAACACGTGCAGGTGATGACGCGCGATCCCGACGTGTTCCTCAATGGCATGAAGAACTACGGCTCGCTGTTCCTCGGGCCCCGCACCAACGTCGCCTATGGCGACAAGGTGATCGGCACCAACCATACGCTGCCGACCAAGAAGGCGGCGCGCTACACCGGCGGGCTGTGGGTCGGCAAGTTCCTCAAGACCTGCACCTATCAGAAGGTGCTGACCGACGAGGCCAGCGCCAAGATCGGCGAAGTCTGCTCGCGGCTGTGCATCCTGGAAGGCTTTGTCGCGCACGCCGAGCAGGCCAATATCCGCGTGCGCCGCTACGGCGGCCGCAACATACCCTATGCCCAGGCGGCAGAGTAGCGATGGAGTTGACGAAGACCGCCTCATTCCGGCTCGACGGCCGGCGCGCGCTGGTGACCGGCGCCGGGCGCGGTATCGGGCTCACCGCCGCCGCTGCGCTGGCGGAAGCCGGCGCCCATGTCACGCTGCTGGCACGCACCGAAAAGGAAATCGAGGAAGCGGCCGCCGCGATCCGCGCGCGCGGGCAAAAAGCCGACACGCTTGCGCTCGATATCACCGACATCGACGCGGCGCGCAAGGCGCTTCAAGCGCGCGCGCCTTATCAGATCCTTGTCAATAATGCCGGCACCAACCGCCCGAAAATGCTGCCCGACGTCAGCGTCGAGGATTTCGACGTCATCTTCGCGCTCAACGTGCGCGCCGCCTTCTTCATGGCGCAGGCGGTGGCGCTGCGGCTGATCGAGGCCAAGCTGCCCGGCTCGATCATCAACATCTCCTCGCAGATGGGCCATGTCGGCGCCGCCCGCCGCACCGTCTATTGCGCGTCCAAACACGCCATGGAGGGCTTCACCAAGGCTATGGCGGTCGAGCTGGCGCCGCATAACATCCGCGTCAATTCGCTCGGCCCCACTTTCTTGGAGACGCCAATGACGCGGCCATTCTTCGAGAACAAAGCGTTCCGCGACGAGGTGCTTTCCAAGATCAAGCTCGGCCGTCTCGGCCAGCTAGAGGAGATCACCGGCGCTATCGTATTCCTGGCGTCGGATGCGTCGTCATTGATGACCGGCGCGGCGCTCGTGCTCGACGGCGGCTGGACGGCGGAGTAGTCAAACTGAGACGGGATTAATCGCTACTCGCGCAATTGGTCTTCGATTGATCAGGCTCCACCATCGATTACGTGCGAACGCCTTTAAACGGTGGCGATTACTGGGCTTGAAGGTGATGGAAGTCCGGTTTCGGAGACGCCGGACCCGCATGTATCGAGTCCGCCGGGAATCGTTCCAGAATGTAAACATTTCGGCCACTAGCAGGGCGGCATAAACTGTACTTGGAAGGATCTTTGAACGCGGCGCACTGTTGCCTCGTCCGCAATCGGCCGCGCGGCGTGTAAGGCGATTTCAGGACTGGCGACCGCTGTGCGCATCGTCCAACGCTCCCCTCGAAGCTTTAAACGGCATCTTCGAAAGCTCACGCTCGGGGATGTCGACATACCAACACCTACGTCACCATCATCTGCCTGATCGCCGTCAAGGTCCCACGCATCCTCAGATCCACTTGAAACGTCGATGCGCTTCAAAAATCGGTCTTGACGGGGAGAGCGATTTGGTATTGACGGGAAAA
The DNA here is from genome assembly GCA_964563195.1 of uncultured Undibacter sp. GTDB lineage: Bacteria > Pseudomonadota > Alphaproteobacteria > Rhizobiales > Xanthobacteraceae > Pseudolabrys. Next base: position 14,716 of record CAZLWN010000074.1, on the reverse strand, counting down.
GCGATCAGGATTGATGTAGGTTAGCTGGGGGCTTGCTATTAGTTAGCGGTTCGACTTCATCATTTTCGACAACCCGCGGGCTATTAGTCGACCGCCCATTCGAGATAACGACTCTAGCCGAAGTTATGACACGATGGACGAAGCGTTGAAACGGGGTCGCCTGGAGGGGAAGCACGTGCTCGTTACCGGCGGGCTTTCAGGCATTGGTCGGGCAATCGTTGTCGCGATGACGGCCGAGGGTGCCAGTGTGACCATCATGGACAAAATTTCTGTTGCACGGGAAGATGGGCTCGGCGCTGAAGAGGTTTGCAGGCGCATAGGCCCCAAAGTACGTTGGTTGCAGGGAGACGTCGCATCCGAACGCGATGTTGAAGCGGTGTTCGCCGAGATTCTGCCAATTGATGTTCTTGTCAATAATGCTGGCGTCACGACGTTCAAGCCCTTGCAGAGCTACACCGTCGACGACTTCGACCGGCTTATATCTGTGAACGTGAAGGGGGTTTTTCTGATGACGCGGTCAGCTATCAAGGCGTGGATCCAGGCCGAACGAGCTGGTGCAATCGTCAATGTAGCGTCAAATCTTGCTTTCGTAGGAGCGCCGTCTGCGAGCATCTATTGTGCATCCAAAGGGGCGGTAGCAACTTTTACCAAAGCTGTTGCGGCAGAAGCCGGACCTCTGGGCATCCGAGTGAACATGCTGTGCCCGGGGCCAGTAGAGACGGAATTCAATCGGGACTATCGAGAGCAGGGGGCTCAAGAGGAGTGGGAGCATGCAACGCCGCTACGCAACCAGTCCATGTCGATCCTAGCTGATCCAGCGAGGATCGCGCCGGCAGCAGTATTCCTTGCCTCCGACGAGGCCAGACATATCACGGGCGCGTCACTTCTGGTTGACGGTGGGATGAATAGTGTCTGATTGCGGGTAGAGTAGCCCTCGGATATCCTTAGGAGTAAGAGCTGAAGCGCCCCGGGTTTGCTGGAAGCGCCAACTCCTGAGAAGGTGGAGCCCCCGGCAAACCTGGGGCGGTTCACGTTGACAATAGACTCTGCGATGCTACAGTTAAAAAAACTGTGCTGCTACAGTTAAAACCACTGCAACTATAGACAAAATACTATTCGCGCCAAACTGAGGGACGAAGACAATGAGGATGTTACAAGCAGCCTTAGTCGTCTCTGTGACGGCAAGTTTTCTTGGCAGTGCGGCGATTGCTGCCGATGCACTCGATGAGCTGCCTCCGAATTTACAGAAGGCCTATCAGGGTCTCGATCCGGCGGTACTTAAAGGCCCTAGCATGCTACGTGATTTCAAGCCGAAGCATGGGCCACCGTGGACGATAGGGTTCGCGAGTTCTTACGCGGGCAATACTTGGCGCGCCGCGGCGATGAATCGGTTAATGAAAGTTTTGCTACCTGATTCTAAAAAGGCTGGCTTAGTCAAAGATGTCATCATAACCCAATCTAACCTTAAAGATGCTGTGCAGATACAGCAAATGCGTCAGCTGGTTGATCAAGGTGTAGATATAATTTTCCTCTGCTGCTCCAACCCCACGGCACTAAACCAAACAATTAAATACGCTTACGACAAGGGCGTTCCTGTAGTCTCCTACGACGGCTTCGTGACAGCGCCAGAGGCAATCAGCGTCATGGCCAACTATGTTGATGGCGGCTATGAGCTCGCCAAGAGCGTTATCGAGAAGATTGGAGGCAAGGGCAACATCTTGATGGTTAGCGGCATAGAAGGTACGAACACGTCCGATAGCTTCGATAAGGGTGCCTTAAAGGCCATTTCCGAATACCCGAATATCAAATTGATCGGCACGGTGCAGGGGAAGTGGACTGATCAGATTGCGCAAGTCGAGGTACAAAAGTTTCTAGCCACGCATCCTCAAAAAATCGACGGCATTGTCCTGCAGTCGCCCTCGGAAATCGGAGTGCTTCAGGCGTGGCTGCAATCGGGGCGGCCGATGGTGCCGATGAGTCTTCAGGGAGAAGTCGGTGCTGCGTGCTATTGGCTCAAGCACCCGGATTGGGCTGACAAAGCCTACTACATTTGGCCGCCCGGCGCCGAAATCTATTTCGGCTGGAATGTCGTCTTGCGAATCCTGGAAGGACAAGGACCAAGAATTCAGTCTATTGTGCGTCCCGTGTTAAAATACACGCTTGCGGACGTGAAGGCTCAAGTTTCGGAAAATTGTAAGTTCGATGATCCAAACTGGGTGGAGCCAAAGGCCGAGGAATGGTTCCCTGCTTCGCTGGGAGACGCGATGATGCTTCGGCCGCATAATCCAATGACCTGGAAACCCGGAAACTAATTATCGGTCACCAAAATCCGCTCAGATGGGCAGTGGCAAAGGTGCGCGCGGTCGCTGAATCTGCCCATTTTTGTCGGAGAAAGAACGCCAAGTCATAGAACAGTCGTCCTTATGTCTGACGCAAAGGACAAAGTCCTGGCGCGGGGAATTTGTAAACGCTTCGATGAGACCATAGCCCTTAGGGATTGCAGCCTGGAAATCAATCCTGGCGAAGTTCATGCGATCGTCGGTGAGAATGGCAGCGGCAAATCAACTCTCGCAAAGGTTTTTTCAGGCGTAGTTCTTCCAGATTCGGGTACGGTCTCGATTTTCGGCGAGACCCCACGCAACCCTATGCACGCCCGCGCCCTGGGTGTTGCAACGATCTTCCAAGAGGTGCTTGTCGCCGAGACACTGCCCGTTGTGGACAACATCTTTGCGGGCACTGACGACCTGTGGAATCGCTCGCGGACTCGTGCCGAAGCTCGTGACCAAAGCCGCAACCTCCTAAAACAATTCACAGGAACGGAGATCAATCCGGACACCTTGGTGCAAAATCTGCCCCTTAGTGTCCAACAGTGGATCGTCATTGTGCGTGGGATGCTCGCTAGTCCCCGACTACTCATCCTTGACGAATCCTCAGCGGCCCTCGACTTAGACGCCACGGGCCGGCTCCATGTTGAAATCAGAAAGCGACGCGACGCGGGCTGCTGCGTTGTGATCGTTACGCACCGCATCGCCGAATTGATCCATGTAGCTGATCGCGCGACTGTGCTCCGGGACGGCGCAGTGGTCGGCGAGCTTGTTGGGGTGAACATTAACGAATCGAATCTTCTTGGGATGATGTCGGCTAAGCACGTGACCCTTAAGGACAAGGCAAAACCGCCGCCGGCAACCGAGCATCCTGCTTCAGACGTATTGCTCTCAGCGCGCGACATAAGTGTCGGGTCAAGCGCGCGACCATTTGACTTTTATCTGCACGCCGGTGAGGTCGTAGGGGCCACTGGACTCGACGGGCAGGGCCAAGTTGATTTTCTTCACGCCGTGGCGGGTTTGCATCCGCCTTTCACGGGAAGCATTTCTGTAGCTGGCCACGACGACGTGCCTAAGCCAGTTCGAGATCCTTCTGAGGCCGCTGCAAACGGTATTGCTTACATTTCCGGAGATCGCGCCCATGATGGCATATTCCCGAATTTGTCGATTTTCGAGAACTTCGCGCTGCCATTTTACCGGTCAACCTTCGGAGAGTTCGGCTGGATCGACCCGCGCCCATTAGAACGCGCGTTCGCCAAGGAGATTCAGCGACTTTCTATTAAGGTCGGGCGCGCGTCGAACGGGATCACGTCGCTAAGTGGCGGCAATCAGCAAAAGGTTCTAATTGGGCGCGTGCTTGCCGCATCACCCAATATCTTTATTCTTGATGATCCGGCCCGCGGCGTTGACGTCAGAACCAAACGCGAGCTGTACGCGCACCTCAAGGAGTTCGCTGAACGAGGTGGGGCTGTTGTTTATCTGTCGAGCGAAATTGAGGAGTTTTTTGACTTTGCCGACCGTGTCCTCGTATTCCGCAATATGACCCTTTTCAGGACTGTTCTTTCTGCCAATTTTTCCGAACACGCGTTGCTGGCCGCAATGTTTGGCGATCTGCAGCCGTCGATCTCACCCTCAAAAATGCAAGGTGCCATAGTAACTTGAAGAACGACTTCCGTCCACGGTTCGAACGCCATCAGCATTTGGTCGCGCCGATTTTCCTGATTGCGGTTCTACTTCTGGTAGCTATGGTGCGAGCGCCACAGCTCTTTACAATTGACGGTATTGGGGGCGCCATTATTGTCGTGACGCCACTCATCCTTGCCACGCTGGCGCTCACCCCGATTGTTCTCGTCGGCCGTGGAGGCGTCGACCTATCGGTCGGCCCATTGCTTGGGTTCATCAATGTCGGCTTGGTGAAATGGCTCGTGGAAACCGGCCACGCTTCTCCAATCACAGTTGTAGCGTACATCGTCAGCGCCGGTGTTCTTTACCAAGTGTTGATCGCGACAATTATAATATATGTGCGAATATCGCCGATTATAGTTACCCTCAGCGGCTATCTTGTCTTGAGCGGGGTCAATCTGGTCATCCTTGACCGCCCCTCCGGAGTGGCGCCGGAATGGATGCAGAGTTGGGGTAGTGGAACATCAATTCTTTCGCCAGTGTTCTTCATTCTGATTGCAATGGTGACCTTCTGGTTCGTCTTCTCGCGTACCAGCTTTTATCAGCAAATCCTGCTCACGGGTGCCAACGAACGGATGGCCTTCGCCAATGGTGTCAATACTGTTGCGGCCCGATTTGGGGCTCATGTCGTTGCAGGTCTTTTCACAGCGACCGCGGCGCTAACTTACACCGCCCTGATTGGTTCTGGTGATCCGACTCAGGGCAATACATACACACTCGCAGCCATTACCGCCCTCGTACTTGGCGGCACAAGTCTTGCGGGCGGTAGCGGAGGCGGTCTCGGCTCGATCCTTGGTGCGATTTGCATATATTTGATCTCGTATATCCTCTCGACTTACAACTTCGGCACCGTCGCCGGTTTCGTGACTCAGATGTCGACTGGAGTAATTCTTGTGGTGTCCCTTCTCGTTAACAACCTGATGAACCGTCGCGTGCGTGCGCTCTGATGGCCACAGATCTATCCGGACGCAGCGGGGAAATGGGGGGCATCGCGCTCAGCCGGAGGGTCCTACTCGGAATCGCACTGCTCGTCGTATTGATCGCGGCGGGTTATGTTCTAGTTCCGGGCTTCGCATCCTATACGAACATTCGATCGATGCTGCTTCTAGCCGCCTTTTTAGGTCTGGCATCGATTGGACAGACTCTTTGCGCGCTGCTCGGCAGCATCGATATGTCTATCCCGTATGTAATCGGTTCGGCCAACATCATATTAGCCGGCTTGTTCAATTGGGGCGTGCCACCGATTCTTGCGTGTTTGATCGTGCTGATCGGTGGAATCGTCATTGGGGTTATTAATGGAGTCCTGAGCTTTCGCCTACAAGGCCAGGCGCTGATTATGACGTTGGGTGTCGGCTTCGCAGTGGTTGGCGCGAGTCAAATATTGACCAGCATCGGCTCCGTCTACGCCGGCAACGTTCTCGGAGAGGTTCCGGAGTGGCTTCGTGACGTCTCTTCGATCGCTGGCACCACGTTCGGTCTACCCATTCCTTCGATCGTTCTAATCTGGATTGCTATTGCGGTGATTATAATCGCTATCATGGCGAAAACTCCCTTCGGTCGAGGTTTTTACGCCGTCGGTGGCAATCGTCGCGCAGCCGCGCGCATTCTCATTTCGGAATTTCGCACCTGGACTATCGCCTACGCCATCAGCGGCGCGATGTCAGCCATCACAGGCATGACTTTGCTAGGATTTTCGGGCGGCGGATTTGTTGGGGTCGGCGATCCCTATCTCTTCACCACTCTTGCCGCGGTGGTCATCGGCGGAACTTCTCTCCTTGGCGGTTGGGGCGGCTATGGGTCAACTATTGTCGGCACACTAGTTCTCATCATTCTCACCTCATTGCTGGTGGGGCTGGGCTTGAGCTACGCCATGCAGCAAGCGGTATTCGGTCTCTTGATCGTACCTATGGTCGCGCTTTATGCACGAACCCCAAATCTGCGGGATCAAATATAGTCTTGTATAAACCTTCGCGCCGATTGATGAGCTTCTGTTTCAAGGTCGTAAGTTACGAGGCGTATTTAGGTCGTGTACTCATAAATCGGGAAGCCCGGATGAGGGGCGGTTGATGTCGGCATGTCACCCAACAGCGGCGCAAAACCGGACATTCAATCACTTCGGCTACAATCACTTCGGCTTAGTGCCAACAGCGCCGATGGTACTGGCAAAATCACGCGACAGTCCCGACCCACACCCAAAGCGCGAGCAATACGAGATTGCTTGCAAAGTAAAATGCGAATCTGACAGGCACTTTATTAATCGTAAGATGGACGATGCTGTGTCCGATGCGAAGTCCGACGTACAACCAAGCCAGAACAAGAACAACAGGCTCAGCCCTTTGCAGAATTGCCGCCGCTACAAGTGCAACGTAAAACAAAACAGGGAATTCAAATAAATTTTTCAAGTTGTTTCCCGTCTTGGCCACGATGTCTGACGGCTCACCCCCCTGGAACAGTTCAAAATATTCGTTGGTGAGTTCTCGTCTCGACACGGAGCGAAGACGGACATGAACGTTGCGTAACATCACAGCAAACGTCCAGAGAAACATTGTAAGCATCGGGTAATATATCGCCGACACCGAACCCTCCTCTGCAAACTCACGATCGATAAAGCAGCAAATCCATGGTCGTCGGGTGTTGCCGACTTCCGCCTCGGGTCACGACCGACAAAACTCAAAGTGAGCATAATAGGCCCGCTTTCGGGTGCAAAGCGATCAACGCGCCTTTTGTCAGGGCATGTTGAGCCTGACCGCCGAACTGTGATTCAAGCCCCTAACTGAAGGGGCCGAATCATGCGCTACGAACTCACCGACGATGAGTGGGCTGGTATCAAGCCGATGTTGCCCAACGAGCCACGCGGCGTGCCACGGGTGAATGACCGTCGCGTGCTCAACGGTATCTTCTGGGTCTTGCGATCTGGGGCACCGTGGCGCGATTTACCAAACAACTTCGGTCCGTACACCACGTGCTACAACCGTTTCGTTCGCTGGCGGCGAGCGGGCGTATGGGCTCGGATTATGAGCGCACTGGCCGACGCTCATGATGCCGCCGTGCAGATGATCGACACGTCTATTGTCCGCGTGCATCAGCATGGTGCCTGCATCACTCGGAACGGATGGCATTCGATGGGTCGGTCACGAGGCGGGTTGACCAGCAAGATTCATGCGGTGGTTGATACCAATGGCCTGCCCGTCCGGCTCGCGCTAACCGCTGGTGAGGCACACGACAACCGGCTCGCAGGAAATCTCCTGTCTCGCCTGAAGTCGGGAACGATGCTGCTTGCCGACCGTGGCTATGACGCCGACTGGATCAGAACCCTTGTTCGCGAGCACGGGGCCTGGGCGAACATCCCACCGAAAAGAAATCGGACAGAGGCGCTATGCTTCAGCCCGTATCTTTACGGGGCTCGCAACTTGGTCGAGCGGTTCTTCAACAAGATCAAGCACTGTCGGCGTGTAGCAACCCGCTACGACAAGCTCGCGGCCAACTACCTCGCCTTCATCCAGCTTGCGTCCATCAGACTATGGCTGCGCGTTAATGAGTCCACATCCTAGTTCGCTTCATCATATCTAGGCTTCGAGGGAGTGCGGGCGTTCGACGGGAATTAAAAAATCGGTTTTCCCACTGAAGTGCTCGCAATTGTGGACCTTTCAATTTTCCGAGGTGTCTTGTCCGTGATTATGCTGTTTTTTGGTTTTCTTGCCGACAACCGATCGCCGAGATTTGAGGCGATTTGCGGCCGCTGATGAAATCTCGATAGTTTGTAATCGCGTCAGCCGTGGTCGTTACGCCGCGTTCCAAATAATTAATACCAAATCGCGTTACCCGCGACCCACCTGCGGCGTTGCGACTGGTTTGTAACGACTATCCAGGTCTTTGATTTGACTCATTTATACGATGCGATGATCCGCGCACGACATTGGGTAACATGAGTCACGATTTCTGAGTTTCGGTATAAATTCCTCATTCCGCGAAAGCTGCTGAGTTGATTATCACTCATGTCGATGTAAAGTAAGCGATCTTCCAATCCCACTGCTCTAACGGCTTGATTTTTTGGTGGATCGAGCGCGACCGCGGTTGACGCGTACATCTACGCCGCGAGACGACCGGCGGAACGCTGTGCTGCCCAGGCCCAGGGCATGATCTCGTCGAGGCGAGATTCGGGCCAGAGATTGACGAGCTTCGTGAGCACGTCAGCGAAGTGGGCTTGCGGATCGACGCCGTACAGTTTGCAGATCTCGACGAGTGAAGTGATGGCTGCCCAGTTCTCCGCCCCTTGATCTCGGCGCTCCAGCGACGCCGGCGTCCAACCCCGACCCGGATATCAACCCGGTCTCGTGGCTCCGAAGCGTCAACTATATGGTCGAGCATATGTGCGAACCGATCTGTCCAAGTCGGTTCGCATCTTGCGGCTCAAATCGCGCGTCACAAGGTGTGGACAGGGAATCGCTTACGATCGAAACGTGGCGCAGGCTTGTCAGATAGGACGAACTCCGGCAAGTTAATGTCTCGTCGCACAATGGTCTAGTGATTGATAAGCCACTTGGTATGCTCTTCCAGTTCCCCCATAAGTTGCGGCAAGCCAGAAGCGAGCGGACCGCGCGGAAAGACGTGCAGATTCATTTGGGGATTGTATTGCTCATCACGATTTCCTGTTACCGTATCTCCTCGAAAGGCCCGACTGCATGACGTCGCGGGCTGACCGAGGTAATGGGCCGGCAGCCCGCTTTGAAGGCGGGACTTTGCGGCAGGTTGATTGCATTGATTGTGGCATCTAAGGAGTAAGGATGACTACGATTGGCGTTGATACTGGCGGCACCTTCACTGACCTCATCTATTTGCGAGATGACGGCGGCATCGAGGTGACCAAGCGTCCGTCCACGCCCCCTGAGTTTTCGAAGGGCGTTATTGACGTTGTGGAGACGATCGATAAGGGTCGCAACATCCTTGCCACGCTCGACTACTTTTACCACGGGACAACCGTAGCTACGAATGCGATGGTCACCAGTTCCGGTGCGAAGATCGGATTTATTACGACCGCTGGGCATCGCGATGCGCTTCCGATGATGCGGATCATCGGGCGATCGGCCGGCCGCTCGGAGATTGAGCTTAAGCAATATTCCTATAGCGACAAGCCGGCCCCCATTGTGCCCAAGAGCCGTATCAAGGAGGTGCACGAGCGAATTGACTACAGCGGCGCTGTCATCGTGCCGCTCAATGAGGAGAGCGCTCGACGAGCCGTAAGGGAGTTGAAGGACGAAGGCGTCGAGGCTATCGGCGTTTGCTTTCTGTGGTCTTTCAAGAACCGCAGCCACGAAAAGCGCATGCGCGAGATTCTCGAAGAGGAGGCGCCTGGTCTCCATATTTCGATATCTAGCGAGATCGTGGCCGCGATAAAGGAATACGAGCGGTCGGCGACTACCGCTGTTAACGCTTATGTGGCGCCGCTCCTCAATAACTACCTTCAAAAACTGCAGCGCTCACTAGTGGAACGGGGCCTTGCGTCTCCTCTCTATGTGATGCAATCAATGGGCGGAGCGATGCGCGCTGTCGAGTCGGACCGACGTTCCGTGAACACGCTCTCATCGGGGCCTGCCGGTGGCGTCGTTGCATCGAGATTTCTCGGCCGCCTTCTAGATCAGAAGAACATTATCTGCGCGGATGTCGGAGGCACAAGCTTCGACGTTGGCCTTGTCGTTGACGGCGAGCCAATCATCACTTCGACGTCCACGGTCAACCAGTACACGCTCCTCGCGCCGACCATTGACATCGTTTCGATCGGCGCGGGCGGTGGCTCCATCGCATGGGTTGATCTTGGACGCTTGAAGGTCGGCCCGCAAAGCGCCGGCGCGGATCCGGGACCGGCGTGCTACGGGCGCGGTGGTCTGCAACCGACCGTTACTGATGCCGATGTAGTCCTCGGTTATATCGATCCAAATTATTTTCTCGGCGGAGAGTTTAAGCTCGACCGCTCACTCGCAATTAAAGCGATAGACGAGAAAATTGCACGACCCCTGGACATGAGCGTGCGAGATGCAGCGAGCGGTATTATTGAGATAGCCACTCAGCACATGTCCGACCTGATCCGGAAGATGACGATCGAGCGCGGCTATGATCCTCGTGAATTCGTCGTTTACGGGTTCGGCGGCGCCGGACCACTGCGCGGGAGTGCCTTCGGCCGCGAGCTCGGGGTTAAAGAAGTGATCTTCCCGCTCGGCAATATCGCATCTGCCTTCTCGGCCCTCGGACTAGCGGTATCGGACCTGACTACAGTTACTCAAGTCTCCGATCTCGCTCTCGCGCCTTTTGATGTAGCACGGTTCGGCGAGCATTTCGAGGCGCTGGAGAAAGAGGCCATCGATAACCTCACTGCCGGCGGTGCGAAACGATCTAACATTGTGCTACAACGTGTTGTCGAACTGCGCTACAAGGGTCAAGTCCATCAGGTTGACACACCCGTGCCCCCTGGCAGGCTCACGACTTCGACGCTCGATGGCATGATCGAGGAGTTCGAACGGCGCTACGAGAGGCTCTTCGGCCGGGGTTCCGGTTTCCGTCAGGCAGGCATCGAACTTGTAACCTACCGTGTAGTCGGTTCGACCCATGTCCAGGACGCTTCGATCCAGAAGAACCCGGAAGGGAGCGCAGACGCCTCGTCCGCTTGCATCGGCCATGAGAGACTTTACTGGCGTGAGCTCAACAGGGAGGTGGAAACCACCATTTATGGCAACCGGTGTAGCGCCGGAATGGTGTTCGACGGGCCAGCGATCATTCGTTTCGAGGCTACGACCGCGCTTATCCATCCCGGCCAGCGTGCTCGCATCGATAGCTACGGTAATGTCCGGATAGCGCAGAGCAAATAGGCTGGTCATGGCAAAACCAATTCTGAAAATCCCGGGTTCCGAGCACTTTTACTCGGACGGAAAGCGCCCCGAACTCAGTGCGATCTCTAAAAGCTTGAAGATCTTCCACTACGACGAGAGCTACGAGGTTGACCCAATCACTCTCGAAGTGGTGGCGCACAAGCTCTGGCAGATAAACGACGAGCAAGGTCAAGCCTTGAAGAAGATTTCCGGCTCACCCGTCGCCACCGATGCAAACGACTTCAACGTAGTGCTGTGTGACGAACTGGGGGATATCGTCAACATTGGTCCCTACTACCTGCCGCATGCTGCCAACGTCGACTTCATGGTTAAGTGGACTGTTGTCAACCGCAGCGATAATCCCGGCATCCATCCGGACGACATGTTCCTTTGCAACGATTGCTGGATCGGCGCATTGCACCCGCAAGACGTGGCGGTCTTATCGCCCATTTTCGTCGACAATCAGCTATTTGCTTGGACTGGGTCGACAATTCACCAAGTCGATCTCGGAGGAGTGAATGTTGGATCGTGGTGTGTTGACGCTGAGGATCACTTCGCGGAGGGCATGACCTACCCGCCGATCAAGATCGTTGAGCAAGGCACAATCCGCAAAGACATCGAGGACGTCTATCTGCGCCGCTCGCGGGCACCGGCGCTCGTCGGTCTCGACCTTCGCGCTCATATTGCGTCGAACAATGTCGCTAAGCAGAGGATGCTTGATCTCATCGGCCGCTACGGCGCGAAAACGATCAACGTGGTGATGAAGAAGCAAATGGACTACGCCGAGAAGCGGTTTCGCGAACGGCTCCGGCACATACCGGACGGGACTTGGCGCTGTGAGACTTATCAGGAGGTCTGCAAGACCGGGGATCGCGGGGTCTACAAGACCACGCTCGCGATGACCAAGCTAGGTGATGAGCTCGAATTCGACTTCACAGGCTCCGATCCGAACACGGGGATGATCAATTGCACCCGCGCTGGGGCGGTTGGTGGTTCTACCGTCGCAATCCTGCCATTGCTTTGCTACGACATTCCTTGGGCTCTCGGTGGTCTGCACCGTGCCCTCAAGTTCATCACCCCCGTTGGCACTGTGATCAACGCCGAGTTCCCCCGCGGCGTTTCGATGGGATCGATTGCTGGGACATGGTCGGCAACGAACGCTGCCAACAACTGCATTGCTCGGATGCTTACCAGCGTCCCGGAGCTGCAGGACCGCCTGCTCACGGGCTGCGTTGGGTCATGGACAACGGTCATCGCTTCCGGTCTCGACAACAACAAGATTCCTTTCGTCACTATGATCATGGATTGCATGGCTGGCGGCTGGGGTGCGCGCTCGTTCGCGGACGGTGTCGATACCGCTGGGCTCATGGCGGCTATAACTGGCCAGTGCCCCAACGTGGAGACGAATGAGGGGTTCTATCCCATCCTCTATCTCTACCGACGGGAAACCAAGGATTCCGGAGGCCCGGGGGAATATCGAGGCGGCATGGGCGCAACGTCGTGCTGGGTTCCCCATGGCACCGATGGGCAGCCGATCCAGCTCGTGCTTGCGACCTTCGGCCAGGCGTTCCCGACGGCTACCGGTGTCGATGGGGGATATCCCGCAAACACGGCGATGTACAAGATGATGCGCCGAGCCGATGTCGATAAGTGGTTCGCGCGCGGCGAAATTCCCACCGACATATCCCTGTTGAAGGGCGATCTAGAATATCTGCCGCCGAAATTTGAGACACAAGAAATGCCGCAAGACGTTTTCGAGCATACGTGGAGCGGCGGCGGTGGCTATGGCGATCCGCTCGACCGGCAGCCGGAAAAGGTATTGGTCGATGTTATAAACGACGCGGTCTCGGTCGAGTCAGCTGAAGCAATTTACGGAGTGGTCATCAAAGGCCACGTCGTCGACACAAAGGCAACCGAGAAGAAGCGAGTCCAAATCCGAACGGACCGGCTTGGGAATACTGACGTACGGCCCAAGAATCGGTCAAAGGCCAACCTGGGCGGAAAGCCTATCAGCAAACATCTCGTCCTCAAACCTGACAATAACATCGCGTGTTCGAATTGTGGCTACGTGATCGGATCGGCAGGAAAGAACTACAAGCTGCAGTTGACAAGAAAGGATAATGACACCCGAAAGGCGAATCCCTTGATCATCGATTCAAAGAGGTTCATTGATCCAGAGATGCAATTTCGTGAGTATTTCTGCCCGTCGTGCGCCGCATTGGTTGAGACTGAGGTGATACTGGCGACTAGTGGGCCAGTCTGGGACAAGCAGCTTAAGGTCAGCTAACGGCGGCGATAGTAGGATGCGTATGGATTCGGTGCGCGCCGCGGCTGCGAGCAGAGGCAAACCGTGAAAAGAAAAGAAGTCATAAACACGCCAAAAGTGGCAACCCCGACGGCGCCGTTTTCAATGGCGACAAAGGTAGGGACTACGGTTTTCGTGGCGGGAATCGTTGCCCTCGACGCGAATGGAAATCTCGTTGGGGATGGTGACATCAAAGCGCAGACCCGTCAGGTCTTAGAGAATATAAAGGAACTGGTGTTCGCCGCCGGAGGAAGCCTTTCGGATGTGGCAAAGACCACCGTTTATTTGACTGATTTTGCGAACTATGCCGGGATGAACGAAGTTTATCGAGAATACTTCAGTGAGGCACCGCCAGCGCGCGCGACGGTAAAGGTCGAACTGCTCGACCCTCGCCTCCTAGTGGAGATTGACGCCACTGCGGTGACGTCGTAGCGCATTATTGAACGAGCGAATAATCATCGCGCGCTTTGGGTCGTGATGGTGGTTTTGCCGATGGCGAACGCCCGTGTCCGCTTTGCGGTGCCCGGAGCGTGACCGACCATGGTGTATGCAGCGTGAACCTTAAAGCGATCCAATCTTGCGAAAGCGCAAGATTGGATGGTGTTGGAAACCACCATCATCCGCAGTCGAAGCTGCTGATCGCCATCCACAATGCGGCGCATGTGCGGCCACTCAGTGCAATGTTTTGTGCGCCTTCACTTCACCTTTTGAACAATCCCATGATCTCCGCCTTCGCCAAGGTATTGAAGTGCAGATTGAAACCGACAACTGCTGCCGATGTGTCACTTTTCACCTCGAGCTTGTCGGTTTTCACGGCGAACACAGTGAACAGATAGCGATGCGGATGGTGGCCCTCGGGTGGGCACGGGCCGCCGTAGCCAGGTGCCCCGTAATCGGTGCGCGTCTGCAACGCACCCACAGGCAGTCTACCGCCCGAACTCCCTGCACCCTCGGGGAGCTCGTTCACATTCGTCGGGATGTTCACCACCAGCCAGTGCCAGAAGCCAGATCCGGTCGGTGCGTCGGGGTCGTAACAGGTCACAGCAAAGCTTTTCGCTTCCGTTGGCGCGCCCGACCACTTAAGATGTGGTGATTTGTTGCGTCCTGCGCACCCAAAACCGAAATCGGCTGACAGGACAAATTGGTTTGATAGGTAATCGCCGTCCTTGAAGCTATTGCTGATAACCGTGAAACCCATCAGCCGTCCTCCCATCCAACAAAAGCAGCCTAATGGAACGTAAGGCTGTTTAATTTGTCAATCGGCGTCGGATCGGGGTTCCCGATGGCGAGCAAAACGGGGCCGTATGTGATTTGCCGCGACAGAAACGCGCCTAATTGATTGAACGCAATACCCTTTAGGCGAAATGTGCCCAGTCCACTCATTTCAATCGCATCACGAAGAGCCAATCAGCTTGCCTTGCCGTTTAACTTAGTCTTAACGCGCTCACGGCGTTGCGGAGCGCCGCACCGACGGCCGCGCATGCCGCCTCGCCGGCCCCGAGTGGCGGTTCATTGGGCCGATCGACGAGATTGATTTCCAGCTT
>CAZLWN010000073.1:0-18319 GCA_964563195.1 uncultured Undibacter sp. | reverse complement strand
ACGAGCCGATCCCGGTCGATACCCGTAAAGGCGAGCAGCACACGCCGGAATTTCTCACCATCAATCCGAACGGCAAGGTGCCGGTAATTATCGACGGCGATGCCACGGTGTTCGATTCAAACGCCATCCTGCTTTATCTCGCCGAGAAGACCGGAAAGTTTCTGCCGCCCAAGGGCGACAAGCCGCGCGGCGAATTGTTGTCGTGGCTGATGTTCGTCGCCAGCGGGGTCGGGCCCTTCTCCGGCCAGTCGGTGCACTTCCGCAATTACGCGCCGGAGAAGAACCACTACGCCATCAACCGCTACATGTACGAGGCCCAGCGCCACTACGGCATCCTCAATGACCGGCTCGGCAAGCACAAATACCTGGTTGGCGACGTCTACGGTATTGTCGACATGGCGGTGTGGGGCTGGGCACGCTTGATTCCCGTGGCCCTCGGCGAGGATTTCTGGCCGAAATTTCCCAACCTGAAGCGGCTGGTGGACGAGATTTCCGCGCGGCCAGCCGCCAAAAACGCGCTCGCCATCAAGGACAAGCATCAGCATGCGTTCAAGGCCGAGTTCGACGAGGAAGCGCGCAAGGCCATGTTCAGGCACCAGGACGTGAAGGTGGCTTGATGAATGGGAGCGGGCAGCAGCCAATGACCGGCGGCCGCCGCCGGCCGCCGCGCACGCCCAAGGGCCGCCAGGTCGACCCGGTGGCGCTGGAAGAAGTGCGCGCCCTGCTCACCGACCGCCCGCGCCGGCGCGACCTGCTGATCGAGCATCTGCACCTGATCCAGGACCACTACGGCCATCTGTCTGCCGCGCATCTCGCCGCGCTCGCCGCCGAGATGAAGCTGGCGCAAACGGAAGTCTACGAGGTCGCCACCTTCTATTCGCATTTCGACGTGGTGAAGGACGGACCCGCGCCGCCGGCGGTGACCGTGCGGGTGTGCGATTCCTTGTCCTGCGCCATGGCCGGCGCCGAGACGCTGCTGAAGAAGTTGCCGGGCATCCTGGGCAAGGACGTACGCGTGGTGCGCGCGCCCTGCATGGGCGCCTGCGACCGCGCGCCGGTCGCCGCCGTCGGCCATGTGCAGACGTTTCAGGCGACGCCCGAAAAAGTCGCCGCCGCCGTAACATCAAAACCGCACGCCCATGCCTACAAGCCGGGCGCCGATTTTGCCATCTACCAGAAGCAAGGCGGCTACGCGTTGCTGAAAGACGTGCTCGCGGGCAAACGTACGCGCGACGAGCTCATCAAGATTGTCAGCGACGGCGGATTGCGCGGCCTCGGCGGCGCGGGTTTCCCGACCGGGCGCAAATGGCAGCTGGTGTGCGCCGAGCCGGCGCCCCGCCTGTTCGCGGTCAATGCCGACGAGGGCGAGCCCGGCACCTTCAAGGATCGCTACTATCTCGAGCGCGATCCGCACCGCTTCATCGAGGGCATGCTGATCGCGGCATACGTTGTGGACGCGGCCGAGACCTATCTCTACATCCGCGACGAATATCCCGAGCTGCGGCTGATGCTGGCCGATGAGCTCGCCAAGGTGGAGAAAGCGGGCCTGTCGGCGCACACCAAGCTGCACCTGCGGCGCGGCGCCGGCGCCTATATTTGCGGCGAAGAGTCGGCGATGATCGAATCGATCGAAGGCAAGCGCGGTCTGCCGCGCCACCGCCCGCCCTACGTCGCCCAGGTCGGCCTGTTCGGCCGCCCGACGCTGGAGCAGAACGTCGAGACGCTCTACTGGGTCCGCGACATCGTCGAGAAGGGCGCCGCGTGGGCGACCGCGCAGGGCCGCCACGACCGCAAGGGCTTCCGCAGCTTCTCGATGTCGGGCCGGGTGAAGAAGCCGGGCGTGGTGCTGGCGCCGGCCGGCATCACCGCGCGCGAACTGATTGAGGAATTCTGCGGCGGCATGGCCGACGGCCACTCGTTCAAAGGCTACCTGCCGGGCGGCGCCTCCGGTGGCATTCTGCCCGCGAAAATGGCCAACATCCCGCTCGATTTCGGCACGCTGGAACCGCACGGCTGCTTCGTGGGTTCCCATGCCGTCATCATTTTGTCCGACCAGGACGATATGAAGGCGGTGGCGCTCAACCTGATGAAATTCTTCGAGGACGAAAGTTGCGGCCAATGCACACCCTGCCGCGCCGGCACCGAGAAGGCGGTCAAGCTGATGGGCGAGGGGCCGTGGAATCCCGCCCTGCTGACCGAGCTGTCGGCCGCCATGCGCGATGCTTCGATCTGCGGTCTCGGGCAGGCGGCTCCAAATCCGCTGCTCTGCGTGCTAAAATATTTTCCGGACGAACTGTCGAAGCCGCTGGGAACCTGGTGACCACGAAAGGCTGATACGATGGCGAAAGGCAACGGCGCAGCGAAGACGGTGAAATTCACCCTCGACGGCAAGGAAGTTGAAGCACGCGCGGGCGAGACCATCTGGCAGGTGGCCAAGCGCGAGGGCGTCGACATTCCGCATTTGTGCTATTCGCCGGAGCCCGGCTACCGCGCCGACGGCAATTGCCGCGCCTGCATGGTGGAGATCGAGGGCGAGCGCGTGCTGGCGGCGAGCTGCATCCGCACGCCCACGCCCGGCATGAAGGTGAAGGCCGCCTCCGAGCGCGCCAAGACCGCGCGCCAGATGGTGTTCGAACTGCTGATTGCCGACCAGCCCGAGCGCAAGACCTCGCACGATCCGCAATCGAAATTCTGGGCCTGGGCCGACCGCATGAACATCGGCGCCAGCCGCTTCGGCAAGCGCGCGGCCCCGACGCCCGACCGCAGCCACCCGGCCATGGCGGTCAATCTCGACGCCTGCATCCAGTGCAATCTCTGCGTCCGCGCCTGCCGCGAGGTGCAGGTCAACGACGTCATCGGCATGGCCGGCCGCGGCATGGGCGAAAAGATTGTGTTCGACTTCGACGACCCGATGGGCGCGTCCACCTGCGTTGCCTGCGGCGAATGCGTGCAGGCCTGCCCGACCGGCGCGCTGATGCCGGCGACGGTGGTCAACGACAACAATGTGCGCACCGAATTCGCCGACCGCAACGTCGACAGCGTCTGCCCCTATTGCGGCGTCGGCTGCCAGCTCACCTATCACATCAAGAACGACAAGCTCCTGTACGTCTCCGGCCGCGACGGCCCGGCCAACGGGAACCGGCTGTGCGTGAAGGGCCGCTTCGGCTTCGACTATGTCAGCAGCCGCGAGCGCCTGACGAGGCCGATGATCCGCAAGGAGGGCGTGCCGAAAATCCCGCATGAGCGGATTGACCCAACCAATCCGTGGACGCATTTCCGTCCCGCGACGTGGGAAGAAGCGCTCGACAAGGCGGCGCAAGGCCTCAAGACCATCCGCGACCGCGAAGGCCCGAAAGGCCTCGCCGGCTTCGGCTCCGCCAAATGCTCGAACGAGGAAGCCTATCTGTTCCAGAAGCTGGTGCGCGCCGGCTTCGGCACCAACAATGTCGACCACTGCACGCGGCTCTGCCACGCCTCCTCGGTGGCGGCGCTCTTGGAAGGCGTCGGCTCCGGCGCGGTCTCGGCCACCTTCAACGAAGTGAAGAACTCCGACGTCATCATCGTCATCGGCGCCAACCCGGCCGAGAACCACCCCGTCGCAGCCACCTTCTTCAAGAACGCCGCCAAGCGCGGCGCCAAGCTGATCGTCATGGACCCGCGCGGCCAGGCCTTGAAGCGTCATGCATGGCGCATGCTGCAGTTCAAGAACGGCACCGACGTGGCGATGCTCAACGCCATCCTCAATACGATCGTCAGCGAAGACCTGCACGACAAGCAATATGTGCAGACTTATGTGGAGGGCTTCGATGCCTTCGCCGACAGCATCAAGGATTTCACGCCCGAGGAAATGGCGCCGGTCTGCGGCATCCCGGCCGACACGTTGCGCGAGGTGGCGCGCACCTACGCGCGCGCCGAAAGCGCCATCATCTTCTGGGGCATGGGCGTGTCGCAGCACACCCACGGCACCGACAATGCGCGTTGTCTCATTGCGCTGTCGCTGATCACCGGCCAGATCGGCCGCCCCGGCACCGGCCTGCATCCGCTGCGCGGGCAGAACAACGTGCAGGGCGCCTCCGACGCCGGTCTCATCCCCATGTTCTTCCCCGACTACAAGTCGGTGGAGACGCCGGAAATCCGCGCCAAGGTCGAGAACCTCTGGAATGCCAAGCTCGATCCCAAGAAGGGCCTGACCGTGGTCGAGATCATGGGCGCTGTGCACGCCGACGTGATCAAGGGCATGTACATCCTGGGTGAAAATCCGGCCATGTCCGATCCCGATCTCAACCACGTGCGCGAGGGGCTGGCCATGCTCAAGCATCTCGTGGTGCAGGACCTCTTCCTCACCGAGACCGCCTGCTACGCCGACGTGATCCTGCCGGCCTCCGCCTGGCCCGAGAAGGACGGCACCGTCACCAACACCAATAGGCAAGTTCAAATGGGCCGCACCGCGCTGCCGCTGCCGGGCGATACCAGGCTCGACTGGTGGATTACGCAGGAAATCGCGCGCCGCATCGGCATGGACTGGAATTACGCCGGCCCGCACGAAATCTACGCCGAGATGGCGTCATTGATGCCCTCGCTCAACAACATCAGCTGGGAGCGGGTCGCACGCGAAAGTGCGGTGACTTATCCGTGCGACGCGCCCGACAAGCCCGGCCGCGACGTGGTGTTCGACAAGGGCTTCCCGCGCCCCGGCGGCTTCGGCAAGCTGGTGGCGGCCAAGCTCACGCCGCCCGACGAAACGCCCGACCACGACTACCCGTTCATCCTCACCACGGGCCGCATGTTGGAGCATTGGCACACCGGCGCCATGTCGCGGCGCGCGACCGTGCTCGACGCGCTGGAGCCGGGGGCGGTCGCGGCGCTGTCGCGCGGCACGATCGAGAAGCTCGGCATCGCGCCCGGCGACATGGTGCGCGTCGCCACAAGGCGCGGCATGGTCGAGCTCGCCGCGCGTCAGGACGACGCCATTCCCGACGGCGTGGTGTTCATCCCCTTCGCCTTCTTCGAGGCGGCCGCCAACAAGCTGACCAATCCGGCGCTCGATCCGTTCGGCAAGATCCCGGAATTCAAGTTCTGCGCGGCGCGCGTGGAGGCAGTGAAGGCAAGGCAAGAGACGGCGGAGTAGGGGCTTTGTGAAATTGCAAGTGCATCAATGGCCGGGCTTGTCCCGGCCATTGACGTTTTTGGCGCGCTCCATGAATGTATCGCCGGGGGCGGACATCGGTTTCTTTGACATTAGTCTGCCGTAACGTCGCGCGTTCCCGCGGGAGCGCGTTTGGTCACGAACCTATGTTCTTGCGATGAAATCCTTGCAGTCCCTACGGCGCTTTATCTCGGCTTCTTGGCTTGTCGCAGCACCTTTGGTCGTGCTGCTCCTATTGATTGTGGTCCCAATCCTTTTTGCAGTTATTAGCGCGATCATCGAACGCCTATTTGGCAGCGAAGCGGCTGATGACTTTTCCGCCTATATGTTCGGCGCCTTGATGTGGGGGGGCGAGTTGGTGTTGGTGTTCGCGCCAATTGCGTTGGCCCTTTATGGAATTGTTCGTGTTGCGAGATGGCTTGCAAGAAAAAAAGAGCCATAAGTGCCGAACATCTCCGAGATGGCGCCATTTTTTGATTGTTGTGCCTTTCGCTCCCCCTACGCTTGCGGGTAATCTTGCGAATGCCGGACGCGGTCCGGCCATCGTCGGCGCGGGCCCCACCACCCTTTCCAAACGCAATCGCAAAGGTTCGGCACATCATGAAGGCTGTCTACATCGAGCAATTCGGCGGACCGGAGGTTGTAAAATACGGCGATCTTCCCGATCCGTCCGCCGGGCCGGCGCAAATCGTCGTCGACACCTATGCCGCAAGCGTCAACGGCGCCGATTGGAAGGTGCGTGCCGGCCATTATGGGCAGGGGACGTTTCCATTGATCCTGGGGCGTGATTTTTCCGGCGTCGTCAGTGCCGTCGGCGCTACGGATCTGCGTGTCGGCGACGAGGTGTTTGGCGTGCTGGAGGCCGGCCGGGAAGGGGCCTTTGCCGAAAAAATTGCGGTCGGCGCGGCCATCGTCGCCAGAAAGCCGGGCGTGCTGTCCCATCTCGATGCCGCGGCGCTGGCGCTCACTGGTCTCACGGCGATCCGTTCGATCGAGGATACGTTGAAGTTGAAGGCGAGCGAAACTATCCTGATCCAGGGCGGCGCCGGCGGCGTGGCCAGCTTCGGCATCCAGTTGGCCAAGCATATCGGCGCCCGGGTGATTTCGACGGCCAGCGCGAAGAACCTCGCCTATGTGCGCGGGCTCGGTGCCGATGAAGTCATCGACTACAACGCTACCGATTTCACCGAGGTGGTGAAAGACTGCGACGCGGTGTTCGAGACCGTCGGCGGCGATGTGGCGACGCGCTCTTTCGCGGTCCTCAAGCCGGGCGGCCGCGCGGCCTTCATCGCCTCCGGGCCGCAGGCTCCTAGCCCTGAGCGCGGCGACGTGACGGCCTTGCGGCCGGCAGTCGCGCGTGCCCGCGCGCCGCTCGAGCGCATTGTCGAACTCTATCAGGCCGGTGCCGTGCGTCCGCCCGACGTCACGGTCTATGGCCTGTCCGACGCCGCTGACGCGCTGCGGCTCAGCGAGGCGCGTCATATTAAAGGCAAGCTGGTGTTCAAGGTGCGGTGAGCGGCGGCCGTGTTGCGCTATAATGGCGTCATGCAAAACGATCAGCGTACCAAAATCGCAGGCGCCGTCCTCATCGCCTTGGCGGCTCTGGCCCCCGGCGGTACGGCCGCTGAGCCTGCGGTCGTCATCGGCGCGCTGTACAATCTGACCGGCGGGCAGGAAGACCTCGACGTTCCCTCATCACGCGGCGCCAAGCTCGCCGTCGACGAGGCCAACAAGGCGGGCGGCGTGCTCGGCCGGCCGGTCGAACTCATTCTGCGTGACGGCCAGACTAAGCCGAAGGTCATCGCGCGGGAGACGGCCAAGCTGTTCAAGCAGGAACCGGCGGTTGCCGGCCTGATCGGGTTTTCCGACACCAACATGGTGCTGGCGGCGGCGCCTATCGCCGCAAAGAACAAGCGCGTCTTTCTCAGCTCCGGCGCGACCTCGCCGCAGCTGCCGCACAAGGTTCCGCGCTACCTGTTCCTCGCCTGCTTCGGCGACAACGTGCAGGCCGCCGCCGGCGCCGAGTGGGCGGCCAAGGCGCTGAAGGCGCGCAACGTGGTGGTGCTCTACAAGCAGGCCTCGTCCTACGCCAAGCTGCTGCACGGCTATTTCCAGACCCGCTTCAAGCAACTGGGCGGCAAGGTGCTGGCGGTGCGGGCCTACACGCCCGCCACCATCAGGGCGGCAGTCAAGAACCTGCCGGCGGCCGATCTCGTCTATCTCGCGGCGCAGCCCGACGATCTCGCAGCCGCGATTCCCGCCTTGCGCGGCGCCGGCATCGCGGCGCCGATCCTGGGCGGCGACGGGCTCGACATCGGGGACGCCTGGAAACAGGTGGCGCAAGCCGACAAGATTTATTTCACCACCCACGCCTATCTCGGCGCCGATAATCCGGATGCCCGCGTGCAGGCGTTCCGCGCGGCCTTTGCCAGGGCCTATCCGGGGCGAGAGCCCGACGCCTTCTCGGCGCTCGGCTATGACACCGCACGGCTGCTCATAACCGCGATTAGATCCGCCGGCAGCACGAAGCCGCAGGCGGTGCGCAAGGCGCTCGCCGCAACGCGCGGCTTTGCGGGCGTCACCGGCACCATCAGCTATCGCGGCGGCAGCCGCATCCCGGCGAAATCGGTCAGCATTATTTCGGTCATGCGGGGCCGCCAGGGTTTTGCGGCCAGCGTGCTGCCGGAGAAGATCCCGGCGCCGTGACGTGAGTACGCCCGCCGGTGTTCACCGGCGGGCGCAAGGTCCGAATGGGAGGGATGATATCCAACCAGATCAGGCCGATGGACCGGCCTGACCCAACTGTCATTGTTACAGCGCCGGCAATTTGTGGCTGTTCAAAAATGACCAGAATTGAAAATAAAATGCCGCCCCGGTCTCAGGATGAGTAAATGCCTGCCTCAATTTCGTTCCCGGCGCATCACGAAAAATTATTGTGTTTCAAACTATTAGTGGTCACTGCGGTGAAGACATAAACCCGAACTGGCCTGGCCGGCGAATATGAAGTAATATTTTGAGAGGTCATGCGTGCGAGAAGCGCTTTGGCAACAAAAGTCAGGGAAAAATCGTTTAATCCCAATCTGTTTCTAGCGACCGTCGACGGCGGCCGAACCCTGGTCGACTATCGCAAGAACGAAATCATTTTTGCCCAGAGCGACCCTGCGGATGCGGCCTTTTACCTTCAGAAAGGTAAGATCAAACTTGCCGTCACGTCTAAACAAGGAAAGCAGGCGGTGGTCGCCATCCTCGGGGCGGGTGAATTTTTCGGGGAAGGATGCTTGATCGGGCAGCCGGTTCGTTTGGCGACGGCCAGCACCATGACCGACAGCTCAATCATGCGCGTGCCGAAGAAAGAGATGATCCGCATTCTTCATTCCGAACCAAAATTTTCAGAGATGTTTATAGCTCATCTCTTGATACGTAACAGCCGGGTTGAAGAGGACTTGGTCGATCAGTTGTTCAATTCAAGCGAAAAGCGTTTGGCGCGGACGCTTCTTGTCTTGGCGAATTTTGGTAAAGAAGGCATCCCCCAGTCGATCCCCACAAGGATTAGCCAAGAGACACTCGCGGACATCATCGGTACGACTCGGCCGCGCGTCAGTTTCTTCATGAACAAATTCAGAAAATTGGGGTTCATCAAATATAACGGGGAACTGACGATCAATAGTTCATTGCTCAGCGTTGTATTGCGCGACTAATCCGCGCCGCAATCGCGGGTATCTTTTTTTGAGTGTTCAATTTTGGGCAAGCCCCATTTGTTATAGTGTTCAATTTTGAACAGACAACATCCGGGAATACGAGCACAATTTGTGTTTGAGACATGTCGAGGCGGACACGTCATTCGCATTAGCGGAGAAATTGCTCTGGTACATTCCTAGGTGCCTATTAACTCCGCCCCATCTGACGGCACCTGAACGTCCAGAGCCCCGGCAGGCAATTCCGGGGTTTTTCAATTGGCGACCGGCGGCCGATCTCGCGGAGGTCCGCTCGTGAACTATGTCGAACGAATCGCGGCGCTAACCGACAAGCCAAAGAGTGGCCGCTGGTGCAGTAATTGTCGCGGCCGGCTTGTTATTTTTACCCACGTCAACCGGGCGTCTAATGGTCCGCCTGTCACCTACTATTCGTGCGACCAGTGCGCTCAGATTCTTATTTTGGAAGACTAGCGCTGCCTCTTGGGCGTCGTTGACAAGTCCGCTCAAGGCCCTTGTCGGACAACAGCAGGCGTTGGCTCTTTCATCGAAAGAGCGGTCTTGACCCAATCTCTACTATGGACTATATTCCTACTCATCCTCCCCGCTACCGAGGGCGTTCTCATGAGATGTCTTGAGGGCGGGGGAGGTGCGGCGCCCGCGGGCGGGGATAAACGTGATCCCCGCTCCCGGGAGGCCTTGGCCAGCCGTCCGCCGGCATTAAGACCGGCTGCCCCTCAAGGGCTGGACGCGGCGGGAACGAAGGCGGGCGGAAGCCCGCCGGATAAGGGGCGCCAAGGACGGCACCCCCTCTTGTCCCGCCCGGAAGCTACGGCGCCGGGGACAGAAATCGCCGCGATGGAGCGCCGCGGGGCGCGCACCCTTCGCCAAGGGTGCCCACGCTTCGCTTAAAGCGCGGCCAAGATGGGCGCCATGCGGCGCTCCATCCCCTCGGCATTGCGCCGGGGGCAAAAGGAAGGCCCCGCGCATGCGGGGATGGACGACGGCGTACCCCGCGCCGCAAAGAACAGGGGCGATGACGCTTGGCTTGTCGCGCCGAAGCTCAAGCGAAGGCGGGCTGTTTGACAATCGAATAGGTGACGCAACGCGCGAGCAACTTATTCCGTGTCGTCCCAGCGAAAGCGGGGACCCATACGCCGCAGTCTCTCGATAGGCTGCGGCGTATGGGTCCCGGGCCTCGCTCGCTCACGCTCACTCGCCCGGGACGACAAATACAATCTTCCGGGACAAGCCCGGCGATGACGAATGAGAGACAGTGCGAGAAACGCCGGCACCCTCAATGCAGCGCCTTGCTCTCTTCCACCACCCGCATCTCGATCCCCCCGATCATCTCCGCCCGCAGCGCCTCTGAGTTGTGCAGGCGCGCTTCGGTCTGCTGCCAGGTGGTCGCGTTCGAGCCCGCCAGCACGATGCCGCCGATGACGGCGGCCATGGCGGCGACGACGATGGTGGTGATGAACGGCACCACCCAAACCAGGGTGAGGGCGAGCCATATTGCGCCGGCGGCAATCGCGAGCTTGGCAGCCAGGGCGATCTTGCGGCAGCGCGCGATCGACTCGCGCAAGGTCTCGATGTGGTCTTCAACCCGGGCGATGTCAGCGGGCGTAGCGTTCTCGTCCATGCCTGAACCGTAACCTGACTAGGGCACAGGCGAAACCGGGGCCGGAATCGAACTGGCCGGGCTTGCGGCCCGGCCATAACGAGAGGGGATGGGTTGCGAGGGAAAGCGGCGCGTTCGTTCAGCCGCGCTTTTGCGGCAGCGGTACCAGCCGCTTGGCGATGTCCCGGTTGGCGGTGATGCTGTTGTAGCCCTCGACGCCGTCCTCGGCGGCCAGGTAGTCGACGGTCACCTCGTCGCCGGCTTGCAGGTCCTGCGGCACGGCAACATCCTCGGGAATGTCGGCGAACTGGGAGCGGTCTTCGAGCGTGATGGTGCGGGTGGTCGCGTTCCAGTCGGCAACGTTGGCGGTGACGGAGTCGGCAAGAGCGGGGCTGAAGCTCGCAATAAGCAAGCCGCCAGCTACGAGAAGCGCGCGCGTCGTCATGGTCGGAAATCCTTTCAGGATCCGTTGCAGGTTGATCTTTGTCTTGCGGCTCATTTCGCGGCCGGCTGTTCGCCGGCGGCTTTAAGTCCTCGGCCGTTGCGGGCGGCCGGGGCTTAGGCGGGGCGCGTTTCATTCCGCGGGGGCGATAGTGTCCCGCCATCTATGGCGCGATTGCGACGGATCGAGCCGCGCGCAAAATTTTACGCGGCGTTTACAGGGAATAACGGCAGGTGCGCCGAACCGGCGCTAATGCTTGGGTTTGGACGCGTCGGTGCTGCTGCCGGCGCGCATGTTCCGCCACGGATCGACTTTGACGTCCGTCGGCTGATCGGTCAGCTTGAGGATCGTCTTGTACTTTTTGTCGAGGATTGCGGCGTCGCGCGCCTTGGCTATGTCTTCAGGGTCGTCCGGCTTTTGCTTCTGGGCGTGGGCCGGCACAGCCAGACCCGCCAGCAACAGGGCCACAATCGTGATTTTTCGCATGGCTATCATCCGGCATCACTCGGCTTTGAACAATGTTAGCACGGCCGCGGCCGGCTGCTCAATGCGATGATATATTTGGCCAATCGGGCTTCGACGTGGCGTTCGGCTTGCGCTATAAAGTCGCGGCGGAGGTTTGCGGATGGCGATTGCCCGAGAATCTGCATTTGATTCTGCTCGTGAAACGGTGCCGCGCGCCGCGTTGAGCGCGCCCCGCCACGACTGGACGCGCGCCGAGATCGGCGCCCTGTTCGCGTTGCCGTTCACGGAACTGCTATTTAGCGCGAGCCTCGTGCACCGGGAAAATTTCGACCCCGCCGAGGTGCAGATCTCGACCCTGCTCTCGATCAAGACCGGCGGCTGCCCGGAGGACTGCGCCTATTGCCCGCAGTCGGTGAAATACGACACCGGCGTCACGGCCGAAAAGCTCATGAGCCTCGAGGCGGTTCTGGCCGAGGCGCGCGCGGCCAAGGCCGCCGGCGCGCAGCGCTTCTGCATGGGCGCGGCCTGGCGCTCGCCCAAGGAGCGCGACCTCGATTCCGTCTGCGCCATGGTGGAAGGCGTCAAAGCCTTGGGGCTGGAAACCTGCGTCACCCTCGGCATGTTGACGGGCGCGCAGGCGCAGCGGCTGAAAACCGCCGGCCTCGACTATTACAACCACAACCTCGATACCTCGCCGGAATATTACGGCGAGATCATCACCACCCGCACCTATCAGGACCGTCTCGACACGCTTGGCGCCGTACGCCAGGCCGGCATCCATGTCTGCTGCGGCGGCATTGTCGGCATGGGTGAGGGGCTTACCGACCGCATCGGCATGATCGCCACGCTCGCATCGCTGCCGGTGCATCCGGAAAGCGTGCCAATCAACATGCTGGTGCGCGTTGAAGGCACGCCGCTCGCGCAAGAAAAGGCGCTCGACTCGCTCGACTTCGTGCGCACCATCGCCGTTGCCCGCATCTGCATGCCGGCATCGGTGGTGCGGTTGTCGGCCGGCCGCGAGGATATGAGCGAGGAGACGCAGGCCTTATGCTTCCTCGCCGGCGCCAATTCGATCTTCTACGGCCCCAAGCTACTCACCACGCCCAATCCCGAGCGCGACCGCGACATGCGGCTCTTAGATAAACTCGGCATGCGGCCGATGGAATAAAGCGACACCCGAAAGGAGGCGCGACCATGTGCCATTCCGTTCGTGTCAAAATCTCGCCCGAGGAACGGGCCTACGCCAAGCGGCTCACCGGCTTCCTGATCCCGGCCTATGCCGTCGCGGTGCTGGCAATCATCGCCTTGGCGGCGGTCACCAGCGGCCCGCGCTCGGGCGATCTGGTCGCCTCGGCGTCTGCACCTGCCGCGGCGCCGCGCTAGACCGCCCAGCGTTGGCAAAAGCAGCGGCCAACGCGAGCTCTAAAACGCGATCTTTTTGGAATTGAAAACGTCGAGACCGACTTCCGCGTTCGACCGCGTTACCCCCATGGTGAGGACTTCGCCGCCCTAATTTCTATGCGGTTGCGGCTAAATGATGGTGGCCCCCGCTGTCCTGCAAAGACTAGCGGATCGGCGGCGCGTAAAGGATGCCGCCCGCGTTCCAGAGCTGGTTGAGCCCGCGCGGGATCCCGAGCAACGAGCCGATGCCGACGTTGCGGTCGTAGACCTCGCCATAGTTGCCGACGTGTCGGATGATGCGCACTGCCCAGTCGTTGGTCAGACCGAGCTCGCCGCCGTAGTCGCCTTCGGTGCCGACGAAGCGCCGCACGGCCGGTTTTGTGGATTTCAGTGCCTCGTCGATGTTCTTGGAATCGATGCCGAGCTCCTCGGCATCGATCATCGCAAACAGCGTCCACTTCACCAGCAGCAACCAGTCGTCGTCCTTCTGCCGTACCACCGGCGCGAGCGGCTCCTTGGAGATGACGTCCGGCAGGATGACCTGCTCAGCGGGTTTGGGGAGCTTCAGCCGCAGCGCATAGAGCTGCGAAACGTCCGACGTCAGTGTGTCGCACTGGCCCGACGCGTAAGCCTTGAAAACGTCGTCGACCGTGCGGAGCTTGATTTCCTCGTACTTCATGTTGTTGGTGTGGAAAAAATCGACGAGATTGAGCGCGGTGGTGGTGCTTCCCTGCACGCAAACCTTGCTGCCGTCGAGCTCGAGCGCTGAACTGATGTTGCGCGCGCGCGGTACCATGAAGCCCTGACCGTCGTAATACGACACGCCGGCAAAATGCAGGGCGTATTGAGTCTCGCGCGATATGGTCCAGGTCGAGTTGCGTGCCAGCACGTCAACCTTGCGCTTGGCGAGCTCGGGGAAGCGCTCCTTGGCATCGAGCGGCACGAATCTCACTTTCTTGGGATCGTCGAAGATCGCTGCCGCGATGGCGCGGCAGAAATCGACGTCGAAACCCGACCAGTTGCCCTTGGCGTCCTGCGCCGAAAAGCCGGGCAACCCGGTATTGACACCGCAATAGACGGCATCGCGCCGCACGGTGCGTTTCAAGGTCTTGGTGTCGTAGCGTATATAGGTGATGGCCGCCGCCGTGATCGCGGCCGCGATCGCGCAGCCGATCAGCAGGCCGGTATGGAAATTCCATCCGAAATACGCGCGCAGCCTATGCAACGGCCCCGTCTTCCGCCGCGACGGCACCTTCTTCCGCGCCATGACTACACCTGCGGTCGCTGCCGGACGATTACCTTGGTGCCGATGGGAACCTGAGCGTACAGATCGATCACATCGGGATTGGTCAGGCGGAAGCATCCAGAGGAAATCGCAGAGCCGATGGTCTGCGGCTGATTGGTGCCGTGGATGCGATAGACCGTATGGCCGAGATAGAGCGCGCGCGCGCCCAAAGGGTTGCCAGGGCCGCCGGCCATCCAGCGCGGCAAATAGGGTTGGCGTTCAATCATTTCCTTGGGCGGCGTCCAGTCCGGCCATTCCTGCTTGCGCGTAATCTTCACCAGCCCCTGCCACTGAAAGCCGGCGCGGCCGACGCCGATGCCGTAACGCAGCGCGCGCCCGCCGCCCTGCACGACATAGAGAAACCGCTGGTTGGTGTCGATAATGATGGTGCCGGGTGCCTCGCTGGTGCGATAAAACACCACCGTCTTCTGCCATTTGGGATCGAGCTGTTCCTCATCGGAACTCGGCACGTAGCCGGGCTGGTCGCCGGGATCCAAACTTTGCGCGAGGGCGTGCGGCGCCGCCAACGATGTCAGCAGGACGATCTGAAGCGTGATGAAGAGGCGGGCAAGCGGCATGAGGGCCTTCCATTATCGAAGAAAGATGACTGGCACCGAGGGCTGGTCGGTTCTCGATGCATCGAACCCACCAAGTTAATGGGCCTTACTAAGGGGCGCAACCCGACGGCCGGCAGCGAACCCGGCAGGTTTTTGCCGATGCGTGCCGGGCAATATCCACGCTGGCCGGTAAATTTGAGGCGCGCGAGGCCGTTCGCCTTAACCGAGCGTCCGCTTTGGGGGCTCATGCGGACCTAACGCAAATACGGAACCATGTCCGTTAAGTGATAGAAGCAGTCATCGCTCCCACGGCAAACGGACCGTAACAACGCCAGAACTGGATCACACGGTGCCCGATTCCCGCTGGCGCGGCTGTAAAGCTGCACTCTTAGCCAATGCACGCCAATCTTACAGGCCGGCCTGTCGGCCGCCATCATGGCGGTGGGATCGAGCGACGCGCAGGCTCGGCTACGCGCACTATGCTTCCAGGCAACGCGTTGGTCGCGATCGTTCCCGGCAATCCGCATTTCGCCGCGGTGGGACTGCCCTTCGTCGGCAACGTCGCCGGACGGCTCGACATCGTGTCGCTCGGGCTGAACTATCGCTGGGACGAAGCGCCTCCGGCGCGCGCGTATTGACCGCGGGTGGGTCGAAGCAATACCCCCGCGCCAGCAGATTTGATGAGATTATGACGCCTTTGGGTTAATTTGACGCAGAAGGGACGCGACGAAAGGCCGCCGAATGCGCGCAAATCGCAAGGAAAATTGAGATATTTGCCCGACGCTGCCAGTGGGTCAGAGCACGGATTTTTGAATTTGCCGAAGCTGCCTTAATTTTAATCACGCCAAGACAGTCACTCGCCCACATATTATAGTCGCTGCGTCGATACGAAACGTCTTGCCAGGGCGCCTGGTTGTTGCGGCGCACAACCGGCCTGGCACCGAGGAAACAGGGCAGGATGAGAGCGTTTGGATATGTAGCGGCCAAAGATGTCGGACACGCCGTGGCGTTGCTCGGCGAGCACGGGGCCAAGGCCAAGGTTCTGGCGGGCGGGACCGATCTTCTGGTCGATCTCAAATTCGCCGCCGATGGCCCGGAGGTCATCGTCGACATCACGCGCCTCGACGAACTCAAAGACATCGCCATCGTCGACGACGGGCTTCGCATCGGCGCGCTGGTTACGCATGCCGACCTCATGCGCTCGCCGATCATCGGCGACATGTTCCCGGCATTGGCCGACGCCGCCCATTCGATCGGCGCGGTGCAGACCCGCAACCTCGGCACGCTGGCCGGCAATCTGATTACCTGCGTGCCGTCGATGGACAGCGGACCGGCATTGATTGCGCTCGACGCGTCGGTGACCGTAGCCGGACCCTCGGGCCGGCGGCAGATGCCGTTGACCGATCTGTTCGTTGGCCCGCGCAAGACCAGCCTCAAGCCCGCAGAGTTGCTCATCGACATCGCCATTCCCAAAGAGAATCTCGGCAAGCCGCTCGCGTTTGAGAAATTCGGCCTGCGCAAAGGCCAGGCGCTGGCGCTGGTCAATGCCGCGGCAAGCTTCTGGATCGACCGCGACAAGTCGGTCTTTGTGGCGCCGCGCATTGCGCTCGGCGCGGTCGCGCCCACCGTCATTCGCGCGCCGAAGGCGGAAGCCTATCTCGGCGGCCGCAAGATCAGCGCCGAGGCGATGGCCGAAGCGGGCCGCATTGCCGCAACGGAAGCAAAGCCGATAAGCGACTTCCGTGCCAGCGCCGATTACCGTCGCGATCTCATTGCCGTTCTGGTAAAACGCGCGCTCGCCAACGCGCAGGCGCGCGCGACAACGAAGGAAAAGGAGCTGGTGGCGTGACCGACGTAACGATGACCGTCAACGGCCTGCCTCGCAGCGCTTCGGTGCCGCCGGAAACGACGCTGCTCCAGTTGTTGCGCGAGCAATTCAATCTCACCGGCGCCAAGCTCGGCTGCGACGTCGGCGACTGCGGCGCCTGCACCGTGATCGTCGACGGCCAGGCGGTCAATGCATGCCTCATGCTCGCCGGCCAGGCCGATGGCCGCCAAGTGCTCACCATCGAGGGCCTGGCCAGCCGCGAGCGGCTGCACCCGATCCAGAAGACCTTCGAGAACAGCGGCGGGCTGCAATGCGGCTTCTGCGGCCCCGGCGTGCTGCTGTCCACCAAGGCCTTGCTCGACGAAAATCCCAACCCGTCGACGCAGGAAATCCGCGATGCGCTTTCGGGAAATCTCTGCCGCTGCACCGGCTACACCAAGATGATCGAGGCGGTGCAGGAGGCGGCCCGGCGGCTGCGTGAGGAATCCCCCGCCCAGCTTACCCACGCGCAAATCTGAAGGTCACAGCGCAATGGATGACAAGACCAAGGTCCTGGAACGCGAGCAGCTCGACATCGAGTCGTTGCGCGAGTCCGACGTCGATCTGCGGTTGCCAGCGGTGGTGCCGCGCGAGCCTTATCCGATCGAGCCGCTGGCGCCTGACGCGCGCCAACAGACCCGCGCCGTTGGCCAGCGCGCGACGCGGTCGGACGGCCGGCTGCACGGCCTCGGACAGACCCGATATATCGACGATCTCAGCTTCCCCGGGATGTTGCATGCCCGCATCAAGCGGGCCGGCATCGCCTCGGCGCGCATCAAGCGCATCGATACCAGCGCGGCCGAGGCCATGCCTGGCGTCATGGCGGTGCTTACGGGCAAAGAAATCCCGACCAATTCCTTCGGCCCTTCGTTCCAGGATCAGCCGGTGCTGGTCGACGACTTGGTGTTCCATGCCGGCGACGGCGTTGCGGCGGTGGCGGCCGTCACCGAGCAGATCGCCAACGAGGCCTTGGCGAAGATCGTGGTCGAATACGAGCCGCTGCCGGCGGTGCTCGATCCGGTGGCGGCCATGCGCGAGGATTCGCCCAAGGTGCACGCGCCCGACAGCAACATCTATGCGACCAAGGTGATCCGCAAGGGCGACATCGAGAAAGGATTTGCCGAATCCGACCACATCTTCGAGGGCCGGTTCTCAACGCAAATGATCGAGCACGTGTCGCTGGAACCGCATGCAGCTATCGCCGACTGGGACGCCAATGGCCGTCTCACCATCTGGGCGACGATCGGGCGCATTACGCTGGCGCGCTCCGACATGGCACGGACGCTGAAGCTGCCGATGAGCCGCATCCGCATCATCGGCACCGTCGTCGGCGGCAATTTCGGCGGCAAGAACGAGATCACGCAGGAGCCGGCGCTGGCGCTGTTGTCGAAGAAGACCGGCCGGCCGGTGAAGGGCGTGTTCACGCGCGGCGAGGAGTTCACCTCGACCACCACGCGTCACCCCATCGTCATGGACTACAAGTCCGGTGTCACCAACGACGGCCGCATCATCGTGCGCCAGATCAGGCTGGTGCTCGACGGCGGCGCCTATTGCTCGTGGAGCGAAACCACGCTCGGCAAGGCCTGCATCCTGGCGCCAGGCCCCTACAAGATCGACAATCTCGTGGCGGAAGCCTTCGTCGTCTATACCAACAAGACCATGACCGGGGCGATGCGCGGCTTCGGCGCGCCGCAAGTTTGCTTTGCCTACGAGTCGCACATGGACGATATCGCCAAGGCGCTCGGCAAAGACCCGCTGGAAATCCGCTTGCTTAACGCCTTCGACGAGGGTTCGCCGAGCCCGACCGGGCAGGTGCTGCACAGCGTGGTGGTCAAGGAATCGC
>CAZLWN010000072.1:0-18533 GCA_964563195.1 uncultured Undibacter sp. | reverse complement strand
GAACTACTGGTGGACCTTCGGCGGCATCCTCTCCTTCATGCTCGGCGTGCAGATCATCACCGGCATCGTGCTGGCCATGCACTACACCCCGGAGGTGGGCATGGCGTTCAATTCCGTCGAAACCATCATGCGCGACGTGAACTACGGCTGGCTGCTGCGCTACGCGCACGCCAACGGCGCCTCGATGTTCTTCCTGGCCGCCTATATCCACATGTTCCGCGGCATGTATTACGGCTCCTACAAGGAGCCGCGCGAGGTGTTGTGGATTCTCGGCGTCATTCTGCTGCTGCTGATGATCGCCACCGGCTTCATGGGCTACGTGCTGGTCTGGGGACAGATGAGCTTCTGGGCCGCGACCGTGATCACCAATTTATTCTCGGCCATCCCCGGCGTCGGCGATTCGATCGTCACCTGGCTGTGGGGCGGCTATGCCGTCGGCAATCCGACGCTCAACCGCTTCTACTCGCTGCACTACCTCTTGCCGTTCGTGATCGCCGGCGTGGTGGTGTTGCACGTCTGGGCGCTGCACGTGGCGGGGCAGAACAATCCCACCGGCATCGAGCCGAAATCGGACAAGGAAACCGTGCCGTTCACGCCCTACGCCACCGTGAAGGACAGCTTCCTGATGGCGGTGTTCTGCATCCTGTTCGCCTGGTTCGTGTTCTATATCCCGAACTTCCTCGGCCACGCCGACAACTACATTCCCGCCAATCCGGCGGTGACGCCGTCGGAAATCGTGCCGGAATGGTATTACCTGCCGTTCTACGCGATCCTGCGCTCGATCCCCAACAAGCTGTTGGGCGTGATCGCGCTGTTCGCCTCGATCGCGATTCTGGCCTTCATGCCCTGGCTCGATACCTCGAAAGTGCGCTCGGCAAAATACCGGCCGCTCTACCGTCAGTTCTTCTGGCTGTTCGTGATCGCGTCGGTCGGGCTCGGCTGGCTTGGCTCCAAGCCGCCGGAAGGCATCTACGTGATCGTCTCGCGCATCTTCACCTTCTACTACTTCGCGTTTTTCCTGGTCATCCTGCCGCTGCTCGGCATTTTCGAGAAGACCAAGCCGCTGCCGAATTCGATTTCGGAATCGGTATTGGGCGCCAAGGCGTGAAGGGGATGGCCATGAACATGCCGCGTGCGATTTTCGCGACCGTGCTGGCCGGCTCGTTCATGGCCATGGCCGCGCCCGCTTGCGCGCAATTGTCGGAGCAAGTGCCGCCGCCGCCGCAGAAGTGGTCATTCGCCGGCCCGTTCGGCAAATATGACGAGGCCCAGCTGCAGCGCGGCTTCAAGATCTATCGCGAGGTCTGCTCGGCCTGCCATTCCCTGAACCTGCTGTCATTCCGCAATCTCGCAGAACCCGGCGGGCCCGGCTTCAGCGAGGCGCAGGTCGGGACGATCGCGTCCGAATACAGGATCAGCGACCTCGACGATCAGGGCAATCCGATCCAGCGGCCTGGCCGGCCGGCCGACCATTTCCCGCCGCCGTTCGCCAACGAGCTGGCGGCCAAAGCCGCCAATGGCGGCACCGCGCCGCCCGACATGTCGACGCTGGCCAAGGCGCGCACCTATCAGCGCGGCTTCCCCTGGTTCGTGTTCGACATGATCACGCAGTACCAGGAGCAGGGGCCGGACTACATCGCGGCGATCGTGACCGGCTACAAAGACCCGCCGCCGCAGGGCTTCCAGTTGCCGGCGGGTGCCCACTACAACGAATATTTCCCCGGCCACGCCATCGCCATGCCGCCACCGCTGCAGGCCGGTCAGGTGAAGTACGACGACGGCTCGCCGGAGACGATCGAGCAGTATTCCAAGGACATCGCCGCGTTCCTGATGTGGGCGGCCGAGCCGCACCTGGTGCAACGCAAGCGCATCGGCTTCCAGGTAATGATTTTCCTGATCGTGCTCTCCGGGCTCCTGTACTTCACCAAGAAAAAGGTGTGGTCGGCAGTGCATTGAGCGGCGCAAGTTTGCCGCCATGCCCGAGCAAGACGACGAACTAGGGCTGCGCACAAAACGCTTGACGCAAGGGCCCCATGCGGGCCCTTTATCGTTGGATTGCAGTCTTGCAGCTAATATATATTTTAGTATATACTAGCGTCAAAATGGACACTGTGTTCCAGTGCGATCCCGCCAAGCGCGCGTCGCTCTTTCAGGCGCGCAGGTTCGATCTTCTGGACATGGCGGAAGTTTTCGCGGATCCGCGTAGGCGCGATTTTCCGGATTTGCGGATTGACTACGGTGAGGCGCGCCGCATCACCATCGGATTGGCGCTGGGCCGGATATTCACCGTGATCTATACCAAGCGCGGTCCGATCACTTGGCTGATTACCGCCTGGCCGTCGAGCAGAAAGGAGCGCAATCGCTATGGCAAGCATTAAGCCGATCACTTTCACGCGACTTTCCGACGGCACACTGCTGCGTCGCCAGCGCGACGGCAGTTTCAAGCCCATGCGTAGCAAATCGGATCGTACCCGGGTCGCGCAGTGGTCCGATGCCGAGATCGAAAAGATGGCAGCATCCGATCCCGATCACCCCGCGCTAGACGACGCCTTTTGGCAAGCCGTCGATCGGTTGCCGCGCAAAGAGGCTATCTCTATCAAGCTCGACGATGACGTTCTTGCATTTTTCCGCAGACAGGGCCGCGGCTATCAAACCCGCATCAATGCGGTACTGCGGCGCTATATGCAGGCGCGCCGCAAAGCCGGCTGAAGGTCGGGAAAAAAGCATGACCAAATCCGTGCTCGGCATCATCGGCGGGTCCGGCATCTACGACCTGCCGGGGCTGGAGAAGGTGCGCGAAGAGCGCATCGCCAGCCCGTGGGGCGAGCCTTCCGGCGCGCTGCGCATCGGCGAGATCGCCGGCCTGCCGGTGGTGTTCCTGTCGCGCCACGAAAAGGGCCACCGGCTGTCGCCCTCCGACATCAACTACCGGGCCAATATCGACGTCTTGAAGCGCGCCGGCGTCACCGACCTGGTCTCGCTGTCGGCCTGCGGCTCGTTCAGGGAGGACTTGCCGCCGGGCACCTTCGTGCTGGTCGACCAGTTCGTCGACCGCACCTACAAGCGCGAGAGCTCGTTCTTCGGCAAGGGCCTGGTGGCGCATGTCTCGATGGCGCATCCGGTGTCGCCGCGGCTGCGCGCGCACATCGGCGAGGCGGCGCTGAAAGAGGGCATCGACCCGTTTGTCGGCGGCACCTATGTGTGCATGGAAGGCCCGCAATTCTCCACTTACGCCGAAAGCATGACCTACAAGGGGTTCGGCTATTCGGTGGTCGGCATGACCAACATGCCGGAGGCCAAGCTCGCGCGCGAAGCCGAGATTTGCTACGCCACCCTCGCCATGGTGACCGATTTCGATTGCTGGCATCCCGACCACGACGCAGTCACCGTGCAAGACATCATCAAGGTGCTGATGGACAATGCCGACCGCGCCAAGCGGCTGGTGGCGCGGCTGGCGCGCGATTTCCCGCCCGAGCACGAGCCGTGTCCGATCGGCTCCGACCGCGCGCTCGACACCGCGCTGATCACCGCGCCGGAAGCGCGCGACCCCGATCTGATCAAGAAGCTCGACGCGGTGGCGGGCAGGGTGCTGAAAGGATAAAGCATGGCCGGTTCCGAATTCGACGGCGACTTGCGCGCCGCCATCCGCTCGATCCCCGACTATCCCAAGCCGGGCATCATGTTCCGCGACATCACCACGCTGCTCGGCGACGCGCGCGCCTTCCGCCGCGCGGTGGACGAACTGGTGCAGCCCTGGGCCGGTATGAAGATCGACAAGGTCGCCGGCATCGAGGCGCGCGGGTTTATCTTAGGGGGCGCGGTGGCGCATCAGGTCTCGGCCGGCTTCGTGCCAATCCGCAAGAAGGGCAAGCTGCCGCACAAACGGGTGAGCGTCACCTACGCGCTGGAATATGGCGAGGACCAGATCGAGATCCACGCCGACGCGCTGGTCGCCGGCGAGCGGGTGGTGCTGGTGGATGACCTGGTCGCCACCGGCGGCACGGCGGTGGCGGCGGTGACGCTGCTAAGACAATTGGGGGCGGATGTGCTGGCGGCCTGTTTCGTCATCGACCTGCCCGACTTGGGCGGCGCCGACCGCTTGCGCAAGATGGACGTGCCGGTGCGCACGCTGATTTCGTTTCCGGGGCATTAGCCTCTAGAACGATGCGGCCCCCAAGGGCCGGGCGGCCCGGGCGGTGGGGCTGGCTGTGGGCCCCAAGGCCCCGATTGCGGAGTCGGCGGTTGCGGCGCGTCGCCCCAAGGGCCGCCATAACCGCTTTCGGCAGCCGACCGATCGTCAAGTTGCGGCTGAGCTTCGGGCGCCTCCAAAGCGAGCGGGCCGGGGTCGTGGCCGCCAGCGTATTTCACGATCGCATCCACGCGCGACTCGATCGACGGGTGGGTGGCGAAAATGTCGGAAAAGCCCTGACGCGGATTGTCGACGCACATTTCCATCACCGCCGAGGTGGCGTGGGTTAGCTCGCCGCGGCCTTCGATCTTGCGCAGCGCCATGATCATGGCGTCGGGGTTCTTGGTCAGCTCGACGGAACCGGCGTCGGCGAGATATTCGCGCTGGCGCGACAGCGCGAAGCGGATCACCACCGACAACAGCCAGGCCAGCACAATCAGGCTGATGGCGATCAGGATGGCGACGCCGGCGCCGCCCTTGCGGTCGCCGCCGCCGCGCCGGCGGCCGCCAAAGCCGCCATAGAATGTGCTCTGGAAGAACAGCCGGAAGATGACCTCGCCGAAAAACGAGATCACGCCGGCGATCACCACCGCGATCACCATCATGCACACGTCGCCGTTGCGGATATGGGTGAGCTCGTGGCCGAGCACGGCTTCCAGCTCGGCGTCGTTGAGCGTGTTGATGAGGCCGCGCGTCACCGTGATCGAATATTGCTTCTGGTTGAGCCCGGTGGCGAAGGCGTTGAGCGCGCCGTCGTCGGCGATGCGCAGCGTCGGCATCGGGATGCCGCGCGAAATGCACAGATTTTCCAGGATATTGTAGAGTCGCGGTTCCTCGCGGCGCGTAACCGGCCGTGCGCCGGTGACGGCGTCGATCATCGCCTGGTGGAACCGGTAGGCGATGAGAATCCAGATGATCGTGCCGACGGTGGCGAAGGGCGCGGCCTTAACGAAGTCGAAAGCTGCCGCGTGCATGAGATAGTCGAGCGGGGCGTTGATGGTCAGCGATTCCGCCAGCAGCGCGCCGGCGAAAACCAGCACGTAGACCAGGAAGAACAGTCCGATCAGCAGCGCAATCGAGCGCCGCTTGTTGGACCGAATATGCGTATAGAGACCGTAGGCGGCCATGACATGGACTTTGATTTTGTCATTCCGGGGCGCGAGCCATAAGCGCGTTTACGCGCGTCTTTGACGCGCTATGGCGAGCGAGCCCGGAACCCATAATCACAGACCGGGGTTATGGATTCCGGGCCCGCGCCTTCGGCGCGTCCCGGGATGACAGTATTTAGAACTTAACGCTCGGCGCCTGCTCAAGTTGGCTGCGGCTATCGCCGAGATCGAAAAAGGTCTGCGGATGGAAGCCGAAGCTGGCCGCGAACATTGCGGCCGGGAACTGTTGGATGCCGGTATTGTATTCCTGCACCGCGTTGTTGAAGAAGCGGCGGGCGGCGGCGAGCTTGTTCTCGATGTCTGAAAGATCACTCTGCAACTGCTGGAAGTTCGCGCTGGCCTTCAGGTTCGGATAGTTCTCCGACAGCGCGAACAGTTGCCGCAGCGCGCCGGTCAGCATGTTCTCCGCCTGCACCTTCTGCTCGACCCCGGGCGCGGCGATGGCCGCGTTGCGCGCCTGCACCACCGCCTCCAGGGTTCCGCGCTCGTGGGCGGCGTAGCCTTTTACCGTCTCGACCAGATTGGGGATGAGGTCGTGGCGCTGCTTGAGCTGGACGTCGATGTCGGCGAAGGACTGGTTGACGCGCTGCCGCATGGCGACGAGCCCGTTGTAGATTGTGATGATCCAGATCACGATCACAGCAATGATGCCGAGGACGACCCACACGGTGGTGGACATTTGCGGCTCCTCACAGGGGACGGGGGAACTCAGGCGATAAGCGTATATTAGATGGGGGCGGCGCGGCTCAAGACACAAGAGGGCGCGGGCAGTGTCCCCTGCTTTCGCCTAACCATTTGATGGCGCAAAAAAAGACCCCAAGCATTGCTTGGGGTCTTTTCGCCGGACGGCTATTCGGGGGGTAAGGGGGGAGCCGCCCGACTGCAGGTCGCGGAGCTTTAACGCCGCCGCCCGGGTTTGGTTCCTTGCCTCATGAAGAGCACCGAATCGTTATCCACAGGGCGCGGAGTGGCCTTAGAGCGGCCACGGGGTGGTCACGATTGCGCAGTTCCATCCCGGGGGCTTGGGAACGGCTAGCTTTCGGGGTTCGACCATGAGTTCCGTGATGATCAGGTGCCCCACGACCGGTCGTCCGGTCTCGACCGCGATCGAGATCGAGCCGGGCGTGTTTCGCAAACTTCCGAACCTGCGCGCCCGCATGCTCTGCCCGGCCTGCGACCAGGAGCATGACTGGATGACGGGTTCGGCCTGGCTTGCGGGCGACCCGCGGCTGGTCGATGACGCGGCCGCTTAGCTCGCTTCCCGGAAGCGCACCGCCTCTTCCAGATCGACCGACACCAGTTGCGAGACGCCGCGCTCGGCCATGGTGACGCCGAAAAGCCTACTCATGCGCGCCATGGTGATCGGGTTGTGGGTGATGATCACGAAGCGCGTGTCGGTCGCGCGCGTCATCTCGTCGAGCAGGTCGCAGAAACGCTCCACGTTGTGATCGTCGAGCGGTGCGTCCACCTCGTCCAGCACGCAGATCGGCGCCGGATTGGTCAGGAACACAGCGAAGATCAGCGCCAGCGCGGTGAGCGCCTGCTCGCCGCCCGACAACAGCGACAGCGTCGACGGCTTCTTGCCCGGCGGCTTGGCCATGATTTCCAGGCCGGCTTCCAGCGGGTCTTCGCTTTCGATCAGCTGCAATTCGGCGGTGCCGCCGCCGAATAGTTGCGCGAACAAGTGCTGGAAGTGCTTGTTGACCTGTTCGAAGGAAGCCAGCAGCCGCTCGCGCGCCTCGCGGTTGAGGCTCTGGATGCCGAGCCGCAGCTTCTTGATCGCCTCGACCAGATCGTCGCGCTCGCTGGTGAGCGAGGTGTGCTCGGCCTCGACCTCGCGCAGTTCCTCTTCGGCGCGCAGGTTGACGGCGCCGAGCCGCTCGCGCTCGCGCCGCAGCCGTTCGAGCTTTTCCTCGATCTCGGTCACGTCGGGCAGCGCCTGGCCTTCCTTGATTTCGGCGAGCTCGGCGACCGCGGCGGGCTCGATTTCCAGCATGTCGTGGATCTCGCGGCCGATGTCGGCAAGCCGGCGCTTGGCGCCTTCGAAGCGTTCCTCGGCGCGGGCCAATTCCTCGCGTGCGTGGCTGGCGGCTTCCAGCGCCGCGCGGGCGTCGCGGTCGGCTTCGGCCAGCGCGTTCTCCGCTTCTTGCAGACGGTCGGCACAGGCGCGGCGGTCGGCTTCCGCGGTCTGCACTTCGCTGATGAGCCCTGATCGCTTCTCGGCGAAAAGCTGCGGCGCATTCTCCAGTTCCGTGAGGTCGCGCTTGGTTTCTGCGATGCGGCTTTCGAGGGTGGCGATCTGGTTGCGGGCGCCGTCGCGGCGCTCGCTCCAACCGGCCTTATCGAATGAAAGTTGATTGAGCCGACGATCGGCCATTTCCTCTTCGCGCACGATCGCCTGCTGCTCGGCGCGCACCTCGGCGACTTTGGCGCGCTTGCCGGCGATGTCGTCGCGCACGCCGACGAGCTTTCTTTCGAGATCGGCGGCCGGCGCCAGCTCAGAGAGCGCGCGTTCGGCCTCGCTCTTGGCGGCGGCGGCCTCGTCGCGGCTCGTCGTCAGGCGGGTGCGCGCTTCAGCCATTGCGGACAGGCGCGCCGATTGCCGGTTGAGGTCGCGCTCGCGCGTGCGGGTTTCGCTTTCGGCTTGGCCGGCGGCCTGGAAGGCCGCTTGCGCCAAGATGAGCGCCTGACGTTTCTCGTCGGCTTCGGCACGCGCGCCCGCCAATTCGGCATCGATCTCGGCGAAGCGGCTGCGCTGTGCCAGCCGGCGCGCGGCGCCGGTTGCGGCGTGGGCGGCCGCAACGAATCCGTCCCAGCGCCACAGATCGCCATCGCGCGAGACCAGCCGCTGGCCGGCTTTCAGGCTCGGGGAGAGGCGCTGGCCGGCTTCGCGCTCGACCACGCCGATCTGTGCCAGCCGGCGGGCAAGCTGCGAAGGCGCCTGTACGTAGCGCGCCAACGGTTCGATGCCTTGCGGCAGCGCGGGATCGTCGGCCTCCGGCGCGATCTCGCTCCAATGCATGGGCGAGGACGGATCGACCGGGGCGTCGAGATCGTCACCCAAGGCGGCACCCAGCGCCTTCTCGTAACCCTTCTCGACCGAAATATTGTCGATCACCGGCGGCCACAGGCTCCGGGTCTCGAGCGAGAGCATTTTAGAGAGGGTCTTGGCTTCGGTCTCCAGCCGCTGCATGCGCTTTTCCGATTCCGCCATGGCGCCGCGCGCGGTCTCGAATTCCGCGCGCGCCACGTTATGGGCGGTCTCGGCGGCGGCGACGGCGGTCTCCGCTTCGGTGAGTTCGATCTGCGCGACCGCGGCGGCAAGCGGCGCGCCGCCTTCGCCATTCAGGGTGGCCAGTTCGCGCTCGATCGCCTCGATTTCGCCCGTGATCTTGCCGACGCGCTCGGCCTGCTCGCGCGCGGCA
Source organism: uncultured Undibacter sp. (assembly GCA_964563195.1). GTDB lineage: Bacteria > Pseudomonadota > Alphaproteobacteria > Rhizobiales > Xanthobacteraceae > Pseudolabrys. Next base: position 9,750 of record CAZLWN010000072.1, on the reverse strand, counting down.
TTTTCGAAACGGCTGCGCTGGGCGGTGAGGTCGGCAAGCGCCGTGGTGAGGTCGGAGAAGATCTTCTCGGCCGCGTTAAGCTCGGCGTCGGCTTGCGTGAGGCGGGCGTCGATGCCGCTGCGGCGACCGGCGCTGGCGTGCGCCTCGGCGCGGATGGTGTCTTCCTCGGCTGAAAGCCGCTCGATCGCGGCTTCGGCGTCGGCGGCAAGCCGCTGCTCGCGCTCGCCGTCGGCGGCGAACTGCTTGAGCCGCAGATCGAGCTCGGCGACGCGGTCCTTGGCGCGGGCTTCCTCGCGGTCGAGATCCTGCAACGCGACATTGAGCCGATGCAAAGCGGCGCCGGCGCGCGCTTCCGCTTCGCGCAGATCGGGCAGAGCGGCCTGCGCCAGCGTTTGGCGCTTGGAGGCTTCCGTTTGCGCAGCGGTGCGGTCGGCGACCTCGCTCAACGCAATGTCCTTGGCGCGCTCAGCCTCGGCGACCTCGTTGTGGGCGGCGGTCCAGCGCAAGTGATAGAGCGTGGCTTCAGCCTTGCGTACCTGGCCCGACACCGTGCGGTAGCGGATCGCCTGCCGCGCCTGCTTCTTCAAGCCGTCGATCTGGGCGCCGAGCTGGCCGATCACGTCCTCGACCCGCAGCAGATTGGTTTCCGCCGCTTTCAGCCGCAGCTCGGCCTCGTGCCGGCGGGCGTGCAGGCCGGAAATGCCGGCGGCTTCCTCCAGCACGCGGCGGCGTTGCTCGGGCCGAGCCTGGATGATCTCGCCGATGCGGCCCTGATGCACCAGCGCCGGTGAGCGCGCGCCGGTGGAGGCGTCGGCGAACAGGATCTGGACGTCGCGCGCGCGGACCTCGCGACCGTTGATGCGGTAGGTGGAGCCGGCCTCGCGCTCGATGCGCCGCGCGATCTCCAGCGCGTCGTCGTCGTTGAAGGCGGCCGGCGCCGAGCGGTCGGAATTGTCGACCGCGACCGCGACCTCGGCATTGTTGCGGGCCGGGCGGTCGGTGGAGCCGGAAAAGATCACCTCATCCATCGCGGACGCGCGCATGGATTTGAACGAGGATTCGCCCATCACCCAGCGCAGCGCCTCGACCAGGTTCGACTTGCCGCAGCCGTTCGGCCCGACCACGCCGGTCAAGCCCGGCTCGATCAGAAAGTCGGTGGGCTCGACGAACGACTTGAAGCCGATCAGACGCAGCCGCGTGAGCTTCATGGTTCAGGCCTCATAGCGTCCTTGCTTGGCGCATGAATCATTCATGCGCGAACAGGAGGAACGCGTAACTGTCCCGCCGCCTTGTGCATTGAGAGTCGTCAGTCCCTTCCGGGGCATGGCCCGGATAGGTTCGGTGCCGCACCGGACGGAGAATGAATCGCCGCACGCGCTTGGGCAACTGCCTGACGGCTGGTGGCTGCGGTTTTCCAGACCTTTCGGCCAGGCGCAGGGCGAAAATAGGGCAGGAGGGCGCCCCCGTCCAAGCCAAAAAACCCTTACCCCGCCTTGAGATAGGGGTCGATCACCTTGGCCATTTCCTCGATCGTGAGCGCGCCGACATGCATCGTTCCGTTGATGAAAAAAGTCGGCGTCGACTGCACTTTGAATTTGTCGATGGCCTGTTCGCGCACTTTTTGGATGTCGTCGAGCAGCTTCTGATTCGCCAGGCAGGCGTTGAATTTGTCCTCGGTTAGGCCGGCCTGCTTGCCGATGGCGAGCAGCGGGGGCAGCGGTTTTGCCACCGCCCACTGTTGCTGCTGGCGGAACAGGGTATCAACCATGGCGTAATACTTGGTCGTGTCTTTTTCGCTGGCGCAGCGCGCCAGCATGAAGGCCGCGGCCGCCAGCGGGTCGAGCGGGAATTCGCGCAGCATGTAGCGCACCTTGCCGGTGTCGATGTAGCGCTTCTTAAGCTCTGGAAAGGTGGTTTCGTCGAAATGCGCGCAGTGCGGGCAGGTCATCGAGGCATATTCGACAATGGTGACCGGCGCCTTGTCGCTGCCCAGGACCATGTCGGGCAGCGCCTGCGGTTTCATCAGCTCGGCTTCCGACACGTCGTCGGCCAGCGCCGGGAACAGCGGCAGCGCGACGGCGCCGAGGACGGTGGCAAGCGCCAGCATGGCGGCGCCCTGGCAAAGTTCGCGGCGATTGATCGGCAACTGCAACTCCTCGGCTTGAAAACACCGCCCCAATGGGCGTTGGCCTAGCTGGATACGAGGATTGTGGCAATGGCAGGCCGTCTTGGCTAGGCGCCCGGGACCTTACTTTCGCTTGACCGCCGCGCCCAGCCGGGCAATCGCCAGGCGCAAGCTGTCATCCTCGATTTCGGGCAGGCTGGCTGCGATGCGCGCCTGCTCGGCCGGGTCAGGCGGCGGCGGCGGGGCGGATGGCTCGCGCCGGCGCAACGGCGCCTGGCGCAGCGCGATGCGGCCGATCGCCTGCCAGCCGAAGAAGCGGTTGACCCGCTCCAGGATCACAGCCGACAGGTGCTGGATCTCGACCGCCGCCGGGCCTTCGACGCGCAGAACGAGCGTGGCCGGTTCCGCCGGCTCTTCGCCGACTGGGCGCGGCCAATTGATCTTGGCAGGCTCCGAGTGGGCGGCGATTTCCGTGCCGACGATATCGGCCCAGCGCGCGATGATCTCGGTGGAGGCGAAACCTTGGCGCTTGAGGGCGTCGCTCAAGGCGGCGCCCGTGAACTCGGAAAGCGGCCGGGGAAAACTGCGCGCGGGCTTGCTCATGAGCCGGTCTCTTGTGTCATCGTCGGGCGTCATGACCGTAGCAGTCCGCTTGCCCCGGCGAAAGAAAGCCGAGCCCGACCCGGCCGAGCTGCTGGCCTGGTACGACTGCCACGCCCGCCTACTGCCGTGGCGCGCGCGGCGCGGCAAGCGGCCCGATCCCTACCGGGTCTGGCTGTCGGAAATCATGCTGCAACAGACCACGGTGAAGACGGTCGCGCCCAATTACGCGCGATTCGTTGCGCGCTGGCCGACGGTTGCGACGCTCGCCCAGGCCAGCCTCGACGACGTGCTGCGGGCCTGGGCCGGGCTCGGCTATTACGCCCGTGCCCGCAATCTACATGCTTGCGCACGCGCCGTGGTCGTGCGGCACGGCGGGATTTTCCCGGATGATCTGGCAGCCTTGCGCGCGCTGCCCGGTATCGGCGATTACACCGCGGCGGCGATTGTCGCGATCGCCTTCGATGGCGCGGCGGTGCCGGTGGACGGCAATGCCGAGCGGGTGGTGGCGCGGCTGTTCGCCGTTGAAGACGAACTGCCGGCGGCGAAGGACGAGATCAAGCGGCGGGCTACGTCGTTGCTGCCGCCGCGACGCGCCGGCGATTTCGCGCAGGCGCTGATGGATTTGGGCGCGACGCTGTGTTCGCCGAAGCGGCCGGCCTGCGCGCTGTGCCCGTGGACCGAGACTTGTTTGGCGCACGCCCGTGGCGACGCCGAGTCGTTTCCGCGCAAGGCGCCCAAGCGGGAAGGACGCCTGCGCCGCGGCGCGGCCTACGTTGCGCTGCGCGCCGACGGGCGCGTGCTGCTGCAAAAGCGGCCGGACAAGGGACTGCTGGCGTCCATGACCGAGGTGCCGGGCAGCGCCTGGTCGCATGATTTCGCGGAAGGCAGCGCGTTGCGCGCCGCGCCGCGCTTGAAGGGCGCGAAATGGCGGCGCCTGCCGGGCGTGGTGCGGCACGTGTTCACGCATTTCCCGCTCGCGCTTGTCGTTTTCGTCGCCAAGGTGCCGCGCGCGACGCCGGCGCTTAAGGCTAAGCGCTGGGTCAAGCTCGCCGACTTGCCCGGCGAAGCCTTGCCGAACGTGATGCGCAAGGTGCTGGCGCACGCGCTAGAATTAGCTGACCACAGGAGAGGAACGCCATGACCATCGAGCGCAAGGAAATCGGCCCGCGCATGAGCCAGATCGTCGTCCACGGCGACACGGTCTATCTCGCCGGCATCGTCGCCCATGCCAACAAGGGCAAGAGCATGACCGAGCAGACCCGCGAAATCCTCTCGACCATCGACAGCTATCTGGCGCAGGCCGGCAGCGACAAGACGAAATTGCTGTCGGCCAAAATCTGGATCACCGACATGGCAAAGTTCGCCGAGATGAACGCGGTGTGGGACGCCTGGGTCGCGCCCGGCCAGACGCCGGCGCGCGCCTGCGTCGAAGCGAAGCTCGCATCTCCCGACTACCACGTGGAAATCATGGTGCGGGCGGCGAAATAGCGCATGATCCCGAAAAGTGGCAACCGGTTTTCGGAAACGATCATGCGCAGTGTAAGACCATGAGCGACCCCGGCATTCTGGCGATCTGGAACGACTGCCGCGCCGGCCACGAGGCCGAGTTTGAGGCCTGGTTCCAGGGCGAGCATCTCATCGAGCGTCTGGCGGTGCCCGGCTTCCTGTATGGGCGGCGGCATCAGGCGATCTCGGGGGAGAGCGGCTATTTCAATTTCTACCTCACCCAGTCGCCGGCTGTGCTCACCTCCAAGCCCTACCTGGAGCGTCTGGACAATCCGACACCAATGACGAAGCGGATCATGTCGGAGGTCTTCATCAACATGAATCGCACAGTGTGCTGGCGCACATTGCGGCGCGGGCGATTCCGCGGCGCCTATGCGGTGACCGTGCGCTTCGACCAGACGCCGGACGAGACCATGCTCCGCGGGCAGCTCGACGGCATGCTGGCCAGCACGGCGGTCGCCGCCGGGGAAATTTGGATGGCGCTCGACCCGGCCGGCATGCCGGTGTCCATGGAGGAGCAATTGCGCGGCGGCGACCGCAAGATCAAAGCTTGCCTGATGATCGACACGCTGCGCCAGGATGCCGCCGAACAGACCGGCGCGCGTCTTGCCGCGCAATTCCCCGGCGGCGAGGTCGGCGTCTTCCGTGTGCTGTGCCAACTCGGCCGCAGCGATTTGTAAAGGTTGAGATCATGCACGGCTTGCTGCCGCTGGCAGAAAAAATTGCAGGCGTGCTCAAAGCGCGCGGCGAGACGCTCGCCGTGGCGGAATCCTCGACCGGCGGGCTCATTTCCGCGGCGTTGCTGGCGCAGCCCGGTGCCTCCGCCTATTTCGTTGGCGGCGCCGTGGTCTATACGCACACCTCGCGCGCCTCGCTGCTCGGCATTACCGATGCGGATATGTCCGGCATGCGGGCCTCGACGAAAGGCTACGCGTTGCTGATCGCGCGGCGCATGCGCGAGCGCAACGCGTCGACTTGGGGCCTTGGGGAAACCGGCGCTACCGGGCCGACCGGTAACCGCTATGGTGACGCGGCCGGCCATAGCTGCATCGCGGTGGTCGGGCCGGCGATCGAGCGCGCGATCACGCTGAAAACCGGCAGCACCGACCGGCAGGCCAACATGCGGGCCTTCGCGCGGCGGGCGCTCGAACTTCTGGCCGAAGCGGTAGCGGTTGCAGTCTAGGGCGTGGCTCCACAAACGCGCAGCCCAAAGCCTACCTGCACGAGCCGGCAACTTAGCGGACAAACGCGGGAGCGATGCTCCCGTCGTAAAATTCTATCAATACCCCCTGACCTTTTGATCTGCATCATTGCGCATGGCGCGGTGGGTCTGCTGGTTTGGCGCAGGAAGCGGAAGGTGGAACGGGCCCAATTTAAGCCGGTGCGATGCTTGTCCTGAGCCTTAGGAGTGCCAATGAGCCGGCGCGAACCAAGCAGCAAAGCAACGAAAACGCAACGTCCTAAGACGTTGAAGCATCGCAATGCACCAAGGAGCGCACGTCATCGCCCTTCGGTAGCTACCCGCGAAAGCGACGAGGCGCGTGCGCAGCAGACGGCGACCGCAGAGATTCTTCGCGTGATACGCGCTTCGCCGACCAACGTGCAGCCGGTGTTCGAGACAATCGTGCGAAAAGCGGTCTCTCTCTGCGGCAGTCTGTTTGCAAACGTTTTCCGTTTCGATGGCGAGCTGTTGCATTTTGTTGCCGCCCACAATGTCGGCCCAAATTATGTGGATTTGCTCCACACGAAATACCCGATGCGGCCTGACTCTTCCCAGATATCTGGAAGAGTCCTACTTACAAAATCGGTGGTTCGGCTGGAGGACGTGCTCACCGATTCGAATTACGACCAACGATTTCCCTCGACCATGGGCTGGCGGCGAATGTTGGGGGTGCCGATGCTGCGCGAGGACGATCCGCTTGGTGTAATCGTCGTCGGCTGGGCTGAGCCCGGACCAGTCCCGCAGGTCCAGGAAGAACTGCTGAAGACCTTCGCCGACCAGGCGGTCATCGCCATCGAGAACGCGCGCCTGCTCAACGAACTGCGCGAGTCCCTGCAGCAGCAGACCGCGACCTCGGAAGTCCTCAAGGTCATTTCAAGTTCGCCGGGCGAGCTCAATCCAGTGTTCGAGGTCATGCTGGAGAACGCAGTACGAGTCTGTGGGGCCAAGTTCGGAGTCTTGTACCTGCCCGAGGGCGACGGCTTCCGCGCGGTCGCGATGCACGATGTTCCTCAACCATATATTGAGGAGCGACGTCGCAACCCGGTGGTCCGACCTGCTCCGGCAACGGCGCTCGGACGCGCACTCGCAACAAAACAGCCGTCTCAGATCGCTGATATCCTGAACGAACCGCAATATTTCGATGTGCCATCCGGCTACGGCGGTCTGCTCGCCAGTCTCGCCGGTGCCCGAACAGTACTTTGCGTTCCGATGCTCAATGATAATGACCTGATCGGGGCGACCATGATCTACCGCCAGGAGGTCCGACCGTTCACCAACAAGCAAATCGAACTGCTCACGAACTTTGCCGCCCAAGCCGTCATCGCCATTGAGAACACCCGCCTGCTGAACGAACTGCGCCAGCGCACCGACGATCTCTCGGAGGCGCTGGAGCAGCAGACGGCGACATCGGAGGTGCTTAAAGTCATCTCTAGCTCGCCCGGCGAACTAGAGCCGGTATTCAGGGCGATGCTGGAAAACGCGGTGCAACTTTGTGGCGCCAAATTCGGTAACCTTTTCCTGCACGATGACGAGGGCATGCACATTGGTGCGACACATGGCGCACCTATGGCCTACGTCCAATATCTGCGCAGCAAACGCGTATTCGATCTCAATCCCGAACGTGGCCTTGGTCGATTACTGCGGACCAAGCAGCACTATCAGGAAGACGATTTGGCAGCGGCGCCAAGGCTCGACCAGGAGCTGCGTGAAGCGACCGTCGAGCTCGCTGGTGCGCGGACGCTGATTGGAGTTCCGATGCTGAAAGACGAAAGAGTAATCGGCGCCATTGTGATCTATCGCCAGGAAGTTCGCCCCTTCTCCGACAAGCAGATCGCGCTGGTGGAAAATTTTGCTCAGCAGGCCGTCATTGCCATCGAGAACGCACGGCTGCTCAACGAGCTGCGCGAATCCCTTCAACAGCAGACTGCGACCTCGCAGGTTCTTCGAGTCATTGCGAGTTCGCCTGGTGATCAGGATTCCGTGTTCAGGGCTATGCTGGAGAATGCGACTCGCATCTGCGAGGCCAGTTTCGGAAACATGTACCTCATTGACGGCGGCGAAGCTCGCATTGCCGCCAATTGTAACATTCCGCAAGCGTTCCTTGAGGCACGCCGGCGTGCACCGCATCGTACCGACTCGAAAACGCCGACGAGCCGCGCAGTGAGAACGAAGCAGGTCGTTCATGTTGCCGATTTAAGGAGAGACGACGCATATATCAAACGTGATCCCCTGGCTGTCACCGCTGTTGAACTTGGCGACGTCCGAACCCTTCTTGTCGTTCCAATGCTCAAGAAACAGGACCTAATCGGCACGATCAACATTTATCGCCAGGAGGTGCGGCCGTTCACCGAGAAGCAGATCGAGCTGGTGCAAAACTTCGCCGCGCAAGCCGTCATTGCCATCGAAAACACGCGGCTACTCAACGAACTGCGCCAGCGCAGCGACGATCTTTCCGAGTCGCTGGAGCAGCAGACCGCGACGTCGGAGGTCTTGAAGGTCATCTCAAGTTCGCCCGGCGAGCTTGCGCCGGTCTTCGACGCCATGCTGGCGAACGCAACCCGCATCTGTGAAGCGCAGTTCGGCAACTTCTTCATGTGCGATGGACCTGTGCTGACCGCTGTCGCGATTCGCGGCGAGCAAAGCTACGTTGACTATTGGCAGCGCAATCCTGCCATCGACCTGCGCGAACATCCGGGGGTGCCGCTCGACCGCATCCGCGACACCAAGCAAATCATCCATATTTCCGATCTGCGGACCGATCCTACCTACGTCGCGAAAGACGCCCGCATCGTAAACCTTGTCGAAGTTGCGGGCGCGCGGACTTATATAGGGGTGCCGTTACTCAAGGATGGCGAGCTTGTCGGCGTGATTGCCTTGTATCGTCAGGAGGTTCGGCCTTTCACCGACAAGCAGATCGAGCTGGTGACGAACTTCGCCGCGCAGGCCGTCATCGCCATCGAGAACACGCGGCTGCTCAAGGAGCTGCGCGAATCGTTGCAGCAGCAGACCGCCACCGCCGACGTTCTAAAGATCATCAGCCGCTCCACTTTTGACCTGCGGCCGGTGCTGCAAACCCTCGTTGAATCGGCCGCCCAGCTATGCGACGCCGACAAGGGCGTCATTACCCGCAAAAAAAACGGAGCCTTCTACCGTGCGGAAGCCTACGGTTTCTCTCGCGATTTCATGGATTATGTGAAAGATATTCCTATTGAGGCTGAACGCGGCTCGGTTTCCGGGCGTGCGCTGCTGGAAGGCCGAGTTGTTCGTATTGCGGACGTAAAAGCGGACCCCGAATACACTCTGGTTGAGGCGCAGAGATTGGGGGATTTCCGGACGGCCCTCGGTGTTCCATTGCTGCGCGAGGGGGTTCCAATAGGCGTCCTGTCCTTGACGCGATCGGATGTGCGGCCTTTCACTGAGAAGCAGCTTGAGTTGGCCGCAACTTTCGCAGACCAAGCAGCAATTGCGATTGAGAACGTGCGCTTGTTCGAAAGTGTAGAGGCGCACACGCGCGAATTGGCAAAGTCGCTGGAGGACCTGCGGACCACGCAGGACCGCCTTGTGCAGACCCAGAAACTGGCCTCACTCGGTCAGCTCACCGCTGGTATCGCCCACGAGATCAAGAACCCACTCAATTTCGTCAATAATTTCTCGGGCATTTCGGCGGAAATGATGGAGGAACTACAAGATGTCGTAAGCAGGATATCGATCGACGATAAAGCCCGCGCGGAAATCAACGAACTGACGAGCACGTTGCGGGGCAATCTCGACAAGGTGATGCAGCATGGCAAGCGCGCGGATGCCATCGTCAAGAACATGCTGCTGCACTCGCGAGAAAGCTCAGGTGAGCACCGGCCTGTCGATATTAATGCCCTCGTCGAGGAGAGCCTCAATCTCGCCTACCATGGCGCGCGAGCCGAGAAGCAGGGCTTCAATATCACCCTGGATAGGTCTCTTGATCCGTCCGCTGGCGAAGTTGATGTCTTCCCGCAGGACATTACCCGGGTGCTGCTCAACCTGATCTCAAACGGATTCTATGCCGCTACCAGGCGTAAAGCCCAGGCGGATGGGGCCGACTATGAGCCAACCCTTGCGGCCAGCACCAAGAACCTGGGCGACAGCGTGGAAATCACGATCCGCGACAACGGCACCGGTATCCCGCCCGAGGTGAAGGAAAAGATGTTCAATCCGTTCTATACGACCAAGCCTGCGGGCGAGGGGACGGGGCTTGGCCTGTCTATCAGCCACGACATCATCGTCAAGGAACATGGCGGGTCTATTGAGGTCGACACGC
>CAZLWN010000071.1:0-19106 GCA_964563195.1 uncultured Undibacter sp. | reverse complement strand
TGCAGTGGTGGTACGGCCATAACGCGGTCGGCTTCTTCCTGACCGCCGGCTTCCTCGCCATCATGTACTACTTCATTCCCAAGCGCGCCGACCGGCCGATCTATTCCTACCGCCTGTCGATCATCCATTTCTGGGCGCTGATCTTTCTCTATATCTGGGCCGGCCCGCATCACCTGCATTACACCGCGCTGCCGGACTGGGCGCAGACGCTCGGCATGACCTTCTCGATTATGCTGTGGATGCCGTCCTGGGGCGGCATGATCAACGGAATCATGACGCTGTCCGGCGCCTGGGACAAGCTGCGCACCGATCCGGTGTTGCGCATGATGGTGGTGTCGGTCGCCTTCTACGGAATGTCCACGTTTGAAGGTCCGATGATGTCGGTGAAGATCGTCAACTCGCTGTCGCATTACACCGACTGGACCATTGGTCACGTGCATTCCGGCGCGCTCGGCTGGGTCGCTTACATCTCGTTCGGCGCGGTCTACTGCCTGGTGCCCTGGCTGTGGAACAAGCGGCTCTATTCGCTCAAGCTGGTCAACTGGCACTTCTGGATTTCGACCATCGGCATCGTGCTCTACATCACCGCGATGTGGGTGTCGGGCATCCTGCAAGGCCTGATGTGGCGCGCCTATACCGGCCTCGGCTTCCTCGAATATTCCTTCGTCGAGACCGTCGAGGCGATGCATCCCTTCTATGTCATCCGGGCGCTCGGCGGCGCGCTGTTCCTCGCCGGCGCGCTAATCATGGTGTGGAATCTCTGGAAAACCGTGAACTCGGCGGAATCGGCCGAGCCGGCCGGCGTCGTGCTGGCTCCGGCGGAATAAGCGGGGACGAAAATGTCGCTCTGGTCGAAACACGCCATTCTCGAAAAGAACTCGATCATCCTCGTCATCGCCATCCTGATCGTAATCGCGATCGGCGGGCTGGTTGAGATCGTGCCGCTGTTCTATCTCAAGAACACTATCGAAAAGGTCGACGGCGTGCGTCCGTACACGCCGCTCGAACTCGCCGGCCGCAACATTTATGTGCGCGAGGGCTGCTATCTCTGCCATTCGCAGATGATCCGACCGCTGCGCGACGAGGTCGAACGCTACGGTCATTATTCGCTCGCGGCCGAGAGTATGTATGACCGTCCGTTCCAGTGGGGCTCAAAGCGTACCGGACCCGATCTCGCCCGCGTCGGCGGCAAATATTCCGACGACTGGCACCGCGACCACCTGCGCGACCCGCGCTCGGTGGTGCCGGGTTCGATCATGCCGGATTACTCGTGGTTCGAGAAAAACGATCTCGACTACAGCCATATCGACAGAGACCTGAAGGTGCAGGCCATGCTCGGCGTGCCCTATACCGCCGACATGATCGCAAACGCCCAGGCCGACGTGGCGGCGCAAAGCGTCGCCGACAATCCCAACGCCGCCGCCCTCGCCAAGCGTTATCCGAAAGTGAACGCGCGCGATTTCGACGGCAACCCGGCTCATATCACCGAGGCCGACGCGCTGATCGCCTATCTGCAGATGCTCGGCACCGAGGTGAACTTCAAGCTCTACGACGACAAAGCCAACATCCGGTGACCCCCATGGATCCGACCTACCGCGCCTTCGCCGAGTTCGCCCAGACCTGGGGGCTCATCTATTTCGTCGCGATCTTCATCGTCGTGCTGATCTATGCGCTGTGGCCGTCGCGCAAAAAGCAGAAACAGTTCGACGAAGCAGCGCGCATCCCGCTGCGGGAGGACTGAACCGTGGCCGAAGAACCTAGACAAATTGACGAACTGACCGGCACGGCCACCACCGGGCACGAGTGGGACGGCTTGCACGAACTCAACACGCCGTTGCCGCGCTGGTGGCTGTGGACGTTCTACGCCACCATTGTCTGGGCGATCGCTTATTGGGTCGTCTATCCGGCCTGGCCGCTGATTTCGTCGGCGACGCAAGGCACGTTCGCCTGGCATTCGCGCAGTGCGGTTGAATCCGACCTTACCGCGCTCAAGGCCGCGCGCGGGCCGATGGTGGCGAAGCTGGCCGCCGCCCCGGTGGCGGACATCATCAAAGATCCGAAACTGCTCGACTTTGCGCGCGCGCAGGGGCGCGTGGCCTTCGGCGATAACTGCGCGCCCTGTCATGGCGCCGGCGGCGGCGGCGCAAAGGGTTATCCCAACCTCAACGACGACGACTGGCTGTGGGGCGGCAAGCTTGCCGCGATCGAGCAGACCATCCGGCACGGCGCGCGTTCGGGCGATAAAGATGATCACGAAGGCAATATGCCCGCTTTTGGCCGCGACAATATTCTGAAGCCCAATCAGATTTCAGCAGTGGCCGATTACGTGCGATCGCTCTCAGCCCTGCCGACCGAAAAGGGTGCCGACCTGGCGCTTGGCAAGAAAGTATTCGCCGAAAATTGCGCGGTATGTCACGGGCCGGAAGGCAAGGGCAATCGTGAGCTTGGTGCACCCAACCTCACCGACAAGATCTGGCTCTACGGTCCCGACAAGGCGACCATCATGCGGGGCGTGCAGAACGGACGCGGCGGCGTGATGCCGGCCTGGCAAGGCCGCCTGAGCGACCCGATCATCAAGGCGCTCACCGTCTACGTCTACACCTTCGGCGGCGGCGAGAAATGACCGCGCAAGTGCGTGCCATGCCGCTCGATCAGCCGGCGCCCGACGCGCCGGCGTTGGCGCGCCTGATCGCCGAAGCCGAGGTCGGCGGTCCGCCGCCCGACGACGACATTCCGCTCTATGAACCGCGCCGCAAGATGTATCCGCAGAGCACGCACGGCACTTTCCGCCGCGTCAAATGGGCGGTGCTCCTGGTCACGCTCGGCATCTACTACATCTTGCCGTTTGTGCGCTGGGACCGCGGCCCCAATGCGCCATCGCAAGCCGTGCTGGTCGATTTCCCCGCGCGGCGCTTCTATTTTTTCTTCATTGAGATCTGGCCGCAGGAAATCTACTACCTCACCGGCCTGTTGATCCTGGCGGCGATCGGCCTGTTCCTTATGAACGCCATCGCCGGCCGCGTCTGGTGTGGCTATCTCTGCCCGCAGACGGTGTGGACCGACCTGTTCTTCGCAGTCGAGCGCTTGGTCGAAGGCGACCGCCGCGAGCACATGCAACGCGACGCCCGCAAGTGGACCGCCGAGACCTGGGCGCGCAAGGGCGTCAAGCATTTCATCTGGTTGATGATCGCCTGGTGGACCGGCGGCGCCTGGGTCTTGTATTTCGCCGACGCGCCCACGCTGGTGAAGTCGCTTGCGACCGGCGAAGCGCCGCTGGTCGCCTATGTCTGGATCGGCATCCTCACCTTCACAACCTACACGCTCGCCGGCCACATGCGCGAGCAGGTCTGTCTCTACATGTGCCCGTGGCCGCGCATCCAGGCAGCGCTGACCGACGAATACGCGCTCAACGTCACTTATCGCTACGATCGCGGCGAGCCGCGCTGCTCCGTGAAGAAGGCCGAGCAATTGCGCGCCCATGGCGAGCCGGCCGGCGACTGCGTCGACTGCCTGCAATGCGTGCATGTCTGCCCGACCGGCGTCGATATCCGCGACGGCGACAGCCTCGGCTGCATCCAGTGCGGGCTGTGCATCGACGCCTGCGACAACATCATGAAGAAGCTCGGCCGTGCCACCGGGTTGATTGGTTACGACACCGGCATCAATATCCAGCGCCGGCTGGAAGGCAAGCAGCCGTTCATCAAGCTCGTGCGCATGCGCACCGTGCTCTACGCCGCGATCATCGCCATCGCCGGCGGCGTGATGCTGTTTACCCTGGCCACGCGCGCGAGCGAAGGCATCAGCATCATCCACGACCGCAACCCGATGTATGTGCGGCTGTCCGACGGGGGCTTACGCAACGCTTACACCATCCGTATCGTCAACAAGCAGCTCAAGCACCGCCTTTTCCTCGTCAACGTCATCGGCCTGCCGGCCTCCGAGGTCGCCTTCGTCGGCCTGCCGGAGCGCGAGGACGGCCGCGCGGTGGTGGACGTCGGGCCCGACCAGACCCGCGAAGTGCGCCTGACCGTCACCGACTTCAGCGGGACACCACCGGCAACCTCGACCAAGATCCTGTTCAAGCTGACCGACATCGATACCGGCGAGGTGGCCGAAATGCGCGACCACTTCTTCGGGCCGGAAGCGGAGGGGAAGCGATGAGCCCATTTCAACCCGGCAAGGACTATGAGCTGACCGGCCGCCACGTGCTGCTTTGGCTGATCGGTTTCTTCGGCCTGGTGTTCATAGTCAACGCGGTGCTGGTGCGCGCCGCCACCTCCACCTTCGGTGGGCTCGACACGCCGAGCTCCTACAAAGCCGGCCTCATGTTCGAGGGCGAGATCGCCAAAGCCGAGCGCCAGCAGGCCCTGCGTTGGCAGGTGGACGGCAAGCTTACGCGCGACCGCGCAGGCGAGACCGTGCTCGACATCAGCGTGCGCGACGCGCAAGGGCAGCCGGTGACCGGGCTGACCGCCGATGCCACGCTCGCCCATCCGACCGACGCCCGCCTCGACCAGATCATTCATCTTGTTAAGGGCGGTGCCGGTGCTTTTCACGGCGAAGCGCAGGGCCATCCGGGGCAGTGGGAGCTGATCGTCGATTTCTACCGCGACCACGAGCGTGTTTTTCGCTCGCGCAGCCGCGTCAGCCTTAAATAGTCCAATGAGCAACGCGCTCGACCTTTCGCACTATGCCAAGCGTGCCGACGACGGCACCTGCGGCATGGACCTGGCGGTCGAAGGCGTGGCCTGCGGCGCCTGCATCGCGCGCATCGAAGGCGCCATGAAGAAGCTGCCCGGCATCACCGAGGCGCGGCTTAACTTCACCAACCGCCGCCTGCACGTCGCCTGGGCCGACGGCGCGCTTGAGCCGGCGCGCATCATTGAGACGCTGCAAGCCAACGGCTATCGCGGCCACCCGTTCGTGCCGCTGCGTGCCGAACAAGAAGAAGCGGCCGAAGCCCGCCGTCTCACGCGCTATCTGGCGGTGGCCGGCTTTGCTGCCATGAACATCATGTTGCTGTCGGTCTCGGTATGGTCGGGTAATTTATCCGACATTACGCCAGAGACGCGCGACTTCTTCCATTGGGTTTCGGCGCTGATCGCGCTGCCGGCGGCGGCCTATGCCGGCCAGCCGTTCTTCAAGAGCGCCTGGCGCGCGTTGCGCGCGCGTTCGCTCAACATGGAGGTGCCGATCACCGTCGGTGTCACGTTGGCGCTCGCCATGTCGGTGATCGAGACCGCCAACCACGCAAAGGCCGCCTATTTCGACTCCGCCATCATGCTGCTGTTCTTCCTGCTGGTCGGGCGGACGCTCGAGCATGCCATGCGCCGCAAGACCCGCGCGGTCGCCGGCAATCTGGCGGCGCTGAAGGCCGATACCGCCCACCGTTTCGCCGGCGACGAGCTGGTGAGCGTGCCGGTGGCCGCTTTGCAGGCGGGCGACCGGCTGCTGGTGCGGCCGGGCGAGCGCGTGCCGGCTGACGGCACGGTACAATCCGGCCATTCCGAGATCGATGACAGCCTGATCACCGGTGAGACCGCACGCCGCGCGGTCACCTCCGGCGCCACGGTCTATGCCGGCAGCCTGAACTATTCCGGCGCGCTCACGCTGAATGTGACTGCCGCCGCCGGCGCCGCGCTGATCGATGAGATCGAGCGTCTGCTGGAGAAGGCGGCGGGGGCCAAGTCGCGCGCCATCCGGCTCGCCGACCGCGCCGCCCGCGTCTATGCGCCGACGGTGCATGTCACCGCTGCGCTCACCGCCGCCGGCTGGCTGATCGCAGGCGCGACCTTGCATGATGCCATCGTCACCGCCATCGCGGTGCTCATTATTACGTGTCCCTGCGCGCTGTCGCTGGCCATTCCCGCCGTGCAGGTGGTGGCCTCCGGCGTGCTGTTTAAGTCCGGTATGATCGTCAATGCCGGCGACGCCATCGAGCGGCTGGCCGAGGCCGATACCGTTATCTTCGACAAGACCGGTACGCTGACGCTGCCGGAGCCGCGCGTGGTCAATGCCGACGCGCTCGATCCAGACCTTCTGCAAATGGCCGCGCGGCTGGCGCTGTCGAGCCGGCATCCGCTGGCGATGGCGCTGGCGCGCGAGGCGATCAGCGCCAAGCCATTTGAGAATGCAACCGAGCAGCCGGGCCACGGCGTACGCGCGGTGATCGGCGGCGTCGAGGCGCGGCTCGGCAACGCGCAATTCTGCGGTCTCGGCAATGTCGCCGCCATGCCCGGCGCGTCGCTCATCGTGTTCTCTTATGGTGGCCGCGTCGCGCGAATAGCGATCGCCCAGAAGCTTCGGCCAGATGCCGTCCATGTGGTCGAGGCGCTGCGCGCGCTCGGCCTCGACCTGCACATTCTTTCCGGCGACCGCAACGACGCGGTGGCGCCGGTCGCGCGCGATCTCGCCATCGCGCATTGGCAGGGTGCGCTGACGCCGGCCGAAAAAATCGTCTTTATCGAGAAACTTAAAGAGCAAGGCCGCCGCGTGCTGATGGTCGGCGACGGCCTCAACGACGCGCCCGCGCTCGCTGCCGCCCATGTGTCGCTGTCGCCGGTCGGCGCCGCCGATTTGACGCAGGCGCAAGCCGATGCCGTGTTCCTCGGCGAGCGGCTCAGGCCGGTACAAGAGGCGGTGACGGTTGCCCGCCGCGCCCGCCGGCTGATGAAGGAAAATCTGTGGTTCGCCGCGGTCTATAATGCCATCGCCGTGCCGGTCGCCATTGCCGGGCTAGTGACGCCGCTGATCGCCGCGCTCGCCATGTCGGGCTCCTCGATCACGGTGACGCTCAATGCGCTGCGGGCGCGCTATCAGGGAGTGCGCCGATGAACGTGTTGGTCTATCTGGTGCCGATGGCGGTCGGCCTGGGGTTGATCGGCCTCATCGCCTTCCTGTGGGCGCTGCGCAGCGGCCAGTACAGCGACGTCGAAGGCGCCGCGCTGCGCGTGCTCTCCGACGACGACATCGAGCCCGAGCAATCCGAGAGCCGCTAGGCTACTCCGCCAGCGTCACCGTCGCGAAATCCGCCGGTAGAACGATCTCCAGCAATTCGCAGTCGTCGGAATAACCGAGCACGGTGTGCTTGATCTTGGGCGGCTGGATCCAGCAGGAGCCCGCATAAAACGTGTGCGTCCCTTCGCCCTCGAACTCGGTCGTCATCCAGCCCTTCAGCACATAGACCATCTGGAAGTCGATGTCGTGATAGTGCGGGGTCGAGACTTCTTCCGGCTTGAACGGCGGGATCATGCGGATCACATGCGCCTGCACCATGCCGCCGGTCGCCGGCGCGATGCCGAGATCGCGGTATTTGGCGTAAGAGCGTAGCCCAGCGTCGAAATCTTCCTCGCGATGGTGGCTAAACGTGAACTTTTGCCGCGGCCGCGCCGTGGCGCGTTTCGCTTTCTTGGCGGCGATCTTCTTCTTTGTTTTTGCCTTGGACTTCTTAGCTTGTGCCTTCGCTTTACGTTTCGCCATGACAACCCTCCCTTTCGGGCTATCTCACTCCGCAACTTCCGCCACCCCGCCGTGTGCCTTCGACCAGCCGGCCGGATCGTGCATGAATTTCTCCACCTCGGCCAGTAGGCCGGAATCGAACTTGCCGCTGGCCTTGGCAACGGCGAGCACGTCCCACCAAGTCGTCAGATAATGCAGCGTGACGCCGAGATTGGAGAGGATTTTCTTGCCCTCGGGATAGATGTCGTAGAAGAACAGCACGATGCAGTGTTCGCATTTACCGCCGGCTTCGCGCAGCGCCTTGACGAAATTCACCTTGCTGCGGCCATCGGTGGCCAAATCTTCTACCAGCAGCACGCGCTGGCCCGGAATCAGCTGACCTTCGATCTGGGCGTTGCGGCCGAAGCCTTTGGCTTTCTTGCGCACATATTGCATCGGCAAATGCAGGCGGTCGGCCACCCAGGCGGCGAACGGAATGCCGGCGGTCTCGCCGCCCGCCACTGCGTCGATCTCGTCGCGGCCGATGTCGCGGTCGATCGTCGAAACCGCGAAATCCATCAGCCTCGTGCGCACGTCGGGAAACGAGATCAGCCAACGCGAGTCGTTATAAACCGGGCTTGCCCAGCCGGAGGTGAAAATGAAAGGCTTGTCCTCCATGAAGCGGACCGCGCTGGTATCGAGATACATGCGCGCCGTCTGCTCGGCGATGGTCTTCTTGTCGAGGTTTTTCGCGTTCATGGCGCCTTCGGTAGCTTTCTATTTGCGCATGATCTTTTCCGAAAACCGGTACCCACTTTTCGGGATCATGCGCTGGCGCCCGTTCAAAGCACAAAAAGGTTCAAGCCGCTATCCCGTAATGGCGCGACAATTCACAGGCGAGATCAAGCAGCACCTCGTCGCCGCCGGGCCAGCCGATGAAGGACAGGCCGACCGGGCAGCCGGCAAGCGTGCCGACCGGCAGGTTCATCTGCGGCAGGCCGGCCATGCCGGCGGTACAGGTCAGCCGCATCACGCGCACGCGGAAATTTTCCATTTCGGCGGGCGGCATGTCGATCGGCGGCGCGATGCAGGGCGCGGTCGGCAGCGCCAGGATGGTGCCCGGCTTCACCGTCTGCAGGATATGATCGCGCGCCTGTGCCTGCACCTTGCGGGCGGCCGCCACCTCGGCCTCGGTCACGCTGGCCGCGTATTCCATGCGCTCGCGGATGCCGGGCCCCAGCGTCGGCTGCTGGCGGGTGACGAAGTCGCCGAAGGTCTGCCACACCTCGAACCCTTGAATGGTGCGGAAGGCCTCGCGCCAGGGATCGAAGCCTTCCAGGGAGATGTGTGCATGCGCCACCGGCGGCAGGTCGCTGAGCATGAATTCGAGCATGCTGCGCAACACGTCGGCGACGTCGCTGTCGGCCTCGGCAAAGGCGTCCTCGAGTGCGATCACGCGCTCGACGGGCGCCGCGATGCGCCGCTCGTCGAGCAGCACTGCTCCGACGTTGCGAAATATGCCGGGGCTACAGGCAAACCAGCCGGGCACGTCAAACGACGACGCCATCGCCTGCACGCCGGAGAGATCGATGCGGTTATGCGTCGGGCGCAAGCCGTAGAGACCATTGAGCGCAGCCGGTATGCGCACCGATCCGCCGGTGTCACTGCCGAGCGCGAAATCACAGGCACCCGACGCCACCGCGGAGGCCGAGCCGCTTGATGAGCCGCCCGGCAGGCGCCCCGGCGCGCGCGGATTGACCGGCGTGCCGTAATGGGCGTTGGCGCCGGTGACGCTGAAAAAGAATTCATCACAGATGGTCTTGCCGATCACGCTCGCACCGGCATTGAGAATGCTTTGCACCGCGCCGGCGGTCTTGGTGGCGGGCGGGTGGGTCTCCAGCCAGGTCGGGTTGCCGCTGCCGGCGGTATAGCCTGCGATGTCATACATGTCCTTCACCGCCGCCGTGAGCCTGGCCAGCAGCCCACCCGACGCGCCCGCGATCGGCTGCGTCAGGTCATGCGGCACGAATGCCGAGCGGTATTGCGGAGAAACCAGGCTCATCGTCGCTGCGTCAGGTACCAGTCGAGGATTTTCGCGCCGTCCCAGGCAACGACACCGTCGCGCGAAAGAAGTTCCCTGAAGGTGCGCTGCACGTGCCCGATGCGGTGCGGTACGCCCGACAGATAGGGATGGCAGGCAATCGCCATGACCTTGGGCCGTTCGGCCGCTTCGGCGTAGAGCCACTCGAACTGATCGCGCGCGCGCGCATATATCATGTCGGACGGCTGGTGCTGCAGCGCCATCAGCACGATGTCGTGGATCTCGAAATTATAGGGCAGCGCCACCACCGGCTTGTGCTCGGTGTGCAGCGTCACCGGCTCGTCATCGAGCACCCAGTCGCCGATATATTCGACGCCGGCTTCCGACAGGTAATCGAGCGTTTCGAAGGTCTGCGTCAGGCCCGGGCCGAACCAGCCGCGCGGCCGCTTGCCGGAGAATTTCTCGATGATATCCATCGATTTCATGATCACGCCGCGCTGGTCCTCGGTCTTGTGCATCGGCACCTGGTCGTAGCCGTGGGCGTTAAGTTCCCAGCCACTGTCGAGGCAGGCTTTCACCACCGTTGGATAGGTTTCGCAAACTCTGGCGTTGAGCGTGACCGTCGGCGACACGCCGAGCTCCAGAAGCACCTTGCGCAGGCGCCAGAAGCCGACGCGCATGCCGTATTCGTGCCAGCTCCAGTTCGGATGGTCGGGCTGCATCGGCTGGCCCTGCGGCGGCGAGATCACCATGCGCGCCATCGGCCGGCTGATGTCCCATTCCTCGAGCGCCAGCACCGGCCAGATCACCAGCCGCACGCCCTTGGGAAACTGCAAGGGCGCGCGGCCCTCGATCGCGGAATATTCAAGCCGTTTGCGCGGATGCATGGCTCAAGGCGCCTTCGGGCCGGTCTTGCGGTACCAGTCGGCGATCTGCCCGCCGGTCCAGAACAGCACGTCGCGCTTCTTGCGGATCTTCTGGAAAATCTTGCGGAAATATTTGGCGCGGTGCGGCGCGCCCATGATGTAAGGATGCACCGAAATCGCCATCACCCGCGCCGAGCCCTTGGCGTCCTTGTGGATCTGCTCGAACTGATCCATCGCGCGCTCGTAGAACTCAGCTGCCTTGTGGTGCTGGATCAGCATCATGGCGACGTCGTTGCATTCCTGCGTGTAGGGAATGTTGAGGATCGGCTTGCCACGCGTCTTCAGCCACACCGGCTGGTCGTCGAGCACCCAGTCGGCGACGTAGTCGTAGCCTTCCTCGGCGAGGATATCGGGCGTCTCCCAGGTTTCGGTCAGGCCGGGCCCGAGCCAGCCGCGCGGGCGTTTTCCGGTCGCGCGCTCCAGCACCTCGGCGCTCTTTTTTATGTCGGCGCGCTCATTCTCCACCTTCTGCAAGTTGCGCTGGGTGAAACCGTGGCCGATGAACTCCCATTTGCGCTCGACGCAAGCCTTGACGATATCGGGATAGGCCTCCACCGCCACGCCGTTGATGTTCATCACGCCGGGAATCTTGAACTCGTCATAGACTTGTAAAAGGCGCCAGAAGCCGACGCGGTTGCCGTATTCGTGCCAGCACCAGTTCGGAATGTCGGGCATCGGCGAGCCGCCGGCCGGCGGGGTCAATACCGTGCGCGGCATGGTCTGGGTCGGGTCCCATTCTTCAACATTGGTAATCGTCCAGACCACCATGCGCGCGCCCTTCGGTAGTTTGAGACGCTTGCGCTTGGGTATCGGCGAATAGGCGAGGCGGTCGTTCGGCAGCATGCCGACGTCGGGTTTGGGGGCGTTCATAACGATTCTCACAGTATCGAATGCCTTCTAGCATGGTTGCAGGGCGTTCATTCGGCGGCCTTCAATTGCTTGGCGGCGATGCCCTGGTACCAGTCGAAGATCTGCGCGCCGTTCCAGTGCAGCACGCCCTTGTGCTTGTTGACGTGTTTGTAGATCGCTTCGAGATATTTGATCCGGTGCGGCTGGCCGCTGATATAGGGGTGGATCGCCAGCGTGCAGAATTTGGCGCGCGTCTTGCTCTCGGCATAGAGCCGGTCGAACTGGTCGATGGCGCGCTTGAGCAGGTAGTCGCTCTGGTGATGCTGGATTAGCATCATCGGGATGTCGTTGCACTCGATCGTGTAGGGCAGCGTCACCAGCGGACCATTGGCGGTGCGGATCACTGTCGGCTCGTCGTCATAGACCCAGTCGCCAATATATTTGACGCCCGCCGCGGCCAAGAGGTCCGGCGTCTCCAGAGTCTGCGTCAGCCCGGGTCCGAGCCAGCCGACCGGCTTCTTGCCGGTAAATTTCGTCAGGACGTCCATGGTGCGCTTGATCATGGCGTCCTGGTCCGGCTCCTTGTGGATCGGGCCCTGTTCGTAGGCGTGGCCCATGAACTCCCAGCCGTCGCGCTTGGCCTGTTCGGCGACGCGCGGGTAGTCCTCGCAGATGCGCGCATTGGCGGCGAGCGTCGGCTTGATCTTCAGTTTCTTGAACAGCTCGTGAAAGCGCCAGCAGCCGACCCGCATGCCGTATTCGTGAAAGGCCCAATGCACCACATCCGGCATCAGCGGCACGCCGGTGGGCGCCGGGAGCAATTGCCGCGCCATCGGCTTGGCGATGTCCCAGACCTCGTAATTGACGATGGTCCAGAACACGATACGGGCCTTGCCCGGCAGCTTGAGCGGCGGGCGATCGACGATCGCCGAAAAGTCGCTGCGTTCGCGCGGAATCATCGGATCGGCCATGGCCTGCCTCGTTCTTGGGCCTCTTGCTTGGCGTTTGGCGCTAGCATGTCACGCGCTCGCGCCGACGCGCAAGCCGACCAGCCGTTCGAGCGTGGCGGCATCGTTGCGTAACGCCTCGGCGCTCTGATGAAAGACCACGGTGCCGCGTTCGAGCACCATGGCGTCGCCGACCAAATTGAGGGCGATTTCGCTGTGCTGCTCAACAAGCACGATAGCCGTGCGCTGCTCCGCTAGCATGGCTTTGATCGCCGCTTCCAGCTCCTCGATGATCACCGGCGCCAGCCCCTCGAACGGCTCGTCGAGCAGGAGCAGCGAAGGGTTGGTCATCAGCGCGCGCGCGATCGCCAGCATCTGCTGCTCGCCGCCGGAGAGCTGGTTGCCCAGGTTGCGGCTGCGCTCGTTCAGCCGCGGAAACAGCTCGTAAACGCCGGGCAGATCCCAGGCGCCCGGTCGCGCCGCCACGGTCAAGTTTTCCTCGACCGTCAGCGAGGGGAAGATCTCGCGCTCCTGCGCCACCCAGCCGATGCCGGCAAGCGCGCGCTTGTGCGTCGGCATCTTGGAAATATCGGCCCCGCGCCAGCGGATCGCGCCGCCGTGCATCTGGGTGTAGCCCATGATGGTAAGCAGCAGCGTCGACTTGCCGACGCCGTTGCGGCCGAGCAGCGCCAGGCTGCCGTTTTCCGGCAGCGCCAGCGAGACCTCGTGCAGCACCAGGGCATCGCCATAGCCCGCGGTCACCTTGTCAAGGGTGATCAGCGCCTCAGCCATGCTTGCGCGTCCCCAAATAGACCTCGAGCACGCCCGGATCGGCGGCAATCTCCTCCGGCGTGCCTTGCGCGAAAATCGCGCCGCCGACCATGACGATGATGCGGCTGGCAAAACGGAACACGACGTTCATGTCGTGTTCGATGAACAGCAGCGTGAGATCGTCGGACAGGCTCGCCACTACCTCGAAAATGTCGCCGCTTTCCTCGTGCGGCACGCCCGCCGCCGGCTCGTCGAGCAGCAGCACTTTCGGCCGAGTCGCCAGCGCCAGCGCGATCTCCAGAAGCCGCTGGCGGCCATAGGGCAGTTCGCGGGTCTGCTGGTAGCAGTTCTCGCCCAGCCGCAGCTTGACCAGAATGTCGTGGGCCTCGTCGATCGACTCGCGGTGAACGGAGAGGTTGCGCCAGAATTCCCCGGAAATGCCGCGTCGTTCGTTGACCGCGAGCGTCACCGCTTCCAGCGCGCTCAGCCCTGCGAACAACGTGTTGATCTGGAACGTGCGCGCGAGGCCCCTGCGCACCCGCTCCTGCGGTTCGAGGGCGGTGACGTCCTCGCCTCCGAGGACGATGCGCCCGGCGTCGGGCGCGAGCATGCCGGTGATCAGGTTGATCAACGTGGTCTTGCCGGCGCCGTTCGGGCCGATCAGGGCGTAGCGCACGCCGGCCGGCAATTCGATTTCGACGTCGCGGGCGACCACCAGCGAGCCGAAGCTCTTGTCGAGCATACGGGTGGCCAGCGCCGGCGCGTTCACGACCGTCTCCAGCGCGCGGTCAGTTTGGAAAGCCCGCCGAGAATGCCGTTCGGCAGAAAGATCACCACCGCGATCAGCAGCAGGCCGATCCAGAAATACCAGTACTGCGTGTTCATGCTGGAGAACTGGTCGCGCGCCACCAGGAAGACGGTGGCGCCGATCAGCCCGCCATAGAGCCGTCCGGCGCCGCCCAGCACCAGCATGATCAGGGCGTCGGCGGAGCGCTCGAAGCTGAGCGAATCGAGCGCCACCGTTCCGGTGGCTTGCGCGGTCACCGCGCCGGCGATGCCGGCTATAAGCGCGGCGATCGTATAGATCTTGCGGATGTGGGCGCGACTCGCCGCGCCGATCGCCGGCATGCGCACGGCGTTCTCGCGGATGCCGCGCAGCGCCAGGCCGAACGGCGAATGGATCAGCCGCCGCGCCATCAGGAAGACGACGAACAGCACGATCAGCGAATAGGTGTACGCGGTATAACCCCAGAGGCCGAAGTTGTAACGTCCGAAGATCGGCCAGATGTCCATGCCCTGCAGCCCGTCGCTGCCGCCGGTCAGCCAGTGCGCCTTGTTCGCCACCTCGTGCAGCAGCAGGCCGAGCCCGAGCGTGATCATGATCACGGTGAGATGACGGAAGCGCGCCACGACGAAGCTCGAGGCATAGCCGACCAGCGCGGCCACGCTCGCGCCGATGAACAGGCCGGTGATCGGCTCACCCCACCCATACGCCGAGGCGATGCCGGCGGCATAGGCGCCGAGGCCGAAAAACGCCGCGTGACCGAGCGAGACGATGCCGGCATAGCCGAGGATGAGATCGAGCGAGAGCACGAACAGCGCGGTGACCGCGATCTGGTGCGCCAGTTGCAGATAGGCCGGAAACAGCACGAACGGCAAAAGTGTCGCCAGCCAGAACGCGGTTTCCAGATGACTCCAGCGCGTCTGCGCCGCCAGGTAGAGGTGCGGGGCGTCCGCCGTGCCGATGATCGCCGCCATCGCTCTAGCGCTTTCCGAACAGGCCCTGCGGCCGCGTCATCAGCGCGGCCAGCATGACCAGGTAGATCAGGAACGCGCCCAGTTCCGGCACGTAATACTTGCCGGCGACGTCGGTGACGCCGATCACGACCGCCGCCACGAACGAGCCGACGATCGAGCCCAGGCCGCCGACCGACACCACGATCAGCACGAACACCAGATAGGTGAAGGCGAACCAGTGATCGAGGCCGACGATCTCGATGGCGAGCGCGCCGCCCATGCCGGCAAGCCCGCTGCCGAGCGCGAAAGTCACGGCGAAAGTGCCGTCGACGTCAATGCCGAGTCCGCGGGCCATGCGCTGGTTGTCGACCGCGGCGCGCACCCTGGCGCCGAAGCGCGTGTATTCCAGCGTCGCCACCAGCACCGCGGTGATGATCAGGCCAATCACCACCAGGAACAACCGGTAATTGCCGACGTTCACGCCCATGAAATCGAACGAGCCGCGCAAATAGTCCGGCACTTCGAGCGGCTGTGGCGTGGTGCCGAAAAAATAGGCCGCGGTCGCGACCGACACGAAGGCGATGCCGATGGTGAGCAAGACCTGGTCGAGATCGCTGGCGCGGTAGAGACGGCGATAGAGCACGCGCTCGAACGCCACGCTGACAACCGCCGAGACGATGAACGCCGCCGGCAGCGTGGCCAGGAACGGCCAGCCGAAATCCTGCGTCAAGCCCACGGTGACGAAGCCGCCGAGCATAGCGAAGGCGCAGTGCGCCAGATTGACGAAATTCATCATGCCGAGCGTGACGGTCAGCCCGACCGACAGCAGGAACAGCAGCATGCCGTAGGCCAGTCCGTCGAACAGAACGCCGAAAATCGGGGGAAGCATGAGGACGGACGCCTACCGTTGATATGCGCGATGGAGTGAACGGGCGATTCCGCCGCGGCGGGCGGTGCGCCGGAGACGCATTATAGCGGTAACGACACGCCGGGGTAGGTCGCAAAGCGCGGATGGAGCAATTCCAAGTGGAATCGCTCCATCCGTGCCGATTGTTGCCGTTCGCGGCGGCTTACTTCTTCTTCATCGCCGCCTTGACCGGATCCTTGACGTTTTCGACCTTGTCGAACTCGACGTTGACCAGCTTGCCGCCGACCTTTTCCACGCGGCGGATATAGATGGTCTCGATGACGTCACGGGTCTCGGGGTCGATCATCATTGGGCCGCGTGGGCTTTCCCACTTCATGCCCTTGGCGGCTTCGGTCAGGCTGGCGGCGTCGGTCTTACCTTTGGTCTTCTTCAGCACCTCGTAGATCAGGTGCATGCCGTCATAGCCGCCGGCGCTGAAGAAATTCGGGTTCACGCCGCCGCTCAGCTTGTTGAAGGCCGCGACGTAATCCTTGTTCATCTTCGACTGATGATTGTGGTCATAGTGCCAGGCGGTGATGATGCCGACGGCAGCGTCACCCATGTTCTTGAGCGCCGCATCGTCGGTGACTTCGCCGGTGCCGAGGATCTTCACCTTGTCCGTGCTGATGCCACGCTCGGCGAAAGCCTTGGCCAGCGCCGCCGGCTGCGCGCCGCCGGGAATGAACGCGAAGATCGCCTGTGGATTGACGTCCTTGGCCTTCTGCACGAAGGCGGAGAAGTCCGGATTGCCAACCGGCATGCGCACCGAGCCGAGGATCTTGCCGCCGCCGGCGGTGAGGCCGCGGATGAAGCCCTGCTCGGCGTCGTGACCGGGCGCGTAGTCCGAGGTCATGGTGTAGGCGCTCTTGACGCCGTTCTTGGCCGCCCAGTGGCCGAGGGTTTCGGTCACCATCGGCAACGTGAGCGACGTGCGCGTGCAGTAGGGCGACTTTAGCGTGATGATCGAGGTTGCGGCGTTCATGATCACCATGAATTTTTTGGCTTCCATCGACACGCCGCAGCCGGCGATCGCGTTGGGGGTGAGCACCCAGCCGGCCAGGATGTCGGCCTTGTCGCGCACGATCAGTTCCTGTGCCAGGCGCTTGGCCAAGGGCGGCTTGATGCCGCCGACGTCCTTGCGCACGAATTCGAGCTTCTTGCCGGCGACGGTGTCGCCGTGCTGCTTGACGTAGAGCTTGATACCGTTGTCGACCTGGGTGGCGGCGTCGGCGAACTGGCCGGTATAGGGCAAGACGATGCCGATCTTCACGGTGCCTTGCGCATTGGCGGCACCGGCAAACAGGCCTGCCGCAAGCAAGGCGGCGCCGGCCAGCATGAGACGCTTCATGATGTTTCCTCCCCTGGATCTACTTATTTTATTGCCGGTAGAATGCCTGAGGTTACCCATAAAGAAAAGTGCCGCGAATCCGGCGCCCCGCGGCGTTTTTTTGCCATTGGCCCGCTTTCGGGATTTGATGGGCTTTTTGCCTCGGCAAGCCGTTGGAGCCCCGACTATATGGGCCGTCGCCCACCGTTCATGTCACCGAGACCGTGGCTTCCTCGTAACGCTCGCCGCCCAGATTGCCGTCCGGGAAGATGCCGTGCGAGGCGATCCATTGGCGCGCTTGCGTGTAGTGCTCGCGGGTATAGGGCTCGAACACCAGCCGCTCGCCCGGCCCCCAGC
Organism: uncultured Undibacter sp.; assembly: GCA_964563195.1. Taxonomy (GTDB): domain Bacteria; phylum Pseudomonadota; class Alphaproteobacteria; order Rhizobiales; family Xanthobacteraceae; genus Pseudolabrys. The sequence goes on along the minus strand of CAZLWN010000071.1, from coordinate 1,807 downwards.
GGCGCGTGTCCATGCGGGCGTGATAGCGCTCGGGGAATTCGTTCTTGTAATAATGGGCGTAAAGCTCGGGCCGTAGGTCGAGGTCGCGCTGGGCGCGGCGCAGCGCGCGGAAGAACTTGCGCATGTCCTCCGGGTCAGGGCTGCCGTGCACCATCATGCCGATCATGAAGGTGGTATCGATGACCTTGCGGTAGCCGAGCTGCTCGGCGAAGTAATAGGGGCCGCTGAACAGGTTGACCGCCGGCGCCGAGCCGTCGAGCAGCCTGTCCATGCGCGCGAACAGCATGCCGTCGGCATAGACCAGATTCATCTTGTCCTGCGGCAGATATTGCTCGAGCGCCTGCACCGTCGCGTAGTGGCTGCCGGACTGGTAGCCGACCGAGATCGGTACGCCGGCCAGGTCCTCCGGCGTTTTGATCTTGGAATCGGGCTGCACGAAAATACCGGCCGGCGCCACCGAATAGACCTCGCTCGACATGCGGCCGTGGCCCTTCGAGGCCGCGACATTGATGGTCCAATGGCAGGCGCAGCTCAGGTCGGCGTTGCGGCCTTGCTCGAACGATTGGAAGGCGCCCTGCTTGTCGCCCTTGTCGTGATGCTTGCCGCCGGTCGAGCGGACAAGCTCGCGGAATTCATAATCCAGGCCTTCCTGCGTGAAATAACCTTTGTCGTGGGCGATCCATTCCTGCAGGCGGAAGTGCGGCTCGATGACAAATTTCGCCATTTGGTCCTCCCTAGAGTTGCCTGACATTATGCCCCGGCGGGCAAAACCGCCATGGGGAAGTTATGCGGGAAATTTGGGCGTCCCACGCGGGCTGGGACTTTGCGAAAATGAAAGCCAGACTTGCAGCTTTCCGCATTGTCGCGGTCATGGCAATCGCGCATGGTCGCCCGCCTCGCAGGAGAGGTGCCGGGTGGACACATTTTTTCTTGTTGCGGTCGCCGGCGCCTATCTGCTCGCGGGATTCGTCAAAGGCGTGATCGGCATGGGTCTGCCGACGGTGGCCATCGGCCTGCTCGGGCTGATGGTGACGCCGGCGCAGGCCGCCGCCATCCTGGTGGTGCCCTCGTTTGCCACCAATGCCTGGCAGGGACTGGCCGGTGGCGGCTTGCGCGAGCTGCTGCGCCGGTTGTGGCCGATGCTCACCGGCGTCTGCATTGGTAGCCTCATCGGCGCGTTGACACTGCCGCGCGGCAACGGCGTGCAGGCGACGGTCTGGCTCGGGCTCGCGCTCACGGCCTATGCCGCGCTCGGCCTGTTCAAGGTGCATTTTTTCGTGCCGCAGCGCGCCGAGGGCCGGATCGGCCTGGTGGTCGGCCTCGCCACCGGAGTGATTTCGGTGGCGACCGGCGTCTTCGCCATGCCGATGGTGCCCTATATCCAGGCGTTGCGCTTCGAGCGCGACCGGCTGGTGCAGGCGCTCGGCCTGTCGTTCACGATTTCCACCGTCGCGCTGGCGCTGGCGCTTTATCACGCCGGCGCGCTGAACCTGTCACTCGCCTGGCCAGCGCTGCTGGCGCTCGGCGCCGCCCTCGTCGGCATGCCGCTCGGGCAATGGATACGCGGGAGGGTGGCGCCCGAGACGTTCCGCCTCTGGTTCTTCATCGCCCTTTTGCTGCTCGGCACGCGGCTGGCGCTGCGCGGCGTGATATGATCGAGTTAATGGAAACGCCCGAGGAACAGCGATGAAAATCGTCGATCTCTCCCATGTCATGAACGTACACACGCCCGGCTGGGTCGGCTATGCCGGTAACAAGATGTATTACGCGCAGAACCTGCAGACCCAGATGATCGTGGCGCAGCGCA
>CAZLWN010000070.1:0-19210 GCA_964563195.1 uncultured Undibacter sp. | reverse complement strand
CGCTCGACCGCGTCCTGCTGTCGCAATTCCTCGACCGGCTGTCGCCGCCGGCGCTGGCGCAAGCGCGCGAGCTGCTGCGGCACTTCCGCGAGTCGACGGAGAAATTGCGGCGCCGGCGCATCGCGCTGATCGGCCTGCGCGGCGGCGGCAAGTCCACTCTCGGCCGCCTGCTGGCGGACAGGCTCGGCATGCCCTTCATCGAGCTCGACCGCGAGATCGAAAAGCGCAGCGGCGCCTCCTTGAGCGAAATCTTCGAGCTGTTCGGCCAGGAGACTTTCCGCCGCGCCGAGCGCGAGGCGCTGGACAGCGCGCTGAGCCAGCACCGTCATTTCGTGATGGCCACCAGCGGCAGCATCGTCACCGATCAGGGCAGCATGGAATTGTTGTTGTCGTCTTGCTTCACGGTCTGGGTGCGTGCGAACCCGGAAGACCATATGCGGCGGGTCATCGCGCAGGGCGACATGCGGCCGATGGCGAGTAGTGGCCGCGCCATGGAGGATCTGATCGCAATCCTCAAGAGCCGGGAGCCGCTTTACGCCAAGGCGGATACGGCCCTCCTCACCACCGGCAAGACGCCCGAACAGACTCTGGCGGGGCTCATGCGCATCATCCCGGCTGCGACGACTCGCACCCGCGAGCCGGCATGACACCCGGATCAATTGTATAAGGAGCCGGCCATAGCCGGGCAAAGTGAATGAGCGACACGATCAAGACCGACGTTCTGATTATCGGCGCGGGGCCCGTCGGCCTGTTCGCGGTGTTCGAGCTCGGCCTGCTCGACATCAAGGCGCATCTGGTTGACATCCTCGACAAGGTCGGCGGCCAGTGCGCCGAGCTTTATCCGGAAAAGCCGATCTACGACATTCCCGGCATCCCCTACATCACCGGCCATGAGCTGACTGAGGCGCTGATGACGCAGATCAAGCCGTTCGGCGCGACCTTCCATCTCGGCGAAATGGTAACGACGCTTGAGAAGATCGGCGAGCCGGCGTTTCGCGTCCGCACCGACGCCGGCAAAACCTTCGAAGCAAAATGCGTGGTGATCGCCGCCGGTGGCGGCTCATTCCAGCCCAAGCGCCCGCCGATCAACGGCATCGAGCCTTATGAAGAAAAATCGGTGTTTTACGCCGTGCGCAAGATGGAGAACTTCCGCGGAAAAAAACTTCTGATCGTCGGCGGCGGTGACTCGGCGCTCGACTGGACGCTCAGTCTGCAGCCGATCGCCAAGCGGCTGACGCTGGTGCATCGGCGCGACGAATTCCGCGGCGCGCCCGATAGCGTCAACAAGATGCGCGAATTGGTCGCCGCCGGTGGCATGGATCTCAAAATTGGCCAGGTGACGGAATTGGAAGGCGGCGGCGGCAAGCTTTCCGCCGTCAGCATCAAGGACAAGGCAGGCGCGCTGTCGCGGGTCGAAGTGGACGCCATGCTGCCGTTTTTTGGCCTCACCATGAAGCTCGGCCCGGTCGCCGACTGGGGCATTGAATTGAAGGACAATCTGATCCCGGTCGATACCGGCAAGTTCGAGAGCAATATCCCCGGCCTGTTCGCCATCGGCGACATCAACACCTATCCGGGCAAGCTCAAGCTCATCCTCTCCGGCTTCCACGAGGCGGCGTTGATGTCGCAGCAGGCCTATCACTACGTCTATCCCGACAAGAAGCTGGTGTTTCAATACACCACCTCCTCGACCAGCCTGCAGAAGAAGCTCGGCGTCGCGTGATCACCTGACAGCGATGCCGAAGATCACCTTCATCGAGCATGACGGCAGCGTGCACACCGTCGAGGCCGAGATCGGCTCGACCGTGATGGAAACCGCGCTGAAGAACGACATTTCCGGCATCGTCGCCGAATGCGGCGGCTCCTGCACTTGCGCCACCTGCCTGGTGCATGTGGACGAGAAGTGGTTTCCGGTGGTCGGCCCGCCCTCGCCTGAGGAAGAAGACATGATCGACACCGCCTTCGAGATCACGCCGACCTCGCGGCTGTCCTGCCAGATCAAGGTGACGGAAAAACTCGACGGGCTGATCGTGCGCACACCGGCCTATCAAGGCCGCTGAAGCCGCTCGTCCCCTTCTTCCGTTTCACCGTGTCTGCTAAGAGCGCCGGCAAAAGCAATCTACCGGGAGGACTTCATGGATTTGGGTATCAAGGGCCGCCGCGCCATCGTCACCGGCGGCTCCAGCGGCATCGGCTTCGAAACCGCGCGCCAGTTGCTCGAGGAAGGTGCGCGCGTGCTAATCACCGGCCGCAGCGAGAGGAAGCTCAATGCGGCGCGTGACGATCTCGAAAAACGCAACGGCGGCGAGGTGCATGCCGAAATTGCCTACATGACCAAAGAAGCCGACATCACCAAAATGGTCAAAGCCGCCAAAGTTATGCTCGGCGGCGTTGACATCCTCGTCAACAATGCCGGCACCATGTATTCCGGCCGCTTCGCGGCGATCAAAGACGATGAGATGAAGAACCAGCTGGAGACCAAGCTGTTCGGCTTCCTGCGCGCGATCCGCGCGGTCTATCCGATGATGAAGGCGCAGAAATGGGGCCGCATCGTCAACACCATCGGCGGCGCCGGCAAGGAGCCGGACCCTTACATGTTCGGCAGCGGCATGACCAATTCGGCGCTGCTCAACCTCACCAAATCGCTGTCAGCCGAGTTCGGCGCGGACAACGTGCTGGTCAACGCCATCTGCCCGGGCTGGGTCGACACCAATCTGTGGCGCAAGAACGCGCAGGGGCTGCAGAAGGAATTGAACGTGACCAGCGAGGAAGAGGCGCGCAAGCTTGCCGCCAAGAAGAACGCGCTTGGCCGCATGGGCAAGCCGGAAGAGCTCGCCAACGCCACCGTGTTCCTGTGCTCGGAGCGCGCGAGCTACATCACCGGCGTCGCGCTCAACCTCGACGGTGGGCGGCTGAAGGGGCTGTGGTGAAGCGCGTCAATGCGAACCCACCCCCAGATCGGATAATGGGGCATCTTACGCCGGCGCGCTTGGACCAATGCGCTTGAGAAACTCCCACACCGGCACCGCCGTAACGCCACCGACGAGGCCGCTGAGATAGCTCGGCATGTCCGTATTGAAGACGCCGCGCCAGAGCAGGCCGGCGACAAAGCTCGTCAACAACATGGTCGCAAGCGTTACGCCCAGCTGTTGCCAAAGCGGCATAATGTCTCTCCCTTCAAGCTAGACGCCGCGTCGGATATCACTCCTGGCTGACAAAGGTCAGATACATCAACGTCAAATAGACCACCGGAATAACGGTCAGCATGGCCAATTCCAGCAAGACCGGCGCCGGGCAGCCAACATAGAACATCTGGTAGCCGACGATGATTTCCGCGGCGATGATGATGGCGATGCCGATGTACCACGGCAGCAAGCGGTTGCGTCGAACGATCTGGTTCATCGCGTGGCTCCGTTGCGAAGAGTTTTGTAATGCATCGCACAGCCACGCCGCAAGGCCTTGACCCACATCAAGGAGAGACCGCGGCTCGGATCCGGCCCGCTGGCGCGGAGGCTATTCGGCCGGCGTCGCCACTCAACCTGCCGCCTTCTCGCCCGCCACGCGCTGGCGCACCGTCGCGCCCGCCTCGTACCAACCGCGGGTGTTATTCACGATCTTCACCACCGACAGCATCACCGGCACCTCGATCAGCACCCCGACCACGGTCGCCAGCGCCGCGCCCGAGTTGAAGCCGAACAGGCTGATGGCGGCGGCGACGGCCAGCTCGAAGAAGTTGCTGGCGCCGATCAGCGCCGACGGCGCCGCGACGCAATGCGCTTCGCCGGCGGCGCGATTGAGCAGGTAGGCCAGCCCGGCGTTGAAATAGACCTGGATGAGGATCGGCACCGCCAGGATCGCGATGATCAGCGGCTGTGCCAGGATTTGCTCGCCCTGGAAGCCGAACAGCAGCACCAGCGTGGCCAGCAGCGCCACCAGCGACACCGGCTGCAGCGTGGCCAAGAGCCGCTTGAGCGCGGCCTCCCCGCCGGCGGCAAGCGTGCTGCGCCGGACGATCTGCGCGATGATCACCGGCACGACGATGTAAAGAACGACCGAAAGCAGCAAAGTCTCCCACGGGACGGTGATTGCCGACAGCCCCAGCAGCAGCCCGACGATCGGCGCGAAGGCGAACACCATGATCACGTCGTTGAGCGCGACCTGGCTCAGCGTGAAATGCGGCTCGCCGTCCGACAGGTTGCTCCAGACAAACACCATCGCCGTGCAAGGGGCCGCCGCCAGCAGAATGAGGCCGGCGATGTAACTGTTGATCTGGTCGGCCGGGAGATAGGGCCGCAACAGCCAGCCGATGAAGACCCAGCCGAGGAAGGCCATGGAAAATGGCTTCACGGCCCAATTGATAAGGAGCGTGACTCCAATGCCGCGCCAGTGCTCCTTGACCCGCGACAAGGCCGCGAAATCGATCTTCACCAGCATCGGGATAATCATCAGCCAGATCAGCACGGCCACCGGCATGTTGACCTTGGCTATCTCCGCCGCACCGATGACGTGGAACACGGTCGGAAAGGCGTGCCCGAGCGCGACCCCGGCAACGATGCAAAGCGCGACCCAGAGGGTGAGGTAACGTTCAAAGGTCGACATGATTAGATCTGCTGGCTCGATCGCCTATCAGGCGGCGGTTTCCGGTGTGGTCGCATCCTTGGTCTTGCCGATCTCGTCGAGCTTCTTTTGCAGGCTCAACCGGTCGAGCTTGGCGAGCGGCAGGCTGACGAAAATATTGATGCGGTTGTTGAGCATGCGCAGCGTGTCGGCGAAGGCGTAGCGGATCTCGGCTTCGGTGCCGGTCGCCGCAGCCGGATCGGCCACGCCCCAATGCGCGGTCATCGGCTGGCCCGGCCACACCGGACAGGTTTCGCCGGCGTCGTCGTCGCAGACGGTGAAGACGAAATCGAGCTTGGGCGAATCGGCTTGCGAGAATTCCAACCAGCTTTTCGAGCGCAGGCCGCTGACGTCGAAATGCGTCTTGCGCAGGAGATCGAGCGTATCGGGATACACCTTTCCCTTGGGCTGGCTGCCAGCCGAGAAGGCGCGGAAATGCCCCTGCCCGGCACGGTTGAGGATCACCTCCGCCATGATCGAGCGCGCCGAATTGCCAATGCACAGGAACAGCACGTTGTAGATCTTCTCGCTCATATCAGTTCCTCCGCTTTTTCGTTTTGTCACCGGGCCCGCAGCCGCAGGCGCGGATGGCTTCCTGTAGATCGCAGAACTCCGGGCGGCCGTCGCAGCAATCGTTGACCAGAAAGCCGACCAGCCGGCGGATGCCCTCGACGTCGGCGCGGTAGACGATCGAACGGCCGTCGCGCTGCCCCCGCACCAGCCCCGAGCGCGCCAGCACGCTGAGATGGGAGGACAGCGTATTGTGCGGACAGCCGATCTTGTCGGCGATGCTGCCGGCCGGCAGCCCGTCCGGCTCGGCGCCGATCAGCAGCCGGAAGATGGCGAGCCGGCTCGGCTGCCCGAGCGCCGAAAGCGCCGCCAGCGCATGCGGCGCCGACATCTTGTCGCCGCGCGGCGCCGGACCAACATGGCCGACCACCGCTAAAGCCGCCTTGCGATCCGACATTATGGCGTTCCCGATATGTCGATAGTTCTCGACATATCGTCAATAGCGGCAGCCCGGCCGCCTGGCAATAGCGATTTTTATGAAGCCACCAGCTTCTCGGCCGCCTCGCTTTCAGGTCGCCCGTCGCGCAGGCGGAAAATGTGGTCGAAGCGGTCGAGGATCATCTCGTCATGGGTCACCACGATGATGGCGGCATCGTGCTCGACTGCGATGCGGCGCAAGAGATCCATGACGATGCGGGCGCGCGCGGAATCGAGCGGCGCGGTCGGCTCGTCGGCCAGGATGATGCGTGGCTTGTTGGCAAGCGCCCGGGCGATCGCCACCCGCTGGGCCTCGCCGCCGGACAGCTGCGCCGGCATAGCGTGCTTGCGGTGGCCGACGTCGAGATAGTTGAGCAGATCGACCGCGCGCGCGCGCGCGGCCGCGGAACCGTAGCCGGCGAGATTGAGCACCACCGCGACGTTGTCGGTGCCGTCGAGAAACGGCAGCAGGTTGGGGTATTGGAAGATGAAGCCAACCTTGTCGAGCCGCAGCCGGCGCAAATCGGTCCGCAGCCAGCGCTCGTCATAGACCACCTCGCCATCGAGGGTGAGCCGCCCGCTGCTCGGCTCGAGAATGCAGGCGATGCAGTTGAGCAGCGTGGTCTTGCCGGAGCCGCTCGGGCCCATCAGTCCGACCACCTGGCCAGGATAGACTTCCATGTCAACGTCGCGCAGCGCATCGACCCGCGCGCTGCCCTCCCCGAAATGCTTGGACAGATGCTCGACGCGCACGACGGGTGTCTTGTCGGCCATGGTGTCACCCCGCCGCCGACAGCGCTTCGGCCGGGTCCACCTTGAGCGCCAGTCGAATGCCGAGGCTGCTGGCGGCTAGGCAGATCACAATAGTAATAACGAAAACGATGGCAACGCTCGTTGGATCGAGCACCAGCCGCCGTGGAAAGTAAGGTTGGAACAGGAGCACGAGCGCGAGGCCGGCGAAATAGCCGAAAATGCCCATCGACAACGCCTGCTGGACGATAAGGCCGATGATCGTCCGATCGGGCGCGCCGACGAATTTGAGCGTGGCGATCGAGCGCACCTTGTCCATGGTCAAGGTGTAGACGATCAAGGCGATGATCACCGCCGATACGATAATCAGCAGCACCATGATCAGCCGCTGCTGGTTGCGCGCCTTCTCGATGACGAACTTGCTCAGCAAGGTTTCCTGCTGGTCTTGCGTGAGCGTGGTGAGGTGCTTCCAGCGCGAGAGCGCGGCGGCGACCTCTTTGAGCGGAACGTAGGGCGACACCTTGGCGATGACGGCGTTGATCTGGTTACTGGTTTCCGGTGCGCCGCCGCGCGCACTTTCGCGCCGTGCCGCCGGCGGCGCCAGCTCGAACTGCAGCCCTTGGGCGTCGCGCAAAGTAATATAGCCGACCGGATCGCCGGACGCAGTCACCTCCTTGCTCATCAGGCCGACCACCGTGAATTTGTGGCCGTGCGTGCCGAGCGGCACCTGCTGGCCGAACTCGAGACCGGCCGAGCGATCCACGATCATCTCGTAATGGTCGCGCAGGATTTGCCGGCCGGCTGTCAGCTGGCGCGGTCCGCCGGGCCGCCCCGGCTCGAAGCCGATAAGGAACAGCCGCAGCGGCTTGCCGTTGAGCTCGGTCTGCACCGATTGATAGGTGACGGAGCCGGCGCGTTCCACGCCATAGACGCGGCTGACCAGTTCGCGCGTGTCGCCGGGAATGCGCGAGGATTCCGCGAACGGGCCGTTGGTGCCCGCCTCCACGACCCAGAGATCAGCACTGGCGGCGCGCGCCTGTCGCAGCGCGTCGTCGATCAAGCCGCCGTAGACGCCGGTAATCACGATCACGATGCCGAGCAAAAGGCTCAAGCCGAAATTGGTCAGCACGAAACGGAGCAGATTGTGCTTGATGTCGCGGTAGGCGAGGTTCATCGCTTCGGCTCGCTGGCGATCGTGGCGGCACGGCCGTCGCGCAAGCCGCCGCGCAATTTCGTCACCACCAGCGCCTTGGGCGGCACGCCGCCGGTAATTTCGTAGCGGCCGTCGAGCAGCCGGTGGCCGAGCTTGACCTCGCGCTGGCGCAAGTGACCGTCCTCGACGCTCCACACCGTGCCGTGATCGCCGGCGAGGCCGGCAATCGCCGCTTCCGGTACCAGCAGCGCCTGCGGCAATCGCAGCGTCGTGATGTAGACCTCGGCCTGTTCGCCGAGATTGGCATTGTCCGAGACGCGGCCGAAGGCGACTTCGATGCGGCGCTCTTCGTTGACGCGGTCGCTCTCCGGCTCGATGCGGGCAACCCGCCCTTTCAGCCGCGCGTTTGGATGCGAACGCAGCACGATCTCAGCAGGCTGGCCGACTTTGATCTCGCCGGCCTTGCTCTCGTCGATGAAGGCCAGCACCCAGATCGTCTTCGGATCGATCAGCGTGAACACCGGCTCGGCGGCCCCGAGCGCGGAGCCCAGTTCCTTCAGCCGCGCGGTCACCATGGCGTCGTAGGGCGCGGTGAGCGTGTGGAAGTTCAGGGTGACTTCCTGCTGCTGCTCATGCGCCTTGGCGTCGGAAATAGCGGCCTTGGCCACGGAAACGTCGCTTTTCGCCAAGTTCAGATCGCCGAGTGCGGCGTCTCGCGCGGCCTGCGCGGTTTCCGCTGTCTCGACAGAAGCCGATTTGCTCTGCACCAGCGCCTGGCGGCGTTCGCTGATCCGCATGGCATTCTCGTAATTAGCCTGCGCTTTCTGGACGCTGGCATTTGTCTTCTGGAGATTAGCCTCGGCCTGTTCGACTACCGCTTTCGATCGGGCGACCTGCGCCTGCTGTTCGCGGTCGTCGAGGCGGGCAAGCACTGCGCCCTTGGCCACGCGCTCGCCGACATCCGCCCGCAAATCAACGAGAATTCCAGAAATCTTGAACCCGACCTTGGAGGTCACGCGGGCCTCGACTGTTCCAAGGCCGAAAACCTGGACAGCGACGTTGGAGGCAACGTGCGAGACCTGCACCTTGACCGGGCTAAAGAAGCGGGCCCAGGCGCCAAAGGCGACGGCAACAACCAGCGCGATGACGACCGCTGCCAAGAAGAGGCGCCGGCGGCTCGCCGGGCGCGGGACCTTTCCGCCCGGCTCACTGGCGGAGGCGTTCTTTGCCGGCTTTTCGGTAGCGAGCATGGGCCTGACCTCCCCTGAGACGAGGCTGAAATGGCCAAATGCGCTTTATGTGCGAATCCTGCCCTGACCTAAATCAAAGATCAAAGATCAAATGACAGCGGCGAGCCCCAAAATGGCGCGCGCTTCCTGCGGGCTGGCGGCGTGGCGCCCGTAGTTGCCGCACAGGTCGCGCAGCCGGCCGACCAGTTCGGCGTTGCTGTTGGCAAGCCGCTCGCGGTTGAACTTGATGTTGTCCTCCAGCCCGGTGCGCAGGTGACCGCCGAGCTCCAGCGTCCACTGGTTAATCTCGAGCTGATGGCGGGCGATGCCGACGGCCGCCCAGGTGGCGTCCGGCATGATGTCTTTGAGCTCCGACACCAGGAATTCGAGGACTTTGCGCCGCGCCGGCAGCGCGTTGGGGATGCCCATCACGAACTGCACGTGCAGTGGTTTCTTGATCAACCCGCGCTCGGCGAGATCACGCGCGTTGTAGAGCATGGCCAGATCGAACACCTCGATCTCCGGCTTGACGTTGAACTCCAGCATCGCGCGCGCGAGACCTTCCACCAGGTCGGGCGCGTTCTCGTAGATACGGCTGGCAAAATTGACCGAGCCGGTGGCAAGCGAGGCCATGTCCGGCTTGAGCTTGAGCGCACTGCCGCGCTCTTCTTGCTTGCGGCCGCGGCCGCCGGTGGAGAACTGGATGATCATGCCGGGACAATACGTCTTCACGCCTTCCTGCACTTGCGCGAACAGATCGGGATCGGACGAGGGGCTCTCGTCCTTGTTGCGCACATGGATGTGCACCAGCGCGGCGCCCGCCTCATAGGCTTGTTGCGTCGAATCGATCTGCTCGGACGGCGTCACCGGCACGGCAGGATTCTGCGCCTTGCGCGGCTGTGCGCCGGTGATCGCCACGGTGATGATGGCCGGCTGAGTCACTGTGCCTTCTCCTTGCTTTAGCGGAATGCCCATGGGCCGACATCTCCACTCTCGTTATGGTCTTTTATAAGAGGGCTTCAATCCAGATGAAAGCTCTTGGCCCGGACGAAGTCTCCGAAATCGGCGCGCAAGGGCACCGCGTATTGCCGCGCCTTGTCCTCCGACCAGCTGTAGAACTCTGCGCGACCGAAGCGCGCAACCTCGCGCTGGCTCCGGTAAAGACGCCTTGCTGCGCGCCGGCGGTCATAGACGTCGATCTCGGCCGCAAGATCGCCCTCGGCGAAGCGGTCTTCGTGCAGCGTCGTTGTTAGCGACAGGCGTGGCGAGATGGTGCCCTGCTCCGCCGGCCAGCCGACGCACAGGCCCGCCACCGGCACGACCTTCTCCGGCAGCGCCAGCAGTTCACCAACTACGCTGGCGTGATCGCGGATGACGCTGATCGGACAGCAGCCGAGCCCGACCGCTTCGGCGGCGTGCAGGAAGGTCGCAAGCACAATCGCCGCATCCACCGTCGCGTTGAAGAAAAGATCGAGATGATCGTTGGGAAACGGTTTCCTGCGCAGCTCCGAAATTTGCGGCACGCGGCGGCCGTTGGCGAGGAAGACCAGGAAAACCGGCGCTTCGCGCACCCACGGCATGTCGGGCAGCAGATCGGCGATAATATTTCGCTTTTCGTTTTCTCGCATAATGAGAATATCGGCTTGTTGCAGATCGCTCTTTGAAGGCGCGCTCAGCGCACAGGCGCACAGCAGACGCAAAAGTTCCGGCGCCACATCGCGCGTAAGATAGTGCCGGTGCGTGCGATGGGCGGAGATCCGGGCCAATTCGTCGAGACCGGGCAGATTTTCGTCAACCGTGAACTGCTCGCCGAAGCGCTCGAACAATGCATTGCGTACGATCCGTGCAGTTTCAGCCATCGGCAACTCCTCGACCAAAGCGACAGGTGCCACGCTAGCGCGAAGTGACCGCGACGGGTGAGGCGTCCTCGGCTAGTGCGGCGAATAGGCCAGTGGGCTTGAACGACCCGCCGGTACCCGTCTACCCTGTCGCACCGATCGCGCACCGACAATATTCAAGGTGGCGACCGCAAGGGAGGAAACATGCCGACGACCAGCAAGCATCCGGAAACCATCGCCCTGCACGCGGGCTATCGCTCAGACCCCGCAACCACCGCGGTGGCGGTGCCGATCTATCAGACCACGTCCTACCAGTTCAATTCGACCGAGCACGCCGCCAACCTGTTCGCCCTCAAGGAACTGGGCAACATTTACACGCGCATCATGAATCCGACCCAGGCGGTGCTCGAAGAGCGCGTAGCCGCGCTCGAAGGCGGCGTGGCAGGGCTGGCGGTCGCTTCGGGACAAGCCGCTTCGTTATTCGCGGTGCAGAACATCTGTCATGCCGGCGACAATTTCGTCTGCTCGACCGACATCTACGGCGGCACCTGGAACCTGTTCCAGAACACCATGGGCACCATGGGCATCGAATGCCGCTTCGTCGATCCTGCCGACCCTGAAAGCTTCCGCAAGGCGAGCGATAACCGCACCCGCTGCTGGTACGGCGAGACCCTGCCCAATCCCAAGCTCGCGGTGTTCCCGATCGCCGAAGTCGCCAAAATCGGCCGCGAGATGGGCATTCCGCTGATCATGGACAACACCGCCTGTCCGGTGCTGTGCAAGCCGATCGAGCACGGCGCGGCCATCGTCATGCATTCCACCACCAAATATATCGGCGGCCACGGCACTTCGATTGGCGGCGTCCTCGTCGACGGCGGTAATTTCGACTGGGAGAAGCACGCCGACCGCTTCCCCATGCTGAACACGCCCGATCCGAGCTATCACGGCGCGGTGTGGACGCAGGCCGTCAAGCCGCTCGGTCCCATCGCCTACATCATCAAGGCGCGGGTGACGCTGCTTCGCGACATCGGCGCCGCCGCCTCGCCGTTCAACTGTTTCCTGCACATCCAAGGGCTGGAGACGGTGGCGTTGCGCATGCGACAGCACTGCGCAAATGCCGCGGTGGTTGCGGACTACCTGTCGAAGCACCCCAAGATTGCCAAGGTCATCTTTCCGGGCAAGATGAGCGGCGAGCCCAAGCGGCGGGCCGACGCCTATCTCAAAGGCGGTTATGGCGGGCTGGTTGGCTTCGAGCTCAAGAAGGGTGGCCGCGAGGCCGGCTGCAAGTTCATCGAAGCCCTGAAAATGTTCTACCATGTCGCCAATATCGGCGACGCACGGTCGCTCGCCATCCATCCGGCCAGCACCACGCATTCGCAGCTCACGCCGGAAGAACAAGAAAAGACCGGCGTTACCGACAGTTATGTGCGGTTGTCGGTAGGCATCGAGCACATCGATGACATCATCGCCGATCTCGACCAGGCGTTGAAAGCGGCTTGAACGCGGCACATTCACCAGTCTTCGCCAAGCGAGAGCTTCCGGCCTGCCCCGCCGGAAGCTCTCTTAATTTGGGCGGAACGCAGGCCGGAACGCGACGCGCCGGCTTTGCCGCCGGCGGGCGCGCCACGGCCGGGCCGAGGGTGCCGCATGCTCCGGTAAAGCGCACTTTTCCCGTCAAAATCGTTGTTTTTGCAATCAGACCGATCGGCCCCCGAAACTCAAGCCGCGCTACGGCCAATCGTTCTACGACGCTTGCGCCGATGGCGGCCTTGTTGGAACTTAGCAGCTTGGCGCCCGTTTTACGGCCGGATGGGGCGCGCCGCGCCTTGGGGTGGTTCCTTAATGGTTGGAATTTTTGCCTTATTTGTCTTGGCGCTGTGGCTTTACCTGCTGGCGGCGCGCGGCGGCTTTTGGCTGGCCGGACAACGGGACGACCGGCCCGAGCTGCCCGGCCCCGTGGTCTGGCCGCCGCTCATTGCCGTGATCCCGGCGCGCGACGAAGCCGTCACCATCGCGCGCTGCGTTCGCTCGGTACTCGGCCAGGACTACCCGGGCAAGCTGGATGTCATCGTGGTCGACGATAACAGCCAGGATGGCACGGGGACCATCGCCGGCGAGGCTGCGGCGGCAATCGGTGCGCGCGACCGCCTCGTCGTCCTGCAAGGCCGGCTTTTGCCCCCGGGCTGGACCGGAAAGATATGGGCGCTCAAGCAAGGCATTGACTTTGCGCTCACGCAAACGCGCAAGCCAAAGTATTTGCTGGTGACCGATGCCGATATCGTTTGCGCGCCGCCGGCCCTGCGGCGGCTCGTCAGCCGGGCCGAGAACGGGCCGACAGGGCTCACCTCGGTGATGGCCAAGCTGCACTGCGAGAGCTTCGCCGAGCGCTGTCTCATCCCCGCCTTCGTGTTCTTTTTCCAGATGCTGTATCCATTCGCCTGGGTCAATCGCCGCGACCATACAAGCGCGGCGGCGGGGGGCGGCTGCATGCTGATGCGCAGCGACGCACTCACCAGGGCCGGCGGCATCGAGGCCATTCGCGGCGCGCTGATCGACGATTGCGCGCTTGCCAAGCGTCTCAAGGCGGTCGGCCCGATCTGGCTGGGCCTGAGCAGACGCGTCGCAAGCATCCGTCGCTACGAAAGCTTCGGGCCGATCCGCCGGATGATCACCCGCTCGGCCTATGCCGAATTGCGCTATTCTCCGCTTCGCCTTATCGCCACCACACTGGCGATGGCAGTTGCGTTTCTAGCTGGCCCCCTGCTTGCCATACTGGGCTCCGGGTCAGCCGCAGTGCTGGGGCTTGCCACCTGGGGCGCCATGTTCATTGCCTTCCAACCGACGCTAAGTTTTTACGGCCTCAGCCCGCTTTGGGGCCTAGCGCTGCCGCTGATCGCGCTCGCCTATATTGCCTGGACCATCGAATCCGCGCTGCAATATGCACGCGGCCGCGGCGGCGCCTGGAAAGGCCGCGTCCAGGCGGCGCCGCGAGGCGCGCGATGACGCTGGCCGCCGATTGGCGCAGCGGCAAGGACCACCGCGGCGAAAACTTCCCGGTCGCCTCGCGCCTCATTCAGGCGCGCCACCGCAAGCCGATCATGGCTTTTTATGATTTCGTGCGCACTGCCGACGACATCACGGATCACGCGACGCTGCCGCCGGCCGACAAGCTTAAGCTGCTCGACAGCCTGGAAGCGACGCTGCTCGGCCAAGGCGAGGCCGAGCCGGAAGGCGTCGCGCTGCGCAATGTGCTAGCGGAGCGCTCGCTCGATCCCCAGCACGCCAAAGATTTGCTCACAGCCTTCCGGCTCGACGTCACCAAGCTGCGCTATCGCGACTGGGACGACCTGATAACCTATTGCCGCTATTCGGCCATGCCGGTCGGCCGCTTCGTGCTCGACGTGCATGGCGAGCCGCGCGCGTGCTGGCCGGCCAACGACGCGCTGTGCGCGGCGCTGCAGATTATCAATCACTTGCAGGACTGCAGCAAAGATTATCACAATCTCGACCGGGTCTATCTTCCCTTTGATCTGCTGGCGGCCCACGGCGCCGATGTCGATGACCTGAAGAGGTCTGCGGCAACGCCGCAGCTGCGCACTTGCCTCGACGATGCGTGTGCGCGGGTCGCGAAGCTGCTGCAACAAAGCGCCGTCTTTTCGGAGCTGATCGCCGACCGCGGCCTGAGCCTCGAAGTTGCGGTCATTCAGCGCCTGGCCGAGCGGCTGACGCGCACCCTACAGGCGCACGATCCCTTGGCCGAGCGCGTTCACCTCGGCCGCTTCGAAGTCGCGGGGTTTGCCCTGCTCGGCCTGGCGCGCGGTGCCTCGCGGCGTATCTCCGGCCGCAGTGGCAAACATGCAGAGGTGACCAACGGCGCAGCCAATTCGGCGGCTACCGCCTCCGGCAGCTCGTTCTACGCGGCTATGCGCATCCTGCCGCGCGAGCAGCGCCAGGCCATGTTCGACGTATATGCCTTTTGCCGCGCTGTCGACGATATCGCCGACGAGGCGGGCGCCCGCACCGAGCGGCTTGAACGCCTCGCGCAATGGCGGCGTGATATCGACGCGATCTATGACGGCGCCACGCCGCCCCATCTCGCCAGTTTGGCGCGGGCCGTGCGCGCCTTTGACCTGGCGCGCGCGGATTTCCTCTCTGTCATCGACGGCATGGAAATGGATGCGCGCGCCGACGTCCGCGCACCTGACATAAAAACGCTCGATCTCTATTGCGACCGCGTTGCCAGCGCTGTCGGCCGGCTCAGCGTGCGCATCTTCGGCATGGAGCGGGACGATGGCATCGCGCTTGCTTATCACCTCGGTCGCGCGCTGCAACTCACTAACACGCTGCGCGATCTCGACGAGGATGCCGCCATTGGCCGCCTCTATCTGCCGCGCGAGTTCTTGCAGAAAGAAGGCATCACGAGCGACGACCCGTACGCAGTGCTGGCGGACCCTGCGCTCAGCTATGTGTGCGCTTCGGTTGCAGAGCTCGCCACTGGCCATTTCGAGCGCGCTGATGCGATCATGGCCGCGAACCCGCGCGCGGTGGTGCGCGCGCCGCGCATCATGGCCGAAGCCTACCGCCGCATCTTGCGCCGGCTGACCGCGCGTGGCTGGACGCCGCCGCGCGCGCCGGTCAAGCTCGGCAAGGGCCAGATCGCGCAAATTTTGATCCGCAGCTTCGTCTCCTGATGCCGCACACAGTCCACGTCATCGGCGCCGGCCTGGCGGGACTGTCCGCCGCCATGCGCCTTGCGCAGGCAGGTGAAAATGTGTTGCTGCACGAGGCCAGTGCACAGGCTGGCGGCCGTTGCCGCTCCTACAACGATTCCACGCTCGGCATGATGATCGACAACGGCAATCACGTGATCCTCTCCGGCAACCGCTCAGCGCTCGCCTATCTCGACACCATCGGCGCTACCGGCCGGATGCGCGGTCCGCACGAAGCCGATTTTAGTTTCATCGATCTGGCCAGCAACGAGCGCTGGCAGCTCCGCCTCGGCGACGGCATGCTGCCGTGGTGGATCTTCAGCGATGCCCGCCGCGTGCCTAACACGCGGGCCCGCGATTACCTGGTGCTGGCGCGGCTGATGTGGCGGCCGGGCAAGGGCACCGTGGGTGAGGCCATCACTTGTTCCGGCGCGCTTTACGAGCGGCTGATCGAGCCGATCCTGCTCGCCACGCTCAACAACGAGCCGCCGGAAGCTTCCGCCCGCCTCGCCGCCACATTGATGCGCGAGACGCTGGCCGCTGGCGGGCGCACCTGCCGTCCCTTGATCGCGCACGAAGGGCTCTCCGCCGCCTTTGTCGATCCGGCGCTTGCTTACCTCGCCGCGCATGGCGCGACCGTGCAATTCGAACACGAGTTACATCGGATCGGCTTCGAGGATGGACGCGCGATAAGCCTCGATTTCGGTGGCAAAGCGGTTCGTCTGGCGCGGGAACATGCGGTCATCCTCGCCGTACCGCCAAATTTCGCCGCCCGCTTGCTGCCGGGCCTGCAAGTGCCCAACGAATTTCGCGCCATCGCCAATGTGCATTTCCGTGTCGGCCAGGCGACCGCACTGCCGGCCATGACCGGCGTGGTGCACGGCTTAACGCAATGGATCTTCGCTTATCCCGGACGGCTGTCGGTGACCATCAGCGCCGCCGACGCGCTGATGCAGATGCCGCGCGAGCAACTCGCCCGCAACGTTTGGGGCGAGGTCGCAAGCATCGCCGGCCTGCCCGAAACGCTGCCGCCTTGGCAGGTGGTGCGCGAGCGCCGGGCTACCATCGCTACCGAACCGCGCCAGGAAGCCTTGCGCCCGCAAGCGGTTACCGCCTGGGGCAATATTTTTCTGGCCGGCGATTGGACGTCAACAGGCTTGCCGCCGACCATCGAAAGCGCCATTCGTTCGGGCGAACGCGCCGCCAAGCTCGCCGCTGCTTGAGACAATTACATGAGCGAGACGACCGACCTGATGAAACAGCAAGCGCCGGCCGCCTTGCCGCAGCTGGAGGAACGCATCGCGGCCGCCAGCGCGGCATTGCGCTCGGCCCAGCGCGCCGACGGCCATTGGGTGTTCGAGCTGGAGGCCGACGCCACCATTCCCGCCGAATACGTGCTGCTCACGCACTATCTCGGCGAGGAGCCCAACCTCGAACTGGAACAAAAGATCGGCGTTTATCTGCGCCGCCGGCAATCGGCCGCGGGCGGCTGGCCGCTGTTCCACAACGGCGCCTTCGACATCAGCGCCAGCGTGAAGGCCTATTTCGCGCTTAAGATGATCGGCGACGATCCGGACGCCTCCCACATGCGCAAGGCGCGCGAGGCGATCCGCGCGCGCGGCGGCGCCGCGAATGTCAACGTATTCACCCGCATCCTGCTGGCGCTCTATGGCATCCTGCCGTGGTCGGCCATTCCCCTGATGCCGGTCGAGATCATGCTGCTGCCGGCCTGGTTCCCCTTCCATATTGCGAAGATTTCCTATTGGGGCCGCACCGTGCTGGTGCCGCTGCTGGTGCTGCAGGCGCTCAAGCCGCGCGCCCACAACCGCAAAGGCGTACGCGTCGACGAATTGTTTCTCGCGCCGCCGCTGGCCACCGGTCGCCAGCACAAGGCGCCGCATCAAAAATTTCTGTGGTACGAATTCTTCCGGTTGGTCGACATCATTCTGCAAAAATCCGAGCCGGTCTTCCCGCGCGCCACCCGCAAACGAGCCATCGATGCGGCGGTTGCTTTCGTCAAGGAGCGCCTCAATGGCGAGGAGGGGCTGGGCGCGATTTTTCCTGCCATGGCCAATTCGGTCATGATGTTCGACGCGCTTGAGTACCCGTCCGACCATCCCGACCGCGCCATCGCCCGCAAATCGATCGACAAGCTGCTGATCGTCAAAGCGGATGAAGCCTATTGCCAGCCTTGCGTGTCGCCGGTGTGGGACACCGCACTCGCCGCCCACGCGCTGTTCGAAGCCGGTGGCGGCAATATCGCACGCGCGCAGCGCGGGTTCGATTGGCTGCTCCCGTTGCAGGAGCTTGAGGTCAAGGGCGACTGGGCATTCAAGCGGCCGCAGGTGCGGCCCGGCGGCTGGGCCTTCCAATATGCCAATCCGCATTATCCCGATCTCGACGACACCGCCGTCATCGTCATGGGCATGGAGCGCGCGCAGAAGGAACGCGAAACCTCGGCCTTCGACGAGCCAATCGCCCGTGCCCGCGAATGGATCGAGGGACTGCAATCGGGCGACGGCGGTTGGGGGGCGTTCGACGCCGACAATACCCACGAATTCCTCAACAACATCCCGTTCGCCGACCACGGCGCGCTGCTCGATCCGCCCTCGCCCGACCTGACCGCGCGCTGCGTCTCCATGTTGGCGCAGCTCGGCGCCACGCCCGCCACCTCGCCCGCCATGCAGCGGGGCATCGACTACCTGCGCCGCACCCAATTGCGCGACGGCTCTTGGTACGGCCGCTGGGGCGTCAATTACATTTATGGCACCTGGTCCACGCTCTGCGCGCTCAACGCCGCCGGCCTCGCGCACGATGCCCCCGAGATCAAGCGCGCCGCATCCTGGCTCATCTCCATCCAGAACGCCGACGGCGGCTGGGGCGAACACGGCACCAGCTACAGACTCGACTATGGCGGCCACGAGCCCGCTCCCAGCACCGCATCGCAAACCGCCTGGGCCCTGCTCGGCCTGATGGCCGCCGGCGAGGCCCGGCACCCGGCGGTCGCGCGCGGCATCGACTATCTGCTCGCCACGCAACAGGCCGACGGATTATGGAGCGAGCGCGGCTACACCGGCACCGGCTTTCCGCGCGTCTTCTACCTGCGCTATCACGGCTACCCGAAATATTTCCCGCTCTGGGCGCTGGCGCGCTACCGCAACCTGAAGAGCGCCAACAGCAGCAACGTCGCGTTCGGCATATGAGCGCGCGTGAGCCCTACGTCGTCGTCGCGACCGGCCTCGATTTCGAGGCCGAGCTGGCGCTCGGCGAAGAAAATGCGAAAGTGTGCTGCGGACGCGGCAGCCAAATGGCGGTCGCGCTGGCCGCCGCCGTCGGTCCGGGCTGCCGCGGCATCATCAGCTTCGGCATCGCCGGCGGGCTCGATCCGCAGCTGCGCACCGGTACTTGTATCGTCGCCTCCTCGGTGATCGGGGCCAACGGCGTGCGCAGCGCGCTGCCGACCGACGAGCGCTGGTCGAATATTCTGTTGCAATCGCGCTCCGACGCGGTGCACGCGCCGGTCCTCGGCATCGACACGCCGGTGACGGAGCCCAAGAACAAGCTGCGCCTGTTCCACCAAACCGGTGCCGCCGCGGTCGATATGGAATCCCACATTGTGGCGTCGATTGCCGGCAGCCACGGCCTTCCGTTTGCGGTTTTGCGCGTGGTGGCCGATCCGGCCCGCCAGCGCGTGCCGCAGGCCGCCTTGTGCGCCATGCGCACCGACGGTTCGCTCGATGCACTTGCCGTGTTGCGCGAGCTGTGGCGCCGGCCTGGTGATATCGCCGGCATGCCGAGCGTTGCGCGCAACGCCTGGGTGGCGCGAACCGAGCTAGCTCGCGCTCGCCATGGCCTTGGGCGCGGGTTCGGCTTGCCCGATCTCGGCTAGCTTCTTTTCGACGTGGTTTTCGAAGACGTATTGCGCCG
>CAZLWN010000069.1:0-19262 GCA_964563195.1 uncultured Undibacter sp. | reverse complement strand
GGCGCTTGCCGGACTGCTGGTATTTCACCTTGCCGGTGCCGGTAATCTTGAAGCGTTTTTTGGCGCCCGATTTGGTCTTCATCTTGGGCATTTGGCTCTCCTCATCGGCGCTGAATGCGGGCGAGCCCGCGCGGCCGGAAAGTGCTCGCAAGACTTGGAAAGTCTCGAGCGGGTGCTCGGGATTGAGCAGGTATCGCCGCCACGGCAGCCCTTGTTAGCCGGGCGGCGAGAGGGCGGCGTTATGGCAGACGCGCTTCTTGTTGACAACCAACGGCGCGCCGGCCGCGCCGCCCGTCAAACGCGCGCAAACCGCAGCAAACGGCGCCGGTTCGGGTGCATTCGGACGATTTTCACGGAACTTGGCAAGTCTTTCCGGTTGCGATTGAGGCATTTTTTGGTTATACAAAATTTATACGTCAGCAAATCGGCCTTGGCGCGCCCAAATTATGCAGGGAGGCGAAGTAGTGCCTATGAATAAGCCGGTCAGCTTTACCAAGCTTAATCAAGCAAAAATGGACTTCTCCGATTTATATAATTCGCGGGACCCTAGAAATTATTTTAAGTACTTAGGGCAACTTGATTATATTATCCCTCATCTTGCGCAGCCGATCTTCGGCCAGTTGATCCGCGCGCGCCAGGAACTACAGGACGAGCCAGTCACCGTGCTCGACCTTGGCTGCTCCTACGCCATCAACGGCGCCCTGATGAAATACGCGCTCGAATACGAAGCCCTGCGCCAGCGCTACTCCGCGCCGACTCTACAGACGCTGAGCAGCGAGGAGCTGGTCGAGCTCGACCGCCACTTTTACCGCGCATGGCCGCGGCACGAGGGCGTGCGGGTGATCGGCCTCGACATATCCGAGAACGCCATCCGCTATGGGGAGAAGTGCGGCCTGCTCGACCATGGCCTCGCCATGGATCTGGAAAGCCGCGAGATGACGCCGGACGAAGCCGCCGACCTCGCCGACGTCGACATCATCGTGTCGACCGGTTGCGTCGGCTACGTCACCAGCAAGACCTTCGAGCGTGTGCTGAAGGCCAGCCGCCGCGGCCGCACACCATGGGTCGCCTCCTTCGTGCTGCGCATGTTCCCCTTCGACGAGATCGAGAAGACGCTCGATGCCTACGGCCTGGTGACCGAGCCTTACGAGGGCGCCACCTTCGTGCAACGCCGCTTCGCCAACCGCGAGGAAATGGAAGCGACCATCCGGGCGGTGGAAGCGCGCGACCTCGACACTTACGGCCGCGAGACCGACGGGCTCTTTCACGCCAATCTTTTCGTCTCACGCCCGGCCGAAGAGATCGAGCGTTGCCCGATCCAGAAGCTGGTGAGCGTGGTCTCAGGCGCCAATAAGCTCTGGCCGGTCGGCGCCAATGTGCTCGGCAGTTTCGGACCGGCGGCGCTGCGGCGCGCCCGCGCCGGGCAGCATCTCTCCGAGGTCAAGGCGGCGTCGTCTTAGGCGACGGCCGGCGGCGCCAGCGCGCCGCTGAAAAACGAGAACGCGCCGCCCGCGTCATGCGGGCAGCGCGTCCGACTTGAAAGGCGTCAGCGCGGCGCCAGCAGCATCACCATCTGCCGGCCTTCGAATCGCGGCTCCGATTCGATCTTGGCGATCGGGGCGGTGTCTTCCTTCACACGGTTGAGCAGTTTGTAGCCGAGTTCCTGGTGCGCCATTTCGCGACCGCGGAAGCGCAACGTGATCTTGACCTTGTCGCCCTCTTCAAAGAAGCGCTTCATCGAGCGCATCTTCACCTGGTAATCGTGGTCGTCGATCATCGGCCGAAGCTTGATCTCCTTGACCTCGACAACTTTCTGCTTTTTGCGGGCTTCGGCCGCTTTCTTCTGCGCCTGGAATTTGTATTTGCCGTAATCCAGGATCTTGCAGACCGGCGGGGTCGAATTGGGAGAGATCTCCACCAGATCAAGCCCGGCCGCTTCCGCCAAAGCCATGGCGGCGGTGAATTCGACGACACCTTTATTGTCGCCGGTACTGTCGATCAGCTGAACCTCTTGGGCGCGGATCTCCTCGTTGATGCGCGGGCCGTCCTTGGCGGCGGGCAGCGCGGACTTCATCGGACGACGAATGGCTTTGCTCTCCTCATGCTGTTGCAACATTGCCGGAGGTGCTGGCACACCTTGGCTAACGAAAGATTGGTAGAAACGGCGAATAAGTCAACGCGGTTCCCGCCGGATTAACGGCAGAAATGCCCAAACCGCGGGCAAACCGCCCAAATTCCTCTAATTTTGTCGGGCGCGCAGGACCGGCGCCGGCGCCTCGTCGGGGCGACCGGCGATTTCGCGGTAAAGCTGCAGCGTCTGCTCGGCAACCACCGCCGCATTGAAATGGCCCACCACCCAGTCGCGGCCGCGCGCACCGATGGTCGCGCGGGTCGGTTCCGGCATGGAGAACACCCGCAGCAAGGCCGCAGTCAACGCCGCGTCGTCGCCGGACTGAAAGCGCAAGCCGGTGATGCGGTTCTCCGGCACCGCCGGCGACGTCAGCACCACTTCGGGCCCGGCGGCGAGCTCGGACACCAGCACCGGTCGTGCCATCGCCTGCGCCTCCAGGATCGCGCGTTGCAAGCCCTCCGGCTGCACCGCCGCCGACACCACCACCGAGGCGGCGGCGTAAGCCGCCGGCATGTCGGCGACCGGCGCGGCCATGCGGATGACATCCATTGTGCCGGTCGTCAGCACCAAATCCCAGAGTTCGCCGGTGTAGCGCGTGCGGCCGCGGTCCTCGCCGACAAAGACGCAGAGAAAATCCTTTAGCCCCATGTCTTTCAGCCGCTTCACCGCCCGCACCACCACGTGATGGCCCTTGCGGCGCAGGATGCGGCCGGTGATCAAAATCACCTTGGTGCCGGACTTGACGCCCCAGGCGCGACGGATGGCGTCGACTCGCGCGCGCGAAACGCTTGCGGGATCGAAGCGCTCCAAGTCGATGCTCGTCGGCACCACGGTGATGCGCTCCCACTGCGTGCCATAGCGGTCGTGGATCAACTGCGCGATCTGTTCGCTCAGCGCCACCACGCGGTCGCCGCGCGCCATGATGCCGTTGTACAGGTGCTTGAAGATGTTCTGCTCGCGGAAGCCCTTGTACCAGCTGGTAAGGAAGGGAACGCCGGAGAGCCGCGCGGCCAGCCACGCGCTCCACGCTGCGGCGCGGCCGAGCGCATGAATGGCGTCGCATTTACGCTCGCGCGCGAGCCGAATCAGCACGGCGGTATTGTGCAGCATCACCATCGGATTGTTGCTGGCGAGGTCGAGCGCCACGTATTCGCCGCCGGCCGCGGTGACGTCGGCGACCAGGCGGCCGGCGCGCGAGGCGACGATAGCCCGGTGGCCTGAATCGGTGAGCACGCGCGTGAGCCCGACCGCGCCGGCATCGGCGGCGCCAACCTCGAGGCTGGGAGCGACGATCAGCACTGTCAGACAGTCTCCGCTCGGCTCGCGGCGTTGACGCTCGGGTGACCGGCGCGGATGGGCTTGCGCGATATCGATTGCGGGCAAACTCGACATTGATGTTATTGTCTCGACAATCTCACGGTACGCGAAGGATATGCTGAAATGCGCACGGAAAGTGTGATGGCCATCACATGTCGCGCGCAAGTAACGACGTATAGACCCCGCGAATAGCTTCGGCAACGCTTTGCGGGGAAAACATGAATTCGGCAAATTGTCGCGCGCGCGCGCCCAGCGCCTCATAGCCGGTGACGTCGAGCGCAAGCGCCGAACTAACCGCGCGCGTGAGCTCGCCGACATTGCCCGGCCGTACCAGCCAGCCGGTGCGCAATTCGTCGCGCATGCGCGGCGGGCATAGCAGGTTCTCCGGCAGCATCCCGACCGTGGTTGTCACGAGCGGCCGGCCTATGGCCTGCGCCTCGGCCGCGGCCCTTCCCGACAGTGGCGGCTCGAGCGATGGCACCACCACCACGTCGGCGGCGGCCAACGCCGCCGGCATGTCGGCACAATGGCCGACGAAGCGGCAGAGCGTGTCGATGCCGTGCACGCGCGCCTGGCGGCGAACGCTACGCGCAAAACGCGGGTGGCTGAGGTGCTCGCCAGCGAACACGAAAACGATATTACGGTCGCCACCGCCGACGATCAGCCGCGCGGCGTCGATCATGCTCATCTGTCCGTTCCAGGGCGCGACGCGGCCCGGCACCAGCACCATCCTCATGTCCGGCAACACGCCCCAGATACGGCGTAATGCGGCGATGCGGTCGGCGCTCACCGCCGCCGGACTGAAAGTGGCGGTGTCAACCGCGCGCGGGATCACGGTAATGCGATCGGGCTTCAGCTTGTAGCGTTTGATCATGGCGCGCGAGACGTAAGCGGACGGCGCGATCACGCGGTCGCCGCGGGCGAGTGATGAGCGCAGCATATTGCCGAAATAGGAATGCCCGGCAGCCGATCGGAAAACGACGTCACCAGATAGACCGGCTGTTTGTGGGTGGCGGCGAGCGCGCTCCAGGCAGCGCCCGCACTCTGTGCGTGCACAATGTCGACGCGCTCGCTGGCGATCAGTTTGGTGAGCGCGCGGACGTTGCGCTGGATGCGCAGCGGATTGAACGTGTCGTTCGGCATCCGCACGAACTCCCCGCCGAAAGCGCGCAATTCGCTGACCAGCATTCCTTCGTCGCCGGCGACGATGGCGCGCGCGCCCGATTGCAGCAAGGTGAGCGCGATGTCGACCACGGCATGCCCGCTCGGCCCGTCGCGCAGGCTCGGCACTATTTGCAGGATGGTGGCGCCGGCGAGCGAGCGCGGACGCGCGGCGCTCATCGCTTCCCCCTTGCGCTCGCAGCCCGCTTGCGGCGAGAACGGGTAGGACCGTGCATCCTGAATCTGAGCCGATCACGCATGAGCGAAGCGCACCTGACTTCCCTGATGATAGAATTGCCACCGCCGAAGCGGACCATCGCCGTGCGCACGCGCGAGGGCAAGAGCCCCGGGCTGTTCTGGCTCGGCGGCTTCAAGTCCGACATGCGGGGCACCAAGGCCGCGGCGCTCGACGCCTGGGCTGAGACGCAAGGCCGCGCTTGCCTGCGTTTCGATTATTCCGGCCACGGCGAATCGGGCGGCGACTTCACCGAAGGCACCATCGGCGGCTGGCTGGAGGAAAGCGTCGCGGTGTACCGCCATTTCGCCAAGGGTCCGCAGGTGGTGATCGGCTCGTCCATGGGCGCTTGGCTGGCGCTGCTGCTGGCGCGGCGCCTGGCTGAGATGAAAGGCGCGGCGCCGATCGCCGGCATGGTGCTGATCGCGCCAGCGGTCGACTTCACCGAGGAACTGATGTGGAAGCAGTTTCCCGACGCCATCAAGCGCGAGATCGAGGAGAAGGGTGTCTGGATGCGGCCGTCCGCATACGGCGAAGAGCCCTATCCGATCACCAAACGGCTGATCGAGGACGGGCGCAATCATTTGCTGCTCGGCGGTCTGATCGAGACCGGCTGCCCGGTGCACGTCTTGCAGGGCGTCAAGGACCCCGACGTGCCGTGGCGGCACGCGGTCGAATCGGTCTCGCGCTTTGCGCGCGACGACGTGGTGCTGACCTTGGTCAAGGACGGCGATCACCGGCTGTCGCGGCCGGAGGACATCGAGCGGCTGATCGCGGCGGTGAAGGAATTCTAGCCAAGCGCCGAGCGCCACTCCTCTTGCACCGAGGCGTCCTGTTCGGTTTTTCGCTGCGCCAGTGCGTCGAGTTTGTCGCGCGGCATCAATTGCGACAACGCCCACACCGCGGCGCCGCGCACCAAGGGCGAGGCGTCGTCGAGCAGGCGTTCGGCTTCGCCCGTGAGCGCGTCGTCGCCGGAATTGCCGATGGCGATCAGCACATTGCGCACGAAACGGTCGCGGCCGGTGCGCTTGATTGCGGTCTTGGCAAACAGGGCGCGGAATTGTTCATCGTCGAGGCGGGCGAGTTCGGCAAGCCGCGGTGCGCGCAACATCTCGCGCGCCGCCAGCTTCGCTTCGCGGCCCTTAGCCGCGAACTTGTTCCAAGGACAAACGGCAAGACAGTCGTCGCAGCCATAGATGCGGTTGCCGATTGAGCCGCGCAATTCGCGCGGGATCTGTCCCTTGTGCTCGATGGTCAGATAAGAAATACAGCGCCGCACATCGAGCCGGTAGGGTTGCGGAAATGCCGCGGTCGGGCAGACGTCGAGACAAGCGCGGCAACTTCCGCAGGCATCGGTTTCCGCGCCGTCGGCCGGCAGTTCGAGCGTGGTGAAGACCGCGCCGAGAAACAGCCAAGACCCAAATTGGCGCGATACCAAATTGGTGTGCTTGCCCTGCCAGCCGATCCCGGCGCTCGCCGCCAGCGGTTTTTCCATAACCGCCGCGGTATCGACGAAGACTTTCACGTCGCCGCCGGCAGTCGCCACAAGCCAGCGCGCCAGTTGTTTGAGCCGCGCCTTGATAAGCTCATGATAGTCTTCGCCCTGGGCATAGACCGAGATGGCCGCGCGATCCTTCTGTGCGAGGACCGCCAGCGGGTTGGCATCCGGCCCGTAGTTCATACCCAGCATGATGACGCTGCGCACATCCGGCCACAGTGCCGTCGGTGCGCCGCGCCGCGCGGCGGTGGTCTCCATCCAATCCATGTCGCCATGCCAGCCGTCGGTCAAAAAGCGCTCGAGCCTTAGCCTTGCTTCCGGCGCCGCGTCCGGCCGGGTGACGCCGGCAGCATCGAAGCCGAGCGCATGCGCCTTCTCAATGAGCGCGGCTTTGATCTGCTCAGGCTCTTTTAGAAGTCGAGGTCGGCGTAGCTCTTGGCCGGCGGCAGCCCGGCCAGCGTGTCGGCCAGCAGCGGACGGAATGCGGGCCGCGACTTCACCCGCGCGTACCAGTGTTTGGCGGCTTCGTTTTCGTTCCACGGCACTTCGCCCAGATAATCGGCGACCGACAAATGCGCGGCGGCAGCCAGATCGGCGAGGGAAAGCCGCTCGCCGGCGAGCCAATCGCGCGTGCGCACCAGCCAGCCGAGATAGGCCATATGATAGCGGATATTGTGGCGCGCCGCGCGCAGCGCCTCGGTGTCGGGCGGCCCGCCGCCCTGTTCCACCGTCATGTGGCGCCTGAACTCGCGTTCGCTCACCAGCGGGCCGCTGACTTCGGCGTGGAACTTATCATTGTACCAGTTCGCCAGCCGCCGCACCTCGACCCGCTCAGCCGCACCCGCCGGCAGCAGGCGGTCGTCTGCTTCCGACGGAGGCCGCGTCTCCTCGATATATTCGGCGATGATGGCGGCGCTCGGGATCGCCGGCTGGCCGTCCGCCACCAGCACCGGCAGTTCGCCGGCCGGATTGAGCAGCAGAAATTCCTCCCGCCGCTCCCAGAAGCGCTCCTCGACCAGCTTCACCTCGATGCCGTATTCGCCCAGGATCAGACGCACATAACGCGAGTGCGGGCAGAGCGGATGATGCAGCAAGGTCAACATTGCGGACCAATCGATTGCGGCGGCACTCGCCGACTGGCGGGAATCGCACCAAGTACTATAGAAAGCCACAAACGTTGAGCAACCTGTTGACCACCCCGGTTTTTTCGTTGCTCCGGCGAGGGCGTTGCGCCACAAGCGCTCACCCGACCGGTAAAGTTCCCCGCCCGGAATAGCTCACATGGACTTCATCGCCATCAAGGCCGGCATCGTTGCCATAACCATGGCCCATATCGACCTGATCAAGGCGGCCGTGCTCGGCATCGTCGAGGGCTTGACCGAATACCTGCCGGTGTCCTCGACCGGTCACCTGCTGCTGATGGAGCAGTTCCTCGGCTGGGGCGACGACGCCTTCGGCAAGTCGTTTGCCATTCTCATTCAGCTCGGCGCCATCCTGGCGCTGCTCACCATTTATTTCGGGCGCATCTGGGCGATCGCCAAACACATGTTCACCGATTGGGATGCGGCGCGCTTCGTCATCGGCGTGCTGCTCGCCTTCCTGCCGGCGGCGGTGATCGGGGCGCTGGCCTATCACGTCATCAAGGAGACGCTGTTCGACGTGCGCATCGTCTGCATATCGCTCATCGTCGGCGGCCTCATCCTGCTGGGCGTCGACCGCCTGAACCTGAAGCCGCGTTATTTCGAGTCGACCGGCTTCCCGCTGCCGATGTATTTCGGCATCGGCATCATCCAGTGCCTGTCTATGATTCCCGGCGTGTCGCGCGCCGGCGCGACCATCGTCGGCGCCATGATGTTCGGTGCCGACCGCCGCTCGGCGGCGGAATTCTCGTTCTGGCTGGCGATGCCGACCATGGTCGGCGCCTTCGCCTATGAGGCGTTCAAGAACCGCGCCGATCTTGCGCACGGCGACTTGACCGCGGTCGCGGTCGGCTTCGTGTTCTCGTTCATCTTCGGCTGGATCGTGGTGAAGACGTTCCTGCGCTACGTGCAGCGCCACACTTTCGCGCTGTTCGCCTGGTGGCGCATTGTGCTCGGCACCCTCGGCATCTACGCGATTTATTTTATGTGAGTCTTGCTAAGCGATCCGATTGCGGAACTGGCCGGTCTTGCGGAAGCGCCAAACATAAGACGGCACAATCGCCTCGATCGGCTCCGGTTCGATGCCGAGACCATGCAGCGTGCGCCCTTCCGCCTTCGCCGCCTCCGACACCACATTGTCGACGCGCAGCAGTTCGACCTGGTCGGGGGTGAGCAACGGCGTCGGCATGAATTGCAGCGCCATTGCCTGCAGCTTGGCGACGAAGAACGGCAACGGCACCAGCAGCCGTTTGCGCTCGATGGTCGTGAGCACATATTGCATGAGCTGTTTGAAGCTGCGCACGTCCGGCCCGCCTAATTCGTAGATCGTGCATGCGCGTGCATTGCCGGCAACGGCAATTGCGATGGCGGTGGCCACGTCGCCGACGAACACCGGCTGGAAGCGGGCCTTGCCGCCGCCGATCAGCGGCAGTGCCGGCGATAGCCGCGCCATCGCCGCGAAGCGGTTGAAGAAGTCGTCCTCCGGTCCAAATATGATCGACGGCCGCATGATATTGGCGGTCGGCTGCGCCGATAACACCAGCCGCTCGGCCGCCGCCTTGGAGCGGGCGTAACGCGAAGGCGAGGCTTCGTCAGCGCCGATGGCCGAGACATGCACCAGGCGCGCCCCATGGGCGTTGGCGGCGAGCGCTACCTGCTCGGCGCCGATGGTATGGACCGCGTCGAAGCGCTGGCGGCCGCGCTCGAACAGGATGCCGACCAGGTTGATCAGCACGCTCGCGTCGCGCGCCGCCGCCGCTACCGAGGCGCCGTTGCGGATATTGGCTTGCACGGCATGAATCTGGCCGACCTTGCCGAGCGGCTGCAGGTGGTTGGCAAGCTCCGGCCGGCGCACCGCCACCCGGATGCGGTAGTCGCGTTTGGCGAGGGCCCGCACCACATGGCGGCCGAGGAAGCCGGAGCCGCCATAGACGGTGATTAGGGTGTCGCTGTTGCTACGGGCAGTCATGGCACGCTGAGGGGGCGAGAAGGGGCCGGCGTTCCGCGCCCATTACAGGATCGCCCGCGCCCTGTACAGCCTGCTTCAATTGACAAGCCGAAAGCGGCTCAATACCTAGTCCCGATGAGCCCAGGTGGCGGAATTGGTAGACGCACTAGTTTCAGGTACTAGCGGTGAAAGCCGTGGAGGTTCGAGTCCTCTCCTGGGCACCACCATCCCGCCCCATGATCCGAACAAGCGGGAGCCGGTTTTCGGAAAAGATCGCGCACACATAAGCCGGAACGCCTGAATGACCATCCGTCTGCACCGCGGCGATCTGCCGGACCTTTCCGCCTACAAAGGGGCGGTGGCGGTCGACACCGAGACCATGGGACTCGATCCCGACCGTGACCGGCTCTGCGTGGTGCAACTGTCGCCGGGCGACGGCTCCGCCGATGTGGTACAGATCGCAGCCGGCCAGAAAAAGGCGCCCAATATCGAGCGCCTGCTGGCCGACAAGGCCATTGTCAAGATTTTTCATTTCGCCCGCTTTGACATCGGCGTGCTGTGCAAGAGCTTCGGCGTCATGGCCGGCCCGGTCTATTGCACCAAGATCGCCTCGCGGCTGGCGCGCACCTATACCGACAAGCACGGCCTCAAGGACCTGACGCGCGAAGTGCTCGGCATCGACGTGTCGAAGCAGCAGCAATTGTCCGACTGGGGCGCCGACGAACTGACCGACGCTCAGGTGTCCTATGCGGCCACCGACGTGCTGCACCTGCATGCGCTGAAGGAAAAGCTGGACACCATGCTGGCGCGCGAAGGTCGCAGCGAGCTGGCGGCGGCTTGTTTTCGCTTTCTGCCCGATCGGGTGCGGCTCGATCTGGCCGGCTGGGCGGCCGAGGATATCTTTTCGCATTCCCTTTAAGTCGTTGTGTTCCGGGGGGTATTGGTTAAACCGGGTGTTGACCCGCCGCGTATAGGCCATATTCGCCCGGCATGTTGCGTCACGGGGATTAACGTGTTTTCCGAAGCCGCATCCTGGGTGGCATGAACCGTTTGATTACGGCCCGAACCAATCCGCAGACCGCGCGCGCCTATTGGACCATGGGCCGCGGCGACAGCGAGCGCGCCTTTCGTGCTGCCCGCCGGCACAGCCGCCTGGTGCGCGTGCTGCGCATCATTATTCCGGCCGTGGTGGCGGTGGCGGCCGTCGCCATCTTCCTCCTCACTTATTTCAACCCGCTGCGCATGCTCGCCAGGCTACCGATCAATATCGGCGATCTGGTCGTGTCCGGCACCAAGATCACCATGGAGAAACCGCATCTGTCCGGCTTCACCCGCGACGCGCGCGCCTATGAGGTATCCGCGGACGCGGCGGCGCAGGACCTGACCAAGCCGGAAGTTGTCGAATTGCACAATATCCGCGCCAAGGTGGAGATGCAGGGCAAGAGCACGCTTCAAATGACGGCAGTCACCGGCATCTATAACAGCAAGGGAGAGACCCTGAAGCTCGACCGCAACATCGAGCTCAACTCGTCCACCGGCTATGCCGGCCAATTGAGCGAGGCGATGATCGACATCCGCAAGGGCCACGTGGTGTCCAATAAGCCGGTAAAGGTGAAGCTGTTGCAAGGCACGCTCGATGCAAACCGGCTGGAGATCGTCGATTCCGGCGACCTGATACGTTTCGACGGTGGCGTCAACATGACGTTGATGCTCAACGAGGCCGCCGGCGAAACCAACACCGCGGCGCCAGCGCAAGACAAGAGCAGAGCGGAATAACCGTGCCGCACAAACTTATGCCACTCATGGCCGTCCTTCTTTTCGCCGTTCCAGGCGCACTGCCAGCGCAGCCCTCGAAGGGCCCGCCCAACGCGCTGCAAGGCT
Source organism: uncultured Undibacter sp. (assembly GCA_964563195.1). GTDB lineage: Bacteria > Pseudomonadota > Alphaproteobacteria > Rhizobiales > Xanthobacteraceae > Pseudolabrys. Next base: position 7,952 of record CAZLWN010000069.1, on the reverse strand, counting down.
TCTCGCAGAATCACGACCAGCCGGTGCATATCGAGGCGGCGACACTTGAAGTGCGCGACAAGGCCAAGGAGGCAACCTTCAGCGGCGACGTGCACGTGACTCAGGGCGACACGAATTTGCGCTGCAAGTCGCTGGTGGTGTTTTACGAGGGCGGCCCCGGCAATGCCGGCAAGACCAAGACCCTGACGGCGGCGAAGCCTGGGCCGGGCGGTGAGCAGCGCATCAAGCGGCTGGAAGCGCGCGGTGGGGTGGTGGTGACCCAGAAGGCGCAGACCGCCAGCGGCAATCTCGGCATTTTCGACATGAAGACCAATACCGTCACGCTCACCGGCAATGTGGTGATGACGCAGGGTAAGAACGTGCTGCGCGGCGAGCGGCTGGTGGTCGATCTGACGAGCGGGGTGTCGCGGGTGGAATCAGGCAAGAACGGCCATGGCCGCGTCGAGGGCCTGTTCCAGCCCGGATCTGCGCCGCCCGAAATGAAGTCCGGTGGCATTGGCGGCCGGACGCCGCCGCCGCCGGCGCCATTGCGGCCAATCCATTGACCGGCACCCCACCTGCGGCGAGCGCGGTCACCCGCGGCGGCGGGGAATCAGCTAACGTCGCGGGTCCGGCAATGGTGGTGATCAGACTATGCGCCGCGAGGTAGCCTGGTGAATATCCTTTCGATGTTTTGGCGTCGTACGCCTTCGGCACGCCGGCCGCTGACGCCGGCCGAAGCGCGGCAGCGTCAGGCGGCCGGTGCCCAAGCGCTGATGCAAACGGCACGGCAACCCAATGCCAATGCGCAGCCGCAAGTGATCCAACGCCGCCGCGGCGGCGACGGCCGCCAGGCGCAGCGCCACGCCTATCTTGCCGCCCACGGCGTGGAAAAGAGCTTCGCCGGCCGCACGGTGGTCAAGGGCGTCACGCTCTATGTGCGCCGCGGCGAGGCGGTCGGGCTGCTGGGGCCGAACGGCGCCGGCAAGACAACGGTATTCTACATAATCACCGGCCTGATCAATGCCGACCGCGGCCGCATCGAACTCGACGGCTACGACATAACCAAGTTGCCGATGTACCAACGCGCGCGGCTCGGCATCGGCTATCTGCCGCAGGAGGCCTCAATCTTCCGCGGCCTCAACGTGGAGGATAATGTCCGCGCCGTGCTCGAAGTGGTGGAGCCGGATCGCCGCCGGCGCGAAGCCGACCTCAACGCGCTGCTGGAGGAATTCAACATCGCGCGTCTGCGCAAGACGCCGACCATCGCGCTTTCGGGCGGCGAGCGCCGCCGCGTCGAAATCGCGCGCGCGCTGGCGACGCGGCCGAGCTACATGCTGCTCGACGAGCCGTTCGCCGGCATCGACCCGATTGCCGTGGGTGATATCCAGGCGCTGGTGCGCCATCTGACCAACCGCGGCATTGGCGTGCTGGTTACCGACCATAATGTGCGGGAGACGCTGGGCCTGACCGACCGCGCCTACATCATCTATTCAGGCGAGGTGCTGATGGAGGGCCGCGCCGACGATATCGTCAACAATCCGGACGTGCGCCGGCTCTATCTCGGCGAGGAATTCCGGCTGTAGCCGCGGTTAAGCAGCACAAATTTTGTGCAATGCGGCAGTGCGGAATCGCATATCACCGCGCCGCAGAACCTGTTATAAATTCAAACAAGCAAGAATCGGACCAGTTTCCGCTGGGAAACCCAAATGGCTTTGTCGCAACGACTGGAGTTTCGCCAGACCCAAGCGCTGGTGATGACGCCGCAGCTGATGCAGGCCATCAAACTGCTGCAGCTCTCCAGCCTCGATTTGGCGGCCTATGTCGAGGGCGAGCTCGAGCGCAATCCGCTTCTCGATCGTGCCGACGACAACGAAGCGCCGGCCGTCGAGCCCGAAGCTTCCGCTGCCGAGGAGGCACCCGGCGAAGCCGATGAGGACGCCACTGCCGCGTCCGACTGGATCGGCGCGGATCTCGAGACCAGCCGAAGCTCCATGGAAGAAGGCCTTGGCACCGAGCTCGAAAATGTCTTTCCCGACGATGGCCCGGAGAAGGCCGCTGCCTCCGAGGCGCCGCCGCCGGCCTATTCGGAATGGTCGGGGTCCGGCGGTAGCGAGGATGGCTACAATCTAGAAGCATTTGTGTCGGCCGAGACGACGCTCGCCGACCATCTCGCCGAGCAGATGGCACTGGCGATTTCGGATCCGGTCGGTCGCATGATCGGCCGTTACCTGATCAACATGGTGGACGAAGCTGGCTATCTCGCCGGCGACCTTGACACCGTCACTGGAAAGCTGGGCGCAGCCGTGGCCGACGTCGAAGCCGTGCTCGCCGTGCTACAGACGCTCGATCCGCCCGGCGTGTGCGCGCGCAATCTCACCGAATGCCTCGCCATTCAGCTCAAGGATCGCAACCGCTTCGATCCGGCCATGCGCGCGCTGATCGAGCATCTCAACCTCCTGGCCAAACGCGATCTTGCCGCCTTGCGCCGCCTGTGCGGCGTCAACGACGAAGATCTCGCCGACATGATCGCCGAAATCCGCAATCTTAATCCCAAGCCGGGGCTCGCCTTCGGCTCGACCATGGTGCAGCCGATCGTGCCGGACGTGCTGGTGCGGGCGGCATCGGACGGCACCTGGCAGGTGGAGCTCAATTCCGACACGCTGCCGAAAGTGCTGATCAACCAGCGCTATTACGCGCAGGTGTCGAAAGGTACGCGCAGCGACAAGGAAAAGACCTATCTCGCCGACTGCCTGCAAACCGCTACCTGGCTGGTGCGCGCGCTCGATCAGCGCGCCAAGACAATTCTCAAAGTGTCGAGCGAGATCGTGCGCCAGCAGGATGCCTTTTTCGCCAACGGCGTGCAGCACCTGCGCCCGCTCAATCTCAAGACCGTCGCCGATGCCATCAGCATGCACGAATCCACGGTCTCGCGCGTGACTGCCAACAAATACATGGCGACCGCGCGCGGCATCTTCGAATTGAAATATTTCTTCACCTCGTCGATCGCCTCCGCCGACGGCGGCGAGGCACATTCGGCGGAAGCGGTGCGTCACCGCATCCGGCAATTGATCGACGGCGAGACCGCCGCCGACGTGCTGTCCGATGACACCATCGTGGATAAGTTGCGCGAGGCCGGCGTCGATATCGCGCGCCGCACGGTCGCCAAATACCGGGAAGCCATGCGCATCCCGTCCTCGGTGCAGCGGCGGCGCGAAAAGCAGGCCGCGGCATCCTGAAGCGGCGCCCGGCGCGCGCATTGACCTTTCCTGCAACATTTCTAAGCTTTAGCCGTTAGCCGTTAGCCGTTAGCCGTTAGCCGTTAGCCGTTAGCCGTTAGCCGGGGCCGTCAATGGCGCAGCGGCAACGCCGTACCGGACAGGAGGCGATCCATGCCATTGCGCGTTTCGGGCAAGAACATCAGCGTCGGCGCTACGCTACGCGAGCGAATCACCGATCGTGTCGAGGAGGCGACCTCGAAATATTTCAGCGGCGGGTATTCCGGACACTCCACCATCGGCAAGGACGGTTTCGGGTTCCGCACCGAATGTGTGCTGCATCTGGATTCCGGCGCGCTGCTGGAAGCCGAGGGCATGGCGGCCGATGCCTATGACAGCGCGGACCAGGCCGCAATCCGCATCGAAAAGCGGCTGCGCCGCTACAAGCGGCGCCGAAAGGGGCATCAGGCCCAACGCGGCCGTTAAGTATCAAAATATAATGCAACAAAAATCGGCAGGCGTTAACGCGCCCGGGCCATTGACGGCGGCGGCGACCGCTCTTATGGTCCGCAGCCTTCAACCACCCCATGCACTTCGGCGCTGCCTTTCCCGATCATCGGACATGTCCATGACGCTCACCGATCTCGTCGCGCCGAATGCGATTCTTCCGGCCCTCAAGGCCAACAACAAGAAGAAGGTGATCCAGGAGCTCGCCGCGCGCGCGGCCGAGTTCACGGGTCAGAACGAGCGCGCGATTCTGGAAATCCTGCTGCAACGCGAGAAGCTGGGTTCCACCGCGGTCGGCAACGGCGTGGCGATCCCGCACGGCAAATTGCCCAAGCTCGGGCGGCTGTTCGGCTTGTTCGCGCGGCTGGAAAAGCCGGTGGATTTCAAGGCGCTCGACGCCCAGCCGGTCGACCTGGTGTTCCTGCTGCTGGCGCCGGAAGCTGCCGGTGCCGATCATCTCAAGGCGCTGGCGCGGGTGGCACGACTGCTGCGCGACCCCGAGATCGCGCGCAAGCTGCGCGAGTCGCGCGATACCGACGCGCTCTACGCCGTGTTGGCAATGTCGCCGGCAAGCAGCGCGGCCTGATCAGGCATTAGTAATCAGTAGTCAGTAATCAGAATTAAAGTGCGAAAGGGCCAGCAACATTGCCGGCCCTTTTTCTTTCTGATTACTGATTGCTGACCCCTGATCAGTGCACGCTCACCGGCTCGAGCTCCTGGCTCCAGGCATTGGCGAGCGCGGCTTCGCGCGTGTCGGTCAGCATGATCGGCGTGCCGTCGGCGGCGTGCAGCGCGAACAGCTTGATGCCAGGCTGCAATTGCGGCGCCTGCGGGAACAGGCCAGCCACGTCCTCGGAACGGATCGCCTTGACATAGGCCAGGCGGCCGTCGCCGAGGTGGGCGAGTGCTTCCTGCGTGATTATCGGATGGGTCGTGTTCGTTTCAGTCATTTTGTCTTTGGTCATTTTCATGGCCCTCGACTCCTTTCACAACGCGAGACGCGGTCGAGTCCTTTTGTTGCGAGTTCCTCAGTCGTCCAGCTCGTTGATGGCGACGGTCTTGACGATGCGCTCTGCCTGCGGGCGGACCAGATCGATTGCCAGCAAGCCGTTCTTCAAGTCGGCGCCCTGCACCTCCATGCCGTCGGCCAGCACGAAGGTGCGCTGGAATTGGCGCGCGGCGATGCCGCGGTGGAGATACTGCCGGCTCTTGTCGTCGTGCTGACGCCCGCGGATCACCAGCTGGTTTTCCTCTATGCAGACGTCGAGCTGTTCGCGGGTGAAGCCGGCGACGGCGAGCGTGATGCGCAAGCGTTCCGGATTCTGCTCGTCGCGTGCCACCCGTTCGATGTTGTAGGGCGGGTAGCCGTCGGCGCCCTTGGTGACACGGTCGAGCAGGCGCTCGATCTCGTCGAAGCCCAGCAAGAACGGGCTGGATAGTGACGGAACTCGTGACATTCGGTCCTCAAAGTCCTCGGTAAGAAGCGACCTTGACGTGGGGTCCGCATTGGCACCCCAACCCTTGGACACCTGCCCTCGGGTCGTTCCTAATATGGGCGGGCCGGGTTAAAGGTTCAAGAACACGGGGGATTCAGGCCCCGCCACGCTATAGACCCCGCTTTCCGGGAGTTTTCATGCTCAATCCGCCGTCCCTGCCACCGCTGACCGTGCGGGCGGTCCGCGCAATGCCGGTCGAGGTCCCGCTCAATTTTGTGCTCGGCACCAGCCAGGGCGTGCTGCGGCAAGTCCCGTTGCTGCTGGTCGACGTCGAGACCGAAGAAGGAGTCACCGGCCGTACTTGGCTGTTCAGTTATGTGCGGGCGGCGGGTCCGGCGATTGTCAGCGTCCTCGGCGAGGTGGAGGCGGTCACCAAGGGTGCGGCAGTGGACCCGGCGGCCCTGTGGGCGAAACTTGCGCGCCGCTTTGCGCTGATTGGCGTGCAGGGCATTGTGCGCATGGCGATGGCCGCCTTCGACGGCGCCTGCTGGGACGCGCTGGCGCAGGCGGCCAAGCTGCCGCTGGTGCAGTTTCTCGGCGCCGAGCCGCGCCCGATCCCGGCCTACAACAGCTGCGGCCTCGGCCTGATGTACGACCTGGGCGCGCTCGCGGCCGAGGCCGAAAAATTGTTGGCAGTCGGTAGCTTTCGCGCGGTCAAGCTGCGGCTGGGCTATCCAACCCTTGCCGGCGACATTGCCGCAGTCCACGCCGTGCGCAAGCGCATCGGCGACGACGTCAAGCTGATGGTCGATTACAACCAGGTGCTCTCGCTTGATGAAGCGTTGACGCGCGGGCGAGCGCTCGACGCGGAAAATATTTTCTGGCTGGAGGAGCCGATCCGGCACGACGACTACGCCGGCAATGCGCGCCTTGCGCGCGATCTCCAAACGCCGCTGCAAATCGGCGAGAATTTTTCGCTTGCCGCCGGCATGGCGCTCGCGCTCGAACAGGCCAAGCCCGATTACGTCATGCCCGATCTCGAACGCATCGGCGGCGTCACCGGCTGGCGGCAGGCCGCCGAGCTCGCCGCCGCTAACGGCATCCCGATGGCGTCGCATCTATTTCCGGAAACAAGCGCGCATTTATTGGCCGCCACGCCGACCTGCCATTTCCTCGAATATGTCGACTGGGCGGATGCACTGCTGGAAGAGCCGCTCGCCATCGTCGACGGCCATGCGATCATCCCGCAGCGTCCTGGCAACGGCATGGTCTGGAAAACGGACGCGGTGGTGCGGCTGCGCATCCGCTGAGTATGGCAAGTTGATCTGACCATCCTTCGCGCTTTGCTTTACGCGCTACTCAGGATGATGGAATTACTGCAGCTTCAGCTTGAACAGCTTGATGGCGTTGGCGCGGCCGATCTTCATGCGGTCGGCTTCGCTGATCTCTGCCTTGTCGAACCAAATCGCCGCTTCATCGACGGCTTCGAACGGCCAGTCGACCGAAAACATCACGCGGTCGGCGCCCACCTCGGTCACCACGTTGGTGAGCGAGGGGGTGTGGAAGTTGCCCGAGGTGGTGAGATGGAAATGCTTGCGGAAATAATCCGCCACGCACTTCTTGGCCGCGTATTTGTGCGGCGCCTTCATCCAGCCGTTGCGACCGTCGATGCGCCAGAGCTGCACTGGGATGCCTTCGCCGAGATGGCCGAGCACGATTTTCAAGCCCGGGCATTCGTCGAACAGCCCGGAACCGATCAATCGCAGCGCGTGTACCGCGGTTTCCGCTGCGAAGGCCCAGTTCGGACCCAGCATCCAGGGATGGCCGTCGTAGAACTTGGTCCAGCTCGGCAGCGGATTGCGCGGGTGCAGGTAGAACGGCACGTCGAGCGCCTCGACCGCGCGCCAGAACGGCCGGTATTGCGGCAAGTCGTAATAAAGCACGGTCTCCGGGCTGACCGCCTGCGAGAAACCATTGACCAGCGCCCCCACCATGCCGAGCTCCTTGACGCAGCGGGTGAGCTCTTGCACGGCAGCATCCGGGTCCTGCATCGGCAATGCGGCGACGCCCGCAAACCGATCGGGACGCCAGCGCATTTCTTCGGCGAGCACGTCGTTGGCTTCGCGCGCCACCGCGATTGCGCGCTTGACGTCGTGGATCGCCTGCACCGCGGGAGCGTTGAGCGACAGGATCATCATCTCCACGCCATGCTTGTCCATTTCGCGCAGGCGCATGTCGTGCGCGCTCAACAGACGCGAGCGCAGTTGATCCCACACATCCGGTCCGAACACTTGTGAATCGCTTAGCGTCGCTTCGATGGCGAAGTGTTCCTCGAGCGCGATCTTGCCTTGCATATTTGTTTCCCCCGGTTGCGTGCCATCATGCAATGATGCGGCGGCGTTTGTCAGCAGGACGCAGCGGACGTTCAAAGGCATTTCTTGGCAAACGCTCGACCGGAAGGTGATTTTAGATATTTCTCGAAATTGAAAGCCTGCTTCTCATCCCGGAAGGCAATGTAAGTTTTCACCTGCCATGGCGCATATTTGGACGTGTGGGATACTTCGCCGGCGTTGTGTTTTGCCAGTCGCGCGCGCAAATCATCCGTTATGCCGACGTTGAAATGATCAGAATTTTTGCTTTGCAGGATATAGACGTATTTCATGGCCCGCCTCCACCCTGCCGGCTACGGCGCGGCAGCCTTCGCTCGCTTCGCTATGAGAGATTATACCGGCTTGCCGGGCCGTAGCTTGCGGAGCAAGCGAAGGCTGGTGGAGCCAGGCGGGATCGAACCGCCGACCTCGTGAATGCCATT
>CAZLWN010000068.1:0-19493 GCA_964563195.1 uncultured Undibacter sp. | reverse complement strand
AGGCGAACGGATCGAGCGGCGTGCCGCGCAGGAACTTGAACTTCGACAGCACGGCGAACGCCTTCAGTATCCAGGGACCGAACGACATTTTCTTTGGCTCGCCGGTCACGGGATTGCGCCGCGCCAGGAGTGGCGGCGCCAGATGGAATTCAAAGCGCAGATTGTCGCCGGCGAAGGTCGACTTGACGCGCTCGACGAACGAGGTGTCGCTGTAAAGCCGTGCCACTTCGTACTCATCCTTGTACGCCATCAGCTTGAACAGATAGCGCGCCACGGCCTCGGCCAGCCCGCATTGACCCGGCGCATTCTCCGCCTCGGCCGCCCTCACCTTCTCGACCCACTCGCGATAATGCCGCGCATAACGCGCGCTCTGATAGGCGGTGAGGAACGCGATGCGGCGGGCGACCGTCTCATCGAACGACTGCGAGAGCCGGAATGAGTCGTTTTCCTCCGCCCCGCGCGGATCGATCAGTGCTTCGAGCGCGGCCGGATCGATCGCGGCGCGGCGGCCGTAGCGGAAGGCGGCGATGTTCATCGGCACCGCCTCGCCGTTCATCTCGATCGCCTTCTCGATCGCTTCCGCGGTGAGCGGCAAGGCGCCGAGTTGATAGGCGTAGCCGAGCATGAACATGTTGGCGCCGATGGAATTGCCGAGCAGCGCGGTTGCCAGCCGCCCAGCGTCGACGAAATGACTCTGCTCGCGGCCGGCGTGGCCGGTGATGGCGCGCTTCAGGCGCTCGGTCGGCAATGAGAAGTCGGCATTGCGGGTAAAGTCGCCCGGCAGGAATTCAGCGGTATTGACGATCATGCGGGTGTGGCCGGGCTTGATGGCGCTTAGCAGCTTCTTACTGCCGAGAACCACGATGTCACCACCTAGCACCAGGTCGGCGCCGCCGGCGGCGACGCGGATGGCGTGGATATCGTCGGGTGTATTGGCGATACGGATATGGCTAAAGACGGCGCCGCCCTTCTGCGCCAGCCCGGCCATGTCGATGACGCCGAAACCCTTGCCTTCCAGATGCGCGGCCATGCCGATGACGGCGCCGATGGTGACGATGCCGGTGCCGCCGACGCCGGTGACGATGATGCCGTAGGGATGGTTGGTGAGCGGCAGGCTTGGGCTGGGCAGCGCCGGCCAATCGGCCGGCTCGGCGACGCTTTCGCCCCTCTTGAGCTTGGCGCCGTGCACGGTCACGAATGACGGGCAGAAGCCCTTGAGGCAGGAATAGTCCTTGTTGCAGCTCGACTGGTCGATCACGCGCTTGCGGCCCCATTCGGTCATTAGCGGCTGCACCGAGACACAATTGGATTTGACGCCGCAATCGCCGCAGCCTTCGCAAACCAGATCGTTGATTACCACGCGCTTGTCGGGATCGGGGAAGGTGCCGCGCTTGCGGCGGCGGCGTTTCTCGGCGGCGCAAGTCTGATCGTAAATAAGTACGCTGACGCCCGGCACCGTGGTCAGCTCTCGCTGCACGGCGTCGAGTTCGTCACGGTGGTGCACGGTCAGCCCGCGCGGCCAGTCGGTGTCCTTGGGGTATTTCCACGGCTCGTCTGTGACCACGACCACGCGGCTGGCGCCTTCGGCCGCCACCTGCCGGGCGATCTGCGGCACGTTCAGCCCACCCTCGTTGGCCTGGCCGCCGGTCATCGCCACCGCATCGTTGAACAGAATCTTGTAGGTCATGGTCACGCCGGCATCGATTGCCGCGCGGATGGCGAGATAGCCTGAGTGGTTATAGGTGCCGTCGCCGAGATTTTGGAACACATGCGGCGTTTTCGAGAACGGCGCCTCGCCGATCCAGTTGGCGCCTTCGCCGCCCATCTGGGTAAAGCCGAGCGTGTGGCGGTCCATCCACTGCGCCATATAGTGGCAGCCGATGCCGGCGTAGGCGCGGCTGCCTTCCGGCACGCGGGTGGATGTGTTGTGTGGGCAGCCCGAGCAGAAGTAAGGAATGCGCTGGGCGACATCTTTTGTCTCGGCGAGGGAGCGTTGCGCCTCCTTCAGGCGCGCGACATTGGCGGCAAGCTCCTCGTTGGCGCCGTAGCGCAACAGCCGCCCGCCGATGCAGATGGCGACATCGTTGGGATCGAGCGCGCCCTTGACCGGGAACAGCCAGTTGCCCTGCTCGTCCTTCTTGCCGATGCAGACCGGCTGATTGGCAGTGCCGTAGAGCTCCTCGCGCACCTGCACTTCGATCAGCGAGCGCTTCTCCTCGACCACGATGATGAGATCGAGCCCGGATGCGAACTCGGCCAGCTCCTGCCGCGAAATCGGCCAAGGGCAGGCGATCTTGAACAGCCTAAGCCCCAAGACGTTGCACTTGATCTCGTCAATGCCGAGCTCGTCGAAGGCCTGGCGCACGTCGAGATAGGCCTTGCCGGTGGTGATGATACCGATCTTCGGATTGCGCCCGCCCGAGGTGATGATCCTGTTGAGCTTGTTGACGCGCACGAAGGCGAGCATGGCGTCGCGCTTGAAGTCGTGTAGACGCGCTTCCTGGCCGAGGATGGTATCGACCAGACGGATATTGAGCCCGCCCTCTGGCATGACGAAGTCTTCCGGCGTGACGAGCTTGATGCGTTCGAGGTTGCCGTCGACGACACCGGTCGACTCCACGGTCTCGTGCATGCATTTGAGCGCGACCCAAGCGCCGGAAAAACGCGACATCGCCCAGCCATAGAGCGCGTAATCGATGATTTCCTGCACGCCGGCCGGATTGAGAATCGGCATCATCACGTCGACGAAATGGAATTCGGACTGATGTGCGGTGGTCGACGATTCCGCAGTGTGGTCGTCGCCCATTAGCGCGAGCACGCCGCCATGCTTCGAGGTACCGGCAAAATTGGCGTGGCGGAAGACGTCGCCGGAGCGGTCGACGCCCGGGCCCTTGCCGTACCACATGCCGAACACGCCATCGAACTTGCCCTCGCCGCGCAATTCGGCCTGCTGGGTGCCCCACAATGCAGTGGCGGCGAGTTCCTCATTCAGACCGGGCTGGAATTTGACGTCTTGCGCCGCAAGAAAACGGCCAGCGCGCATGAATTGCTGGTCGAGGCCGCCGAGTGGCGAGCCGCGATAACCGGTGACGTAGCCGGCGGTGTTGAGGCCGGCGCGGCGGTCGCGCTCTTTTTGCATGAGACATGCGCGGATCAGCGCCTGGTAGCCGGTCACCAATACGCGGCTCTGCGCGAGATCGTATTTGTCGTTGAGGCTGATGGAGCGAAGGGTCATTGCCTGCCTTGGAAAGCGCCCGGTGGGCGAAACGTAACAGCCGGCGGACCTCTATCATATAAGCCAACCGGGCGGCACAAGGAACAGGTGGCGGCGAATTAAGTCAGGTCGTTGAACAGCCTGCGTCAAATTTCGCCACGGCCGCGCGGCTTGCAATGAAATTTCATTCCGCGTGCTGGCCACGCATTTTGGCGCAATGCAGCAGCGGGGCAGGTCTTCGCGCCGCGCGGGTGGTCAAATCGCGCGCGACCTGTAAAAGGGGCCAACCGCCGGGTTCTTTCATTGATGCTGCAATCTCCCTTCACCTCGATCGAGAGCCGATCGTCCTGGGTCGTCGCCTTCGTCGCGCTAATCGCGCTGTTGATGGCGTTCGGCGCCAACTGGGTCACCGCGGTGGCGCTCAAGGACATCGCCGCCGAGGTGGGCGGCTCGCGCTCGATCCCCGCGCTCGGCAGCGCGCTGGCCTGGCTCGGCGCCGGCCTTGGCGGCATTCTGATGGGGCGGCTCGCCGAGCGCATCGGCACTCGCTGGACCGTGCTGGGCGGCGCGCTGATGATCGGGCTCGGGCTGTCGATTTCGACGCTGGGACTGCCCTGGCCGTTTTGGATCGGCCACGGGTTGTTCATCGGGCTGATCGGGCTCGGCGGCATCAACGCGCCGCTCTACATCTATGTCAGCCGCTGGTTCGACCGCCGGCGCGGCTCGGCGCTGGCGCTGATCTCCAGCGGCACTTATCTGGCCGGCGCCATGTGGCCGCCGATTTTCGATCGCGCCATCGCCAGCTTCGGCTGGCGCCAGACCATGCTGTGGTACGCGTTGCTCGAAATCGCGGTCATTGTACCGCTCGCCGCTTTGTATTTCCGCGCGCCGCCGGAAGTGATCATCCCGGCGGTCAAGGCGGAGCCGGGCAGCAAGCCTGCCCTCGTACTCGGCTGGCCGCCCAATGTCGTGTTCGCGATGATGTGCGCGGCCTCGGTGCTGTGCTGCGTGCCGATGGCGATGCCGCAGGGCCATTTGGTCGCCTTCTGCACCGACTTGGGCATCGCCCGCTCGGCCGGTGCCATCATGCTGTCGGTGCTGCTCGGCACCGCGTTCCTCAGTCGGCAGATCTGGGGCGCCATCTCCGACCGCATCGGTGGACTCGCCACGGTGCTGATCGGCTCGGCCTGGCAGTGCAGCGCCATGATCGCGTTCCTGCTGACGCAGAACGAGACCGGCCTGTTCACCGTGGCTGCCGCCTTCGGCTTCGGATTCAGCGGCATTATTCCCGCTTACGTGCTGGCGCTGCGCGAACTATTTCCGGCGGCGGAAGCCTCGTGGCGGATCCCAACGCTGCTGATGTTCACCGCGGTCGGCATGGCGTCCGGCGGCTGGCTCGCCGGCCTGCTCTACGATCATTACGGTTTCTACGCGCCGGCCTTCGCCGCCGGCATCGGCTCCAACATTCTCAATCTTCTGGTGGTCGGCGCCCTGGTGATGCGGCAGCGGCTGGTGGCGGCGTATGCGTAGATTCCACCCGTCAACCCGGTAGAGCGAAGCGAGGGCCGGGACCCATACTCCGTGCCCTACCGAGATGCTGCGGCGTATGGGTCCCCGCCTTCGCGGGGACGACAGTGATGGGTTCAGGCTTTCGGGAGCATCTTGAACATCGCATCGCCGTACATCTTGCGCGCATCGGCCAGCAGCGGCTGCACGGCGGCGACAAAGGCGGCGTGCTCTTGCGCGTTCAATTCCACGATCTTGCAGCCGGCATCTTCAATAGCCTTGCGCGCGACCTCGTGCTCCTCGACCGCGAGCTTGCGCTGAAAGGCGACAGATTCGATAACCGCATCTTGCATCGCACGCTGAAGATCGTCCGGCCACGACTCGAACGAGGCGCGATGTAGGAAGACCGGGCGCGAAATGTAGAAGTGCGAGGTAAGCGTGTGGAACTTGTGAAACTTGTGCACGCCATAGGTCACGGTGTTGGCGAGCGGGTTTTCCTGGGCGTCGAGCGTACCGGCCTTGATCATGGCGATCGCCTCGCTCAGGTCCATGGGCATGGCGACGGCGCCGAGCAGCTCGAAGGTGTGTTTCTGGATTTCGCTCGGCAGCACGCGGATGCGCATGCCTTTCATATCGGCCGGCCGGTGGATCGGGCGCAGCCGGTTGGAAATGTGGCGAAAGCCGTTCTCGAACCAGCCGAGGATGCGGAAGTCGATGCGCTCCTCGGTTTTGCGCACCAGGAATTCGCCAAGCGCGCCGTCCATGGCGGCGCGCGCCTGGCGGTTGTTGGCAAACAGGAACGGCAGATCGACGAAACCCAGTTCCGGCACGCGGTCGGTCAGATAGCTCGACGACTGGTAGCCGAGCGTCATCTCGCCGCTTTCGACCAAAGTGAGGATGTCCTCGGCCTTGTGGCCGTGGTCCATGATGTTCCAGACATAGTCGACAACGACGCCATCGCCGAACCGGGCTTCGAGCTTGTCGCCGATGAATTTCAGCGACTTGCTGAAACCGGTGGTGGGCGGACCGTAGCCGCCCATGCGAATTGGGATTGGCTTTTTCATTTGCGCTCGCTCCTGACGCCTTTCTATAGGGGCAGGTGGCTGTCTGGCCAAGCGCGCGCCGTGTGCTAATGTTGGATCAAATAGTCATAGGAGAATGTCGCCGATGAATAAGCACGCCAGGGTGGCTGCGGCCAAAGTTTCACAGGGCGCAATGTCCGACGCCGAATGGGAGGCACGCGTCGACCTCGCCGCCGTCTATCGACTGCTCGCCCATCACGGCTGGGATGACGTCATCTACAACCACTCGTCCATGCGGGTGCCGGGCGAGCCGCGCAACTTTCTCATGAAACGGCACGAGCTGCTCTATACCGAGGTCACCGCGTCCAACCTGGTGAAAATCAGCATGGACGAGGACCTCGACGAGAAATCCGGCGTCAACCGGCCCGGCTTCACGCTGCACGGCGGCGTGCTCGCCGCGCGCGCTGACGTGAATTGCGCGGTGCATGTCCACACCGAGGACGGCATGGCGCTCGCCGGTCTAAAGCACGGCTTGCGCATGGTGTCGCAGCAGGCCATCCGTTTCTACAAGCGCATCGGCTATCACGCCTATGAAGGCATTACCGAGGATTTCGACGAGCGCGCGCGCATCAACAAAGACCTGGGCGGCAACCGCGCCATGATCATGCACAATCACGGCATGCTCACGGTCGGCAGGACGGCGCGCGAGCCTTTCGTGCTGATGAAATACCTGCTCAACGCCGCCGAGATCCAGTTGAAGATGGAAGCGACCGGCGCCGATCTGCTCGAGATTCCGCCGGACGTCTGCGCCAAGACCGCGGAGCAATACGAGCATCACGATGCCGGCCGCGGCAGTGCCGACTGGGCGGCCTATTTGCGCATGCTCGACAAGATCGACCGGGGGTATCGGAATTAGTCGTTAGCCGCGAGGTAATCTTGCTTCCCTCTCCCCTAGTGGGAGAGGGAAAGAGAGCAAGCGGCACTGCCGAGTCTTACCCCCACTTCCAGAAATCGCGCCCCTCCTCGCGCATGAAGCGCGCCAGCACCATCTTGTGCACTTCCGAGGCGCCGTCGACCAGCCGCGCCGCGCGGGCGTAGCGGTAGATCCATTCCAGGATGGTGTCCTTGGAATAGCCGCGCGCGCCGTTGAGCTGGATGGCGACGTCGGCGGAGTTGTGCAGCGTGTCGGCGATCTGCACCTTGGCCATGGAAACTTCCTTGCGCGCACGCGCGCCCTGGTCGAGCTTCCAGGCCGCGTGCATGGTGAGCAGGCGGCCGATCTCGATCTGGTGGGCGACTTCGCCGAGCTTGATCTGCACGCTTTCGCGGTCGGCAAGCTTGATGCCGAAGCCCTCGCGTTCGGCCACGTAGCTTTGCGCGATCTCCATGCAGCGCTTGGCGAAACCGAGCCAGCGCATGCAATGGGTGAGCCGCGCGGGGCCCAGGCGGATCTGCGTCGCGCGCAACCCGTCGCCCTCGTTCATCAGCACGTTCTCGATCGGGATTTCCAGGCCGTCATATTCGATCTCGCAATGGCCGCCGTGCTCGTGCGGGCCCATGATCGGGATGCGCCGCAGGATGCGCCAGCCCGGCTGGTCCTTGTGATAGAGAAACGCCGTGAGGCCGCGGCGCGGATCGTCGGAGGTACGCGCGATCAGGATGAAATGGGCGGCGCCGTCGGCACCGGTGATGAACCATTTGCGCCCGCGCACGATATAGCGGTCGTTGCGTTTTTCGGCGCGGGTGAGCATCATCGCCGGATCGGAGCCGGAGCCGGGATGCGGCTCGGTCATCGCGAAGGCCGAGCGCACCTTGCCCTCGACGATCGGGCGCAGAAATTTTTCCTTCTGTTCCGGCGTGCCGGTCTTGGCCAGCAGGTTTATGTTGCCGTCGTCGGGCGCCATGCAATGGATGGCGAGCGGGCCGAAGATCGAGCGCGCGGCTTCTTCGTAAACCGCCGCCCAGGCGACGATCGGAAGCTGCATGCCGCCGAACTCCTTGGGCGCTTGCGGCGCCCATAGGCCGGCCTTCTTGGCCTTGGCGCGCACGGGCGCAAGGCGGGCCTCCGGGATGTTCTCGTGCTCGGAGAAATTCTCTGGCTCGGCTTCCAGCGGCAGCACGTTCTCCTCGACGAAGGCGCGCACGCGCAGGCGGATGTCCTCGATTTCGGGCGACAGCGTGAAGTCCATGGTCCCTAACCTTTAATCTGAATGACCTGCCCGCCGTCGACCACGATCGTCGCGCCGGTGATGTAGCTGCCGGCGTTGGACACCAAAAGCAGCAGCGCGCCGTCGAGATCGCCTTCCTGGCCGAAGCGGCCCATGGGAATCTCGCGCTTGATCGCCGCGCCGGCTTCGCTGTTGAGATACTTGTCGTTCATCTCGGTCACGAACCAGCCGGGCGCGATGGCGTTGACGCGCACGCCCTTGAAGGCGAGCTCGACCGCCAAAGCTTTTGTCACCTGCACCACGCCGGCCTTGGCGGCGGCATAGGCGACCGCGCCCTTGGCAACGGCTAGGCCCAGCACCGAGGCGATGTTGACGATGGCACCCGGTTTCTTCGCCGCCAGCATGCGGCGCGCGGCTTCTTGCGCCCAGTAGAAAACGGCGTCGAGATCGATGCCGAGCACCTTGCGCCATTCCTCGGCCGTCATGTCGGTGGCGCGGCCGCCGTGGGCGATGCCGGCATTGTTGACCAGGATGGTGACGGTGCCGAAGGCTTTTTCGGCGGCATCGAAGGCTTGGCCCATGGCGGCGCGGTCGGTGACGTCGGCCGCGATGGCGACGGCCTTGCCGCCCTTCTTCTCGATTTCATCTTTCAGCGATTTGAGCCGCTCGATCCGCCGCGCCACCAGCGCCACGCAAGCGCCGTTGTCGACCAGCGCGCGGGCAAATTGCACCCCCAGCCCGCTGGACGCGCCGGTGACCAGCGCGACGCGGCCCTTCAAGTCGAACATGTCGGCGGCCTTCATGAGAACAATCTTATACACACGCGCGCGAGCGGCATGAATAGACTATGGCGATCAAGCCGCCTATTTTGCCCCGGCAAATTGCCGACACGGATGGATTTCAGTGAAAAGGCTTTGGCAAACAACCGTCAACAGCTGGCATGGCCTGGTTGCCTGCACGCGGTCGGAAGCGGCGTTCCGCGAGGAACTGGCGCTGCTGGTGGTGGGCGTTCCCCTCGCCTTCTTCCTGACCCCGGACGTCGGCGAGCGCTTCGCGCTGATCGGGACGTTGGTCTTCGTCCTCATCATCGAATTGCTCAACACCGCGATCGAAAAGCTTGCCGACCGCGTCACCCGCGACCCGGACCTGGTCATCCGGTGAGTCGAAGACATGGGCTCGGCCGCCATCTTCCTCTCGCTGCTGGCCGCCGGCGCGGCGTGGATCTGGATCGCGGTCGAGCGGCTCTGGCCTTGACGCTCACGCCGATAGCAGGCGCTTGACCTCGGGCCAGCTCTGCGCGCCGAAAGTGGCGAGGTCGTTCCTGAGCGGCTCGGGAAACCACCGATAGAACGCCGGCTGGAAGCTCGGCCGCGCTTTCAATCGCGCGAACCAGTCGGCAAGCCGCGGGCGCTTCGCCCACATCTCGGCCATGCCCAGCATGTCGAGCCGGTTGACGTAAGGCGCCATGCCGATGTCGGCGAGCGAGAAGGTGTCGCCGGTGAGCCAGGGCCGGTCCTTGAGCGCGTCTTCCATTTTCTGCATGAAGCTGTCGTAAAGCTTGAACGGCGCGTCGATGCCCGGCGCCTTGAAGCCGAGGGTCACTATTTCGCGTTTGCGCGCCTTCCAGCCCGGCTTCACCGATTGCGCGGGCGTCGCCTCCAAAAAACGCTCCAGCTCCGCCGGGGCGAGCCGCGCCAGCGTATGGCGGTGCGTGCAGGAAAACGTGAGCTCGGCGCAGGCCGGATGAACCTGGTCGTCCACCGCCTTGGTCCATATCCGCATCTGCCAGCGCGCGTACGGGTCCGCGGGCTTGAGCGGCGCCTCGGGATAGGCGTCGTCGAGGTATTCGCAGATCAGCGTCGACTCGGTGAGGACCTTGCCGTCATGCACCAGCGTCGGCACCACCGCCTTGGGATTGAGCTTTATGTAATCGGGATCAAACTGCTCGCCCTTGAGGATGTCGATATAGTGGCTGTTCCATTCCAGGCCCTTTTCCGCCAGCACCAGCCGAACCTTGGCGGCGCAGACGGACGATCCGTGGTGGTAGAGTTCGAGCATCGGCATTTCCTTCTCTTCCCGTTTGCCGGCATAATGACACACTGGGGGTGTCTCCGCTAAGTTGCAGCCATGGCCCACGAGCATGACCACGATCACGACCATTCCGAACTCACGGAAACGCAACTGCGCGTGCGCGCGCTGGAGACTGTGCTGACCGAGAAGGGCTATGTCGATCCGGCCGCGCTCGACCTGTTGATCGAGACCTATGAAAAGAAGGTCGGCCCGCGCAACGGCGCCCAGGTGGTGGCGAAAGCCTGGGCCGATCCGGCCTACCGCGTGCGCCTGTTCAAGGACGCAACGCCGGCGATCGCCGAGCTCGGCTATGCCGGCCGCCACGGCGAGCACATTGTGGCGCTGGAGAACACGCCGAAGCGGCACAACATGGTCGTGTGCACGCTGTGCTCCTGTTACCCGTGGCCGGTGCTCGGCCTGCCGCCGGTCTGGTACAAGTCGGCGCCCTACCGCGCGCGCGCGGTTTCCGATCCGCGCGGCGTGCTCAAGGATTTCGGCGTCACGCTGCCGCAGGACACCGAAATCCGCGTGTGGGATTCGACCTCGGAAATCCGCTACCTGGTGGTGCCGATGCGGCCGGATGGCACCCAAGGCTGGAGCGAGGACAAGCTCGCCGAACTCGTGACGCGCGATTCCATGATCGGCACGGGCTTGCCGAAGTCACCGAAGGATTTGGCGAAGTGAACGGCGCGCACGACATGGGCGGCATGCACGGCTTCGGTCCCGTGCGGCCCGAGCCGGACGAGCCGGTGTTTCATGCCGAATGGGAGAAGCGCGCCTTGGCACTCACGCTGGCCATGGCCATGCCGGGCGGCTGGAACATCGACGCATCGCGTTTCGCGCGCGAGAATCGCGATCCGGCCGAATATCTGGCGATGAGCTATTACCAGATCTGGTTCGCCGGGCTGGAGACCCTGCTGAAGGAGCGCGATCTCGTGACCGACGACGAGATCGTCGTTGGCCACGGTCTGCATCCGCCCAAGCCGGTCAAGCGCACGCTCTCACCCGATGACGTGCTGAAAGTGCTGCATCGCGGCAGGCCGACCGAACGCGACACCAACACCAAAGCGGCGTTCAAGGCCGGCGACAAAGTGCGTGCCAAGAACATCAATCCCGTCACCCACACGCGGCTGCCGCGTTATGTGCGCGGGCATGTGGGCGTGATCGAGCGGGTGATCGGCTGTCACGTATTTCCCGACAGCAACGCCACCGGCGCCGGCGAGAACCCGCAATGGCTCTACACCGTGCGCTTCGGCGGCCGCGAACTATGGGGACTCGACGGCGACCCGACCAGCGCCGTGTCGGTGGACGCCTGGGAGCCGTATTTGGAGCCGGCGCGGTAGTGCGTTTATACTTTCACCATGTCCCACGATCATGACCACCATCACCACGATCACGGCTCGGAGCTTTCCGAGATGCAGCTGCGCACGCGCGCGCTGGAAACCATCCTGCTCGAAAAGGGCTATATCGATCCCGCCGCCCTCGACGTGCTGATCGAGACCTATGAAAAAAAGATAGGCCCGCGCAACGGCGCCAAGGTGGTGGCAAAGGCCTGGACCGATTCGCAATACCGCCAATGGCTGTTTACGGACGGCACGGCGGCGATCGAGTCGCTCGGTTTTAGCGGCCGCTCCGGCAATCATCTGGTGGCGCTGGAGAACACGCCGGCGGTGCACAATATGGTCGTCTGCACGCTGTGCTCCTGTTATCCATGGGCGGTGCTCGGGTTGCCGCCGGTCTGGTACAAGTCGGCGCCCTATCGTTCGCGCACGATCGCCGATCCGCGCGGCGTACTGCGCGATTTTGGCGTTAAATTGCCGAAAGATACCGAAATCCACGTCTGGGATTCGACCTCCGAGCTGCGTTATCTGGTGGTGCCGATGCGCCCAGTCGCCACCGAGGGCTGGAGCGAGGAGCAGCTCGCGGAACTGGTCACGCGCGACAGCATGATCGGCACCGGCCTGGCGAAGTCGCCAATGGATGTGAAATGAACGGCGCGGCCGACATGGGTGGCATGCACGGCTTCGGCCCGGTGATGCCGGAACCGAACGAGCCGGTGTTTCACGCCGACTGGGAAAAGCAGGCGTTCGCGCTCAACATGGCGATCGGTATCCCCAACATCTGGACCCTGGACGCCTTCCGCTTCGCGCGCGAGAGCCAGCCGCCGCCGCAATATCTTAACATGAGCTATTACGGACTGTGGGTAGCGACGCTTGAGAACATGATGCTCGAATATGGGCTGGCGACGCGGCAAGAACTGGCGGCCGGTCATGCGCTCGCGCCCGTCAAGAAAGCGGCGAAACCGGTAACGGCAGAAGAAGCGGCAACCATGGTGCGCTGCGGCTCGCCCTATAACCGGTCGGCGCCCGCTCCGGCATTGTTCAAGGTCGGCGATAAAGTGCACGCCAGGAACATGCATCCGAAGACGCATACGCGACTGCCGCGTTACGCGCGCGGTCATGCCGGCACCATCATGCGCATCGTCGGCTGCCACGTGTTTCCCGACAGCAATGCGACCCACGTCGGCGAGGACCCGCACTGGCTCTATACCGTGCGCTTCGACGGCCGCGAAATATGGGGCGAGGATTCTGACCCGGCGGTGAAGGTCCATATTGAGGCGTGGGAGCCGTATCTGGAGTTAATATGATCGACCAAGCCGCTGCTCACCGCGCCACGCAGGAAGTGCCGAGCATCCCGCGCGATGCCGACGGGCCGGTGTTCCGCGAGCCGTGGGAGGCGCAGGCCTTTGCGATGACGCTGGCGCTGCACGAGCGCGGCGTCTTCACCTGGAGCGAATGGGCGGCGGCGCTCGGCGCCGAGATCAAGCGCGCGCAAGGCGCCGGCGATCCCGACACCGGCGAGACCTATTATCTGCATTGGCTGGCGGCACTGGAGCGACTGGTGGCGGAAAAAGGCGTGACGACCGGCGACACGCTCGCCCGCATCAAGCACGCCTGGGAGCACGCCTGCGAGCGCACGCCGCACGGCGAGCCGATCGAACTGCAAGCGGACGATTTCCGCTAGAACATCCCCATGCGCTCGCTCACCATGTAGCCGGTGAGCAGCGCGACGCCGAACACGACGATGGCGGCGGCGGCGGCGGTCTCCAGCCCGCGCACGATCAGCAGCCCGCCACCGGGCTTGGATTTGGCCAGCTTGCCTGCGAGCCCGCGCGCGCTGACCGCCAGCGTAGCGACGGCGGCGACCGTGATCGCCGTCCCAATCCCCATCACCAAGGTGGAGACGACGCCGATCCAGAACAAACCTTGCGCCAGCGCGAACACCAGCACGATGATCGCGCCCGAACAGGGCCGCAGTCCCACCGCGACGATGGCCGCTAAGCCGCGCTTGAGCCAATGCGGACCCTTGAGCTCGGCCGGCTCCGGTGCATGGGCGTGACCCCAAGCCGAGGCTTCTCCGTCGTCGTGCTGATGGTCGTGGCCGTGATCGTGCTGATGGTCATGCGCATGCGCGTGACCATGATCGTGATGGTGGTCGTGTGATTGTCCGCGCCACAAATGCCAGAATGCGCGGCCCTTGACCCACAACAGCCACAAACCGATCAGAATGATGAGCCCGTAGCTCACCGTCTCGATCACGCGCACGGTGCTACCCATCACCTTTGCCGTCGCGCCCAACAGCACGGCGGCGATGCCAACGATGGCGATAGCGGTCAGCGCCTGCAGAATGGCCGCCGCAGACGACAGGATGACGCCGCGCCGCCAGGTTTCGTCATTGGCGACCAGATAGGACGAGATAACTGCTTTGCCGTGGCCGGGGCCTGCGGCGTGGAAAATGCCGTAGATGAAGGAAATACCGATCAGCGTATAGGCGGCGCTGCCGTCGGCCTTGGCAGCGCGGATCAAGCCCGACAGCATGCGGTAGAATTTCGCCTGCTCCGCCAGAATCCA
Organism: uncultured Undibacter sp.; assembly: GCA_964563195.1. Classification (GTDB taxonomy): domain Bacteria; phylum Pseudomonadota; class Alphaproteobacteria; order Rhizobiales; family Xanthobacteraceae; genus Pseudolabrys. The sequence continues at coordinate 5,602 of CAZLWN010000068.1, read as the reverse complement.
GCCGGCAAAGCCGCCGACTTCCGGCGGGCCTGAGCCGCGGTGCAACCCAAACGGCTGCGCCAGCGCGGGATCGAGCGTGCAGACAAGCAATACGCATACGATGAGCACGGCGCAGGCCGCCGCAATGACTCGTCGCATCGTGATTACGGACATTTCACCATGATCTTGTTGGCGAAATGCGCGCCCCAGTTGGTCATGCCCTCGGGATTCTGTGCGAGCTTCTTGCCTTCCAGGAAGGTCAGCTCGCGCGGCCACTCCACCAAGCCCTTGCATTGTGCCGGCGCGCCGACAAGCCGTACCGGATTTTCTTTGGCCAATTCGAACGCGATGAAATAGCTCGGATCGTAGATTTCGATCTTGAGATCCTTCGCCTTCACCGGCTGCTTGAACGGCAGCGTCAAGTTCAGCGTGAGGATCGCGTCCTTGTAGTCGAGTGCATAGTCCGGCAGCGGTTCGGCGAACGGCGCCTTTTTGCCGTCGGCGGTGGCATAGGTGAAATAAGCGTATTCCTTCAGCGACTCGACATTGGTCTTAGCGAGCGGCGCCAGCTCCGCGCGGCTGAACTTGCCTTTCTCCTTGCCTTCCAAGCCCTGCACGGCGAAGGCTGAATACATATCGTCGAAGGTCCAGTGCTGGCGGATGCCGGTGACGCTGCCGTCGGGCGCGTAGACCAGCTCGCTGGTCGTCGTCACCCAGACGTGCGGATGCGCGCGCGCCGGCAACGCGAAGGCGAGGCATACGAGTGCGGCAAGAAGGATGCGGATGGAGGCTGTCATGTTGCGCAGACCATACCACGAATTGCGGCGCGAAGAAGATACATCATCTCTGTAACATTGCTACGCGCAGGTTAAGGACAATTCACCAAGACCTTGTTGGCGAATTGCGCACCCCAGTTCTGCGAGGCGCTGAGCGAATTGAAGAACGCCTCGCCCAGCTTCTGCGATTGCGCGGCGGTGATGTCGTGCGGCAACTCGACGTCGAGCTTGCAAGCCGCGGGCGCGCCGACCAGATGCACCGGCGTCTGCTTGGCGAATTCGAAATCGACGAAAATGGTCGGATCGTAGATTTCGATCTTGAGCAATTTTGCCTTCACCGGATGCTTGAATGGCAGGGTGAAATTCAGGATGAGGACCGCGCTTTTATAGTCGAGCCAGTAGCCCGGCAGTGGATCGCTGAACGGCGCCTTCTTGCCGTCGGCGGTCGCATAGGTGAAATACTTGTATTCCTTCAACGACTCGATATTGACTTTGGCCATCGGTGCCAATTCCGCGCGCGTGAACTTGCCTTTCTCCTTGCTCGTAATGCCCTGAGTCGCGAAAGCCGAGAACATGTCATCGAAAGCCCAACGATGGCGGATGCCGGTGACGCTGCCGTCGGGGGCATAGAGGAGCTCGCTCTGCATCGTCACCCAGACATGCGGATGCGCCGCGGCCGGTGAGGTAAATGCCGCGCTCGCGAGGGCGGCAAGCAGAATGCGCAACGAGGCAGCCATGCGGCCACCATAGCACCGAGTGCGGCACAATGGTGGCGTCGTCCGGCAAACGCTATGCTCGTACCCTATTCGAATTCACGGCTGGGAAAGCTCAATCGCCGTATGGCAAATTGAAAGTTGGCTCATCGGTGCTCAGGCGGAGAACGGAAGCGACCATGCGCTGCATGCAAACAGCGGGGCGGTACGCGACGGCTGCTGTGGCCCTCGCCGTCGGTTCTTGCCTTTTGCCGTCACCCGCCGCCGCGCATATTACGCAGAGCGCGCAGGGCGGTTTCGGCAGCGGCTTTGCCCATCCGCTGACTGGACCGGATCATTTCCTGGCAATGTTTGCCGTCGGCCTGTGGGGCGCCCAGATGGGTGGGCGCCCGGTCTAGATGCTGCCGGTGCTGTTTCCGCTGATCATGGTGGTCGGCGGTATCGCCGGCATGGCCGGCGTGCCGCTGCCCGGCATCGAAATCGGCATCGCGCTCTCCATCCTCGCGCTCGGCTTGGCGATTGCCTTTGCCTGGCGGCCGGCGGAATGGGTCGCGCTGGCCCTGATCGCCTTCTTTGCGCTCTGCCACGGTCACGCCCACGGTGTCGAACTGCCGCGCGCGGCGGATCCTGCCGATTACGCCATCGGCTTTGTGCTGGCGACCGGCATGATTCACCTGTTCGGCATCGGCGTTGGTCTTGGGCTCAACAAGCCGGTCGGCGGCCGCTTTGCGCGCATGCTCGGGGCGCTGATCTGCGTCGGTGGAGTCTATTTCCTTGTCCTCGCGCTCCTTGCCGTCTGACGCGCGCGCACGTGCGCAAAAGTGGAGCGGCCCGGTTTTGGCCGCACTCGGCCTGTTCGGCATCGCCGCGATGGCGCTGCTGGCAGGCAAAAGCCCGCTCGCCCGCTGGATTTTGACGGAGACGCTCGCGCCCCAGCGCGTGCTGCCATTGATCGGGCTCGGCGCCGCCTGCGCGCTTGCCGGCACGCAGGCGTTTGCAGCAGCACTGCTGCTGTTCGGTGTCGGAATCCTCGGCGGCTTTGTGGCACAGGATTGGCTGCTCTGGATGCTCTATGGGCTGCCGCAGGCCCCGACCCATCTCTTCATGACCGGCCCGATCTCGTATCTCGCCGTTGGCCTCGCGCTGGTACCCGGCGCACGGCTGCGCCCATGGCTGCTACCGGTGGCCGCGCTTGTGGCGGGCGCCATGCTGGCGCTCGTGACCAAACTGACCGATCCCAGCCTGCACGAGCCGGTCTATACATGGATGCCCGTGCTGGTCGCATTCTGGATCGTTGCCGCGGTGGCGCTGACGCTACGCGCATTCCGGCGCGGCTGGTTCCCGATCTTCGGGCGCATTCTCGGCAGCTGGCTGCTGGCCATCGGCCTGCTGTATGGTGGGGCATCGCTGCTGCCGAGACGCGAGCCACCGGCGCCACCCGCCATGCCATTGCCGGGGGCGCCACAGTCCGTGCCGGGCGCCGACCGCACGAATCCCGGGTTGCCCGCTCCCGCCCAGCCTGGTCCTTTTCCCGGCGGCACAGATCGGTTTCGTCAGCCCTAGACGCCCGCCGCGCCACCATCGGCGCGCGCATCGTGGCCGCCTTCCAGGGTTCCGTCCGGGTGCAGTACGACCGCGCCGGCGTGGCCCATGGTGTCGGAATAGGCCTCGCCGAGCACTTGGACATCATGCCCGGCCTCCATCAGCCGATCGATCAGATTGCCATCGAAGCGGGACTCCATGCGCAGGTTGGTGATGGTCGAGCCCCAGGTGCGGCCTAAGAGCCAGCGCGGGGCATCGAGCGCCGCCTCCAGCGGCTGGCGGAAGGTGACGTGGCGGGTAAACACCGCCGCCTGCGATTGCGGCTGACCGTCGCCGCCCATGGCGCCATAAGCGATGACGCGGCCGTCCTTCAGCGCGGCGAGCGCCGGATTGAGCGTGTGGAACGGGCGCCGCCCGGGCGCCAGCGCGTTGAGCACGCCGGGTCGAAGCGAGACACTAGCGCCGCGGTTCTGCATCAGCACGCCAGTTTTCCGCAGCACGCAGCCCGAGCCGAATTCCCAATAGAGCGACTGGATGTAGGAGACGACGAGGCCCGAGGCGTCCGCCGCACCCATCCAGATGGTGTCGCCTCGTGCATCAGGTGCCGGCCACTTGGCGGCCTTGCGCATGTCGATCTTGCCGGCTTTCTGGTCGAGGAAAGCGTTGCTGAGAAAGCGGCCGAGATCGACGGTGATGCGGTTGGGATCGGTGACCACACGGTCGCGCACGCGAAAGGCGCGCTTGGTTGCTTCCACCAGACCATGGATGTGGTCGAATGATTCCGCGTCTACCACGCGCAAGCGGTCGAAGATGCCGAGAATAATGAGCGAGGCCATCCCTTGCGTCGGCGGCGGCGCGTTGTAGAGCGTGCCGCTTTGGATCGTCACGCTGAGCGGCGTATCGACCCACGCGCGGAATTGTTCGAGGTCGGCGCGCGTCACCGGGCTGCCGATATGCTCCAAGTCAGCCGCGATCTCGCGGCCGACATCGCCGCGGTAGAAATCGTCGAGCCCGGCATGGCTGAGGTGTTCGAGCGTGGCGGCGAAGGTGCTTTGCTTGAGACGCGTGCCAACCTCCGGTGCCTTGCCGTCAATGAGGAAGGCTTCCTTGAAGCCGACCGCCTCATTCATCTCCGGCAATTTCTCTGCCGTCAGCCGCGCCTGGCTGCGCGTCACGCTATAGCCATCGCGCGCGCGCTTGATGGCGGCGCTGAGCAGCACGTCGAGCGGCAGCTTGCCGCCCTGCGCGCGCGCCGCCTCGCTTGCGAGCATCCAGGCCGCCACCGCGCCTGGCACGGTAAGCGCGGCGAGCGGCCCGCGTGCCGGGATTTCGTCGTGGCCGGCGTCGCGGTAGAGTGCGATGGTTGCCTTAGCTCCGGCGCGCCCCGTGCCCATCAGCGCGCGCACGCGCCCCGAGGGCTCGCGGATCAGCCAGAAGCCGTCGCCGCCCACGTGGTTCATGTGCGGATAGACCGCGGCGATGGACGCCGCCATGGCGAGCATGGCCTCGATGGCGTTGCCACCTTCCGCCAAGATGGCGCGGCCATCTTCGACCGCGGCGCTATGCGGCGCGCAGACGACGCCTCTGGCGTGGCCGGCGGTGTGCAGGGTCATGCCGCGTCCGCGAGCCCGCGTTTTTTCAGCAGCGCGTCGACCGCCGGCAGCCGGCCGCGGAAGGCTTTGTAGGCCTCTGCCGGGTCGCGCAAGTTTCCCGCACCGTAGATGAACTCACGCAGACGCTGGGCGGTTTCCGGGTCGAACACGTCGCCGGTCTCCTCGAAGGCTTCGAAGGCGTCGGCATCAAGCACCTCCGACCACATGTAGGAGTAGTAGGCCGCAGCATAACCGTTGCCGGAGAACAGATGCTGGAAATGCGGCAGGCGATGGCGCATGACGATCTCCGCCGGCATGGCGATGCGTTCAAGACTCTTGCGCTCGAACGCGGTGACGTCGAGCGCGCCGGGCTCCTTCAGTCCATGCACGTCGAGATCGACCAGCGCGCAGGCGGTGTATTCGACGGTCGCAAAGGCCTGGTTGAAGGTGCGCGCCGCCAACAGATTATCGAGCAGCGCTTTCGGCATCGGCTCGCCGGTACGGGCGTGACGCGCGTATTGCCGCAAAATCTCCGGCACCTCCAGCCAATGCTCATAAAGCTGCGAGGGCAGTTCGACGAAATCGCTCGGCACTCTGGTGCCGGCGAGCAGCGGATATGTGACGTTCGACAAAAGACCATGCAGCGCGTGGCCGAATTCATGGAACAGCGTGCGGGCGTCGTCGAACGACAGCAGCGCCGGCTCGCCCGCCGCCGGCTTGGAGAAGTTGCAGATGTTGATAATGACAGGACGGATATCGCCCGCCAGTTTCTCCTGATCGCGCAGCGATGTCTTCCAGGCGCCGCTGTACTTGGACGGGCGCGCGAAATAATCGCCGATGAACAGGCCGACATGCTTGCCGGTGGTGTCCTTCACCTCGAAGGCGCGGGCGTCCTTGTGATAGAGCGGCACATCGACAGCCGTGAAGGTGAGGCCGAACAGGCGGCGCGCGGTCTCGAACGCCGCCTCGATCATCTTGTCGAGCTGGAAATAGGGCTTGA
>CAZLWN010000067.1:0-19693 GCA_964563195.1 uncultured Undibacter sp. | reverse complement strand
AACGGCGCCGGCAAGACCACCGTGTTCAACTGCATCACCGGCTTCTACAAGCCGAGCGTCGGCATGATCCGCCTGACCCATGCCGACGGCACGGCCTATCTGCTCGAGCGCCTGTTCGATTTCCGCATTTCCAAGCTCGCCCGCGTCTCCCGTACCTTCCAAAACATTCGCCTGTTCGCGGGCATGACGGCGCTCGAAAACCTGATGGTGGCGCAACACAATCCCCTGATGCTCGCCTCCGGCCTGACCTTTCTCGGCATGCTCGGCTTTGCCTCCTTCACCCATGCCGAACGCGCGGCCGTCGACCATGCGCGCTACTGGCTCGACCGCATCGGCCTCATCGAGCGCGCCGACGACCCGGCGGGAGCCCTGCCCTATGGCGCGCAACGCCGGCTCGAGATCGCGCGCGCCATGTGCGCCGACCCGGTGCTGTTGTGCCTCGACGAGCCGGCGGCCGGGCTGAACGCGCGCGAGAGCGGCGAGCTCAACGAATTGCTCATGTTCATCCGCGCCGAGCATGATGTCTCGATCCTGCTGATCGAGCATGACATGTCGGTCGTGATGGAGATTTCCGACCATATCGTCGTGCTCGATTACGGCCTCAAGATCGCCGACGGCGGGCCGGACGCGGTGCGAGACGATCCCAAGGTCATCGCCGCCTATCTCGGCGTTCACGACGAGGAGATCGACGAAGCCCACGCGGAGGTCGGCCTGTGAGCACGAGCACGTCCCCATCGCCGACGGCGGCGGCAACTTCGGCAGTCCCCATGCTCGCGGTGCGCGGCGTGAAGACCTATTACGGCAACATCATCGCGCTCAAAGGCGTCGATCTCGACGTCAATGCCGGCGAGATCGTTGCCATGATCGGCGCCAACGGCGCCGGCAAGTCGACGCTGATGATGACCATCTTCGGCGAACCGCGTCCGCGCGAGGGTCACGTGCTGTTCGAAGGTCGCAACATTATCGGCCTGCCGACCCACGAGATCGCGCGCATGCGTATTGCGCAGGCCCCGGAAGGCCGCCGCATCTTCGGCCGCATGACGGTGCTGGAAAATCTGCAAATGGGTGCGACCGTCACCGATCAGTCCCATTTTGATGAAGACCTCGAGCGCGTATTTCGCCTGTTCCCGCGCCTGAAGGAACGCATCAATCAGCGCGGCGGCACCCTGTCCGGTGGCGAGCAGCAGATGCTGGCGATCGGGCGCGCGCTGATGAGCAAGCCACGGCTGCTGCTGCTTGACGAGCCCTCGCTCGGGCTAGCGCCAATCTTGGCCAAGCAGATTTTCGGCGCCATCCGCGAGCTCAATGAAAGCGAGAAGCTCACCGTGTTCCTGGTCGAGCAGAACGCCTATCACGCGCTCAGGCTCGCGCATCGCGGCTATGTCATGGTCAACGGCCTGATCACGATGTCGGGACCGGGACGCGAACTATTGAAGCGGCCGGAGGTGCGCGCCGCCTACCTGGAGGGCGGGCGGCAATGATGATCGGAAGGTCATGACATGACCGGACTTTATGCAGGAGAGATCTGGCCGCAGGTCGTATTGGTGACAGGGGTCATCGGCGGCGGCGCCGCGCTGCTGGCCGGCCGGGCGGTTTCCTCGACCTGGCGGCCCTATTGGTACGTGATCGGCTATATGCTGCTGCTTGGCGCCGGGGTGCGATTCCTGCATTTCGCGCTGTTTGGGGGCGATATCCTGTCGTTGCCCTCCTATCTGGCGGACACGCTGTACCTGATGGCGGTCAGCTCGATTTCCTACCGGATGACCCGCGCCCGCCAGATGACGCGGCAGTACCCGTGGCTCTACGAGCAGACCGGCCCCTTCAGCTGGCGCGAGCGGCGCCCGCAAGCATAAAAAACCACTGGAAACGACTGGCGGGACGGCAGCTTCCGTGCAATTCTTTAGAAAATAATGCCCAAGAGTTCCCATCATTGCGAGCCGAAATGGCTCGCCGACATTGTTGTTACCTGCGGAGAGGAGCAGAGTATGAAAATGTTGCGGCTCACTGGATTGGCAGCTGGCCTTTGCCTCGCCCTCGCCGGCGCGGCATCGGCGCAGGACATCACCATCGGCGTCGCCGGGCCCTTGACCGGCCAATACGCCACGTTCGGACAGCAATTCAAGAACGGCGCCGAACTCGCCGTCGCCGACATCAACGCCGCCGGCGGCGTGCTCGGCAAGAAGCTCAAGATGGTCATTGAAGACGACGCCTGCGATCCGAAACAGGCGCATGCCGTGGCCGAGAAGCTGGTCGGCATGAAAGTGCCCTTCGTCGACGGACACTTCTGCTCGGGCTCGTCCATCCCTGCTTCCGACGTCTATGCCGAAGCCGGCGTCCTGCAGATTACACCCGCCTCGACCAATCCGAAGTTCACCGAGCGCGGCATGTGGAACACGTTCCGCGTCTGCGGCCGTGACGACCAGCAAGGCGCAGTCGCCGGCAAGTACATCGCCGCGCACTACAAGGGCAAGAAAGTCGCCATCCTTCACGACAAGTCGACCTACGGCAAAGGCCTCGCCGACGAAACCAAGAAGGCGATCAACAAGGCCGGCCTGAAAGAAGCGATGTACGAGGCCTACACCGCGGGCGAGAAGGACTTCAACGCGCTGGTCTCACGCATGAAGGCGGCCAAGATCGACGTCGTCTATGTCGGCGGCTACCACACCGAGGCCGGCCTGATCCTGCGCCAGATGCGCGCGCAGGGCATGAAGAGCCAGATGATCTCCGGCGACGCCATCGCCACCAACGAGTTCTGGTCGATCACCGGCGAGGCCGGCGCCGGCATGCTGTTCACCTTCGGCCCCGATCCGCGCAAGCGCCCGACCGCCGCCAAGGTGGTTAAGAGCTTCAAGGCCAAGGGCATCGATCCGGAGGGCTACACGCTCTATACCTATGCCGCTCTGCAGGTCTGGACGCAGGCCGTCAAGAAGGCGAAGACTACCGATCCGAAGAAGGTCGCCACCACGATCAGGGCCGGCAAGTGGAACACGGTGCTGGGGCCCATCTCCTACAACAAGAAGGGCGACATCACTCGGCTCGACTACGTGTTCTACAAGTGGAGCAAGGACGGCAAATACGGCGAGGTGGAATAACCGCTTCGCGCGCTTCAGCGTTTCGACTCGCCGCGGTTTCCGCGGCGAGTTTTTTCTTTTCGGCTACCCGATCTTGCCCAAGGCCGGAAACGCTTCCAGCAGCCACACGCTCATCTGATTGAGGCTGCCGGTCAAAAAGGCGATGCCGGTGAGCACTAACAGCGCTCCCATCGCCTGCTCGACGCGATGCAGATAGTTCTTGAAGCGTGCCAGAAAGGCCGCGAACGGCTCGATCGCGAATGCCGCGATCAGGAAGGGAATGCCGAGCCCCAATGAGTAGACCGCCAAGAGGCTCGCACCCTTGCTTACGGTCTGCTCGGACGCCGCCACCGCGAGGATCGCGGCCAGGATCGGCCCGATGCAGGGCGTCCACCCAAAAGCGAAAGCCAAACCGATCACATAGGCGCCCCATAGGCCCACGGGCTTGGCGACCTCCATACGCTTCTGCCGGTGCAACAACGCAATCGGCGTGACGCCGAGGAAGTGCAGCCCCATGACGATGATGACGACGCCGGCCAAAGTGGCGAGCGGCCCGGAATAAGCGCGGATCAGCGAGCCGATGACGCTGGCACTGGCGCCGAGCGCCACGAACACGGTGGTGAAGCCGGCAACGAACAATGCCGCCGCCGCCACGGTTTCGCGCTTGACGCGGGGCTCCGGTTCCTGATCGGCAAAGCGCTCCAGCGAGGTGCCGGTCAGGAACACCAGATAGGGCGGCACCAAGGGCAGCACGCAAGGGGAGAGGAAGCTGACCAGCCCCGCAATGAGGGCGGCCAGGAAGGTGACGTCGCCATTCATGGCGGCTACATGCACGCTCCAATATGGCGATGGCAAGGTGCCCCTGACCGCAATGGCGCGGATGTGATAAGCGGGTGATGCGATGACAAAACTCCGCAATCTCATCACCGATATCGCAGGCGTCCGCGTCGGCCATGCTGGCGACGCAAAGCTCGGCTCCGGTTCGACGGCGGTGGTGTTCGACGCCGCGGTGGTGGCGAGCGTCGACGTGCGCGGCGGCGGGCCGGGCACGCGCGAAACCACGCTGCTCGATCCAGCGCAGACGGTGGAAGGCATCGATGCCATCGTGCTCTCGGGCGGCTCGGCCTTCGGGCTCGACGCCGCCTCCGGCGTGCAGGCTTACTTGCGCGAGCAGGGCCGCGGCTTCCAGGTGCGCGAGGCGCGCGTGCCGATCGTGCCGGGCGCAGTCCTGTTCGACCTGCTTTCCGGCGGCGACAAGGCCTGGGGCCGCTATCCGCCCTATCGCGAATTCGGCTATGAGGCGGCGAAAATCGCCGGCACGGATTGCGCGCTCGGCAGCGTCGGCGCCGGCCTCGGCGCCACCACTGTCAATCTCAAGGGCGGCATCGGCTCGGCCTCGGCGACGACGCGCGATGGGTTGACCGTCGGCGCGCTGGTCGCGGTCAACGCCGCCGGCAGCGTGATCGTCGGCGACGGCCCGCATTTCTGGGCGGCGCCGTTCGAGCAGGGCAAGGAATTCGGCGGGCGCGGCTGGCCGACCTTGTTCGGCGAGGATGCCTTGGTCTTCCGCAGCAAGGGCGCGCCCGGCGCCAACACCACGCTGGCGGTGATCGCAACCGACGCCAGGCTCAACAAGGCGCAAGCCAAGCGCCTCGCGGTGATGGCGCAGACGGGTCTCGCGCGCGCGATCTATCCGGTGCACACCCCGCTCGACGGCGATGTGGTGTTCGCCGCCAGCCTGGGAAAGCGGCCGCTGCCCGAACCGGTCTATTCGCTGAGCGAACTCGGCATGGCCGCTGCCATTGTGCTGGCGCGTGCCATCGCCCGCGGCGTCTACGAGGCCACTGCCTCGCCGTTTCCGGATGGGCCGCCGAGTTGGCAGGACAAGTTCGGCTAATAACCGCGGCTAAGAGAGAAACCGCTCCGCCCGATACGGCGCCGGATCGACGAACGGTGTCGCGCCGGTCATCATTTCTGCAATCAAGTGTCCGGTCGCGGGCCCCAGCGTCAGCCCCCAGTGAGCGTGGCCGATCGCCAACCACAGGCCGTCCAGGCCCGGCGCGCGGCCGATAACGGGACGCGAATCCGGAAAGCACGGCCGGCAGCCCATCCAGGTGGTCGCGTCGGCGCGCTCGCCGAGCGGAAACAGCCCGCGCGCTTGACCCATTACCCGGTCGAACTGCACCGGCGTAGCCGGCGCATCGCGCGCTGCGAATTCGACCCCGGTGGTCATGCGGATGCCCATCTCCATCGGCGTGATCAGATAGCCGTTATCGGCGTCAAGCACCGGTCGCGCCAGCGCCGCATTGCCGTCGCCGCGAAAGTGCCGGTGATAGCCGCGCTTGATCGCCAGCGGCAGCCGCAAGCCGAAATTTGCCAGCAGGTCGCCGGCCCACGGCCCGAGCGCCACCACCACTTGCGGCGCGTCCAGTCCGCCCGCGTCAGTCTCCACTCGCCAGTGCCGCCCCCTCCGGTGCAGCGAGCGCGCGTCGCCTGCGACCATCACGCCGCCGAGCGTGCGAAAACTCGCCGCATATGCGCGCGTGACGCCGTAAGGATCGCTTACGCTCGCCGCCTGCGGCCAGAATACCGCATGCTTGAACACCGGACTGAGCGACGGTTCCAGCGCCTGCGCGCCCGCCACGTCGAGCGCCTGCAACGGCAAGCCGAATTCTTTGGCGAGTTCGAACTCCCGCCGCAGGCCGACAAAGGTACGTTCCCGGCGAAATAACTTGAGCCAACCGGTCTTGCGCAGGAAATGGGTCGCGCCTGCTTCCGCCAGCAACACTTCGTGCTCGCGCACGGCGCTGGCATAGAGCGGGCGGATCAGATGCGCGTTCTCGACCAGCCGCTTGGGCTGCGAGGCGGCGCGAAACGCCATGAGCCACGGCGCGATCTTCGGCAGAAACAAGAGATGATAATTGGCCTCGCCCGCGCGCTTGAGCGCGATGCGCATGAGCGCAGCGAAATCGGACGGAAATGCTGGCGGAAACACCGTGTTACCTTCGATGATGCCGGCATTGCCGAAGGAGGTCTGCTCGCCCACGCCGGCGCGGTCGACCAGCGCAACGCTCAAGCCCCGTTTGGTGAGATGCAGCGCAACGCAGGTACCGACGGTGCCAGCGCCGAGAACGATCGCATCGGTGCGTGCCACGCTTTTTGTCTCCTGCTATTGCGCGCCGGGCCTTATATATGGATTGCCCTGCCCGGAATCGCTATCAAGGACGCGAGCCGGGAGCCTCTTAAGCCATGCACTTGCTTCGCGTGCCCGCGGCGGCGCTTAGCCAAGTCGGCCGCCACGGCACGCTTGTGGTGGCCGCCTCGCTGTTCGTCGGCCTGTTCGTGCCGGGCCTCGCCGCGGCGTGCAAGCCGGTGCTGGGGCCGGCCATCGTCGCCATGTTGGTGCTGGCCTTCCTGCGCGTGGACCCGGCCGAGCTGCTCCACCACATGACGCGGCCGGGTCTGGTCGCCGCCGCCACGGTCTGGCTGGTGCTGGTCATGCCGGCCGCACTCGGCCTGCTGTTTGTCCTGCTCGGCGTGCAGCAGAGCATGCCCGGCCTCTACTTCATGCTGGTGCTGCAAGCCGCGGCGCCCGGGCTGATGTCCTCGCCCGCGCTGGCCGCGTTGATGGGCCTTGATGTTGCGCTCACGCTCGCCAGCCTCATCCTGTGCACCGCCATCACCCCGCTCACCGCCAGTCTGTTCACTCAAGTTTTTCTCGGCACTTCGCTCGCCTCGCCGCTTGCCTTCGGCCTGCGGCTGTTCCTGATCATCGCCGGCTCGGCGGCGGCCGCCGCCATCATCCGCCGCGTGGCCGGCCGCGCCTTCATCGAGGCGCAGCGCCTGGCCATCGATGGGTTGAGCGTGATCGCCATGTTCCTGTTCGCGGTCGCCGCCATGGACGGCGTCGCCGATCATTTCCTTAGCCGTCCGTTGCTGGTGATCGGCCTCACGCTGGCCGCCTTCGCGCTCGCGCTCGGCCAGATCGCGGTCACCGCGCTTGTTTTCGCACGCGCCGGTCGCTCCCGTGCCTTCGCCATCGGGCTGATCGCCGGCAGCAGAAATATAGGGCTAATGCTGGCGGCGACCGGATTCCTGGTGCCCGATATCGCCTGGCTTTATTTCGCGCTGGCGCAGTTCCCGATTTATCTCTTGCCGCATCTGCTCAAGCCGCTGGCGCGGCGGCTGGGCCGAGGAACGGCCGGCTAGGCACCGCGGTGCATCTCTTGATAGGCGAGCAGGATTGCCTGCGTGCGTTGATCGAATTTCGGGAGCACGACGCCCGCCTCTTTCGGCGCGGCATAAGATTGCGCGGCGGCGGTCGTTGCCGGGCTGAACGTCTGCTCGGTCGGCGGCGGCTGGTTTGCGGCCGCCGCCTGGCTGATGCTGCCGGCGGCGGCTTCGATCAACGATGAGATCGTTGACACCGCACCCAGCGCGAGACCAACTGAGCCGAAACCGAACATGGCATTGCTCCTCGCGCCCGACGATGCAAAGGCCGCGCCAGCCGCGTGCCAAAGCGAAAAGCAGCGTCCTGCTTGAGGTTTTCCACAATCACCCGGCCGCCACGGCGCGGCTTTGCGCCGTGCCGGCCGGCAATTCTTGCCGGGTTAAGGAAAAAATTGGAGGGGTTAAGGACACAGGCGGCGGCGCGTTGCCCGGCGGCGCGTCGCGTGTTACGCGGACGGCATCCGGAGACCATTATGCGCCCGCTGATCATCGCGCCGTCGATCCTTGCGGCCGACTTCGCCAAATTGGGCGAAGAGGTGCGCGCGGTCGAAGCGGCAGGCTGCGACTGGATCCATGTCGATGTGATGGACGGCCACTTCGTGCCCAACATCTCCATCGGCCCCGAGGTGGTGAAGGCGATCCGCCCGCTCACCAAAAAGACCCTCGACGTGCACCTGATGATCGCGCCGTGCGATCCATACCTCGAGGCCTTCGCCAAGGCCGGCTCCGACATCATTACCGTACATGTGGAATCTGGACCCCACGTGCACCGCTCGCTGCAGGCGATCCGCGCGCTCGGCAAGAAGGCTGGCGTGACCATGAATCCCGGCACGCCGGTGGAAACGGTCGAGCACGTCATCGACATGGTCGATCTCGTTCTCGTCATGTCGGTCAATCCCGGCTTCGGCGGCCAGGCTTTCATCCCCTCCTCGCTCGACAAGATCGCCAGCTTGCGCGCCATGGTCGGCGCCCGCCCGATCGACATCGAAGTCGACGGCGGCATCACCGCCGCCAACGCGGCCCAGGTCGTGCGCGCCGGCGCCAATGTGCTGGTCGCCGGTTCCGCCGTGTTCAGGGGCGGCAACTACAAAGCCAATATCGACGCCATCCGCAACGCGGCAGCGATGGCGCGCGGGGAAGCAGCGTGACCATTCCGCGCTACTCCCGCCCCGAGATGACCGCGATCTGGTCGCCGGAAGAAAAGTTCCGCATTTGGTTCGAGATCGAAGCCTACGCCGCCGAAGCCATGGCCGAGCTCGGCATCATACCGAAGGAAGCGGCGAAAAAAATCTGGGATAAAGGCAAGGCCGCCACGTTCGACGTTGCCCGCATTGACGAAATCGAAGCGGAGGTGAAGCACGACGTCATCGCCTTCCTCGCCCACCTGACCGAAATCGTAGGTCCCGAAGCGCGCTTCGTGCATGCCGGCATGACCTCCTCCGACGTGCTCGATACCTGCTTCAACGTGCAGCTCACGCGCGCAGCCGACATCCTCATCGCCGACATGGACGCGCTGCTGGCCGCGCTCAAGCGTCGCGCATTCGAACACAAGATGACGCCGACGGTCGGGCGCTCGCACGGTATCCATGCCGAACCGACGACCTTCGGCCTCAAGCTCGCTTATGCTTACGCCGAATTCGCCCGCGCCCGGCGCCGCCTGTATGCGGCGCGCGAGGAAGTCGCAACCTGCGCCATATCCGGCGCGGTCGGCACTTTCGCGCAAGTTGATCCGCGGGTGGAAGCGCATGTGGCCAAGGCCATGGGCCTGCGGGTTGAGCCGATCTCAACCCAGGTCATCCCGCGCGACCGCCACGCCATGTATTTCGCCACCCTCGGCGTGGTTGCTTCGTCCATCGAGCGTCTTGCGACGGAGATCCGCCATCTCCAGCGCACCGAAGTGTTGGAAGCCGAAGAGTTCTTCTCCGAGAAGCAGAAGGGCTCCTCCGCCATGCCGCATAAGCGCAATCCGGTATTGTCGGAAAACTTGAGCGGGCTTGCCCGCATGGTGCGCGCCTATGCGCTGCCGGCCATGGAGAACGTGGCGCTCTGGCACGAGCGCGACATTTCGCATTCATCCGTCGAGCGCATGATCGGGCCCGACGCAACCGTGACGCTCGACTTCGCGCTGGCGCGGCTGGCCGGCATCATCGACAAGCTCATCGTCTATCCCGCCACTATGCAGCAGAACCTCGACCGCCTTGGCGGCTTGATCCATTCCCAGCGCGTGTTGATCGCGCTGACGAAAAAGGGCGTTGCGCGCGAGGATGCCTACCGCCTCGTGCAGCGCAACGCCATGAAGGTGTGGAGCGGAGACGAAAAAGATTTCCTTGCCCTGCTAAAAGCCGACAAGGACGTGCGTGCCAAGTTGAGCGAAAAGGAGCTCGCGGCCCTTTTCGACCTCGACCACCACTTCAAGCACGTCGATACGATCTTCGCGCGCGTGTTCGGGACCGGCTAGGCCATCCAAGGGCGCCTTCGGAACACCTTGAATATCCAAATCGGCGCCGAGACGGTGAGCGCAACAATCCCGATGAAGACCCCGAGGAGATGGACGACGACGGGCAGCCACACGGAACGATAAAGAAACCGGCTCACTTTGCGGCCTGGACGCGCGATTGAATTCATCCAGTTCGGTGCCGGCGCATCCTTGAAAGATAACCCCTTTTGCGCGCCCCACGCCCATTCCGCCAAATAGCCGGCGCGGGCTTTCAAGACGGAAGAAACCCGGAAAAACAGCGCTGCAAGAATTACGAGCGACAGAATTGCGGTCAATGGATACTTGGAAAATGACGGCAACACCGCGGTAACCCAGCCCGGTAACGCAGCAGCCATGCTCGAGGCTCCTGTCCGGAAAATCCATTTCGCAATTTCGGCGATGCGCGCGCCGGTTATTCCGGACAAGAATTGTTCTGCGTAACCAAGGATTGCGTCTGGCCAATCCATGACCAGGGCGGCAAAGAACAGCGCGACGACAGCGGTCGCTCCCAGCGTGGCAAAATAGTTAAGCCGCCGCCACCAGACGAGGTCCCAGGCGTTTTCCAGGAGGTCCAGCTCCGGTGTCATATATTCCACGGGTGGATACTGGTCGGGATTTCCGCCCGTCAATTGGAATCGCGTGTTGAGGCTTACGGGGGCGTACGCCCTTTGGTGGCGCGCGATGCGATCAAACGCAGCCTCATGGACGAATGGGGTCGGCACTTTAACGCCATGCCGCTTGTCGTCGCACAAGAGCGACACGTCGCGCGGCCCGTAGCGATAGTAGCCGGCCAAACCGGAGCGCGAATCGTATTGCTCGCCATGCGGGTTCGCACGGTATCGCGCCTCATCCTGCCATTGCGGAACGAAGCGAAGCTTGCAGGCCGACGCTTCAGTTATCATCCAATCGAGCGCCGAATAGGCCAACCCGTCGTCCGGATAGCCGCCACCAACGTTGGCATGCACCCCAGCGAACCACACCTGTTGGATGTGATCGCGTTTGAGCGTGATGCGTGCATCAAGATTCTTTGATTGAGCGGGATTTTGCACCTCTTCGTTCCAAAGGACGGGACGGAAAGTCGGACGCTCGTCATCCAGCGAAAGAGCATGGCGGATGACATTGATGCGTTGCGCCGGGTTGCGGTCCGCAAAGCTCAACGGCCAAACGTGCTGGTCGATCCCCATTTTCAACTCGTCGACAGGCATCCCATAGGCGTCGACGGTGTCCCAAACGCCAAGGAACGCGACATCGATGAAATACTGGCGGATCGTGTCGCCCTTGCCGTTCGCAAGATCGATCATCGCGGTCTCTTGACCGGCCTGGTCGAGCAGGTATCGCGGTTTACGCAATACCCAATGATACGCCATCCCGTTTCGGCGCGATGCGCGGAGCAGGAAGTCCCGCCGGTAGGCCTCGTAGGCCATCCTGATCGCGTTGCGCAGGTTGGCTTCGCTATGCGGATTTGTTTTGACGATCCCGCATTTGCCGATGAGTCCCATCACCAAGCGGATGGTGAATGCGCCGCGGCTGAAGCCAAATCCAAATATCTGGTCGCCAGCCTCGTAATTACGGCAAGCGAAGGTGTAGAGATCTTTCACGTTCCGCCAAACGCCAACGCCAAACGCACCGCCAAGTGCCGCGAGCGGCTTGATGTTTTCGGTGCCGACGCCGTTATCGTAAAAGACGATCTGTTCCGGAATCTTGGGATCGTTCGAAGGCCTGAGATCGATTGCTTGGTAGAGCCGCCAGACATTGGTCTTGAAAGGGCTCGCCGAACTGTTGCCCGTGCCGTCCGACAATAAAACAATGTGTTTCGGCAAGACCCGCCTCCGCGGCTGTTGCCCTCAACGGTGGTGGAGTGTGACTCTTATCGGTACAACCATCAATAGAAATGCGAAAGCCGGCGGCCGATGCCCATTTCGACCTCGACCCCCAGCTGAAGCACGTCGATACGATCTTCGCGCGCGTGTTCGGGACCGGCTGACCTTCAGCCTCAGTGATGACGCCCGTGATGGCTGTGGCTCGAGTGCCCGTGGTCCCTGCCGCGCCAATGACTGCCCCAGCGCGGGCCCCAGCCGAAGCCAAAGCTGACGACTGGCGGCGGCGCGACATAGACCGGCGCCGGCTCATAGGCATAGACCGGCTCGCCGCCCGCGAGATAGCTCGAATTGGCAAAGCCTTCGATGCCGCGCCACGCCACGCGACACTAGGCGCCGCCGCATTCCAGCACGTCGACGCGCGCGCCCGGCGGCATGGTGGTGATCACGCCAAAACCCGTGCCGGGTCCGCGGCGTAGATTGAGAGGGTTGGTGACCATCGCCGCCGCGGCGGTGCTCGCCGACACCAGCAAAACGCCGGCGGCGAGCGCGAATTGTTTCAATCGCATGCTATGTTCCCATCCGTGATTTGCGTTGCGTTTCACCCTGCTCCAGTAATCAAACGGTTAACGCGCGGCTTGGTTCGCCCTCGGATATTGAACGGATCTGGGCGCCGGGTTCCGGCTGCGACCCATTGTCACGCGCCGGGACCCGTGTTTTAGGTGCCGCATGTCAGCGTCCGACCCCGCCGTCATCCTGGTTTTCGACTCCGGCCTCGGCGGCTTGACCGTTTTCCGTGAGGTCGCCGGTGCACGGCCCGACGCGCGCCTCGTCTACGTTGCGGACGACGCCGCATTTCCTTACGACGCCCTCGCCGAGGACACGCTGATTAAGCGCGTCATCGCCGTGCTCGGCGATGCGATCGCGCGGCACGCTCCCGATCTGGTGGTGGTGGCCTGCAACACCGCCTCGACACTTGCGCTTAACGATTTGCGCGCGCGCTTCACGGTACCATTCGTCGGCACCGTGCCGGCGATCAAGCCGGCCTGCGCGCAATCGAAGACCCAGCGCGTGGCGGTGCTCGGCACGCAGGCGACCATCTCCCGCGAATATACCCGCGCGCTGATCCGAGAATTTGCGGGCCGCTGCGAGGTTGTGCTGGCGGGCTCGCCGCGGCTGGCAGGCTTTGCGGAAGCCGAACTCGCCGGCGAGCCGGTGGCGGATGCCAAGCTTGCCGCCGAGATCGCCCCTTGCTTCGTCGACGAGAACGGCCGGCGCACCGACACCGTGGTGCTCGCCTGCACCCACTACCCGCTGCTAATCGAGCGCTTCCGTAAGGTTGCGCCTTGGCCGGTCGAATGGCTCGATCCCGCGCCAGCGATCGCCCGCCGCGTCGCCGACCTGCTGCACGCTCGCCCGGCCGCAAGGAGCGCGCCCCCGCCGCCGGACATCGCGTTTACCTCTGGCCACAGTCTTTCGCCCAAGCTGGCCGCGGCGTTGGCCGGTTATGGCTTCCAAACCGCCCTAAAGCCGGCTCCGGCCGGTTTGACAGCGCCGCCCCTGCCCCCTAGATACCGCGGGCCCGGCGGGTATTAGGCCCTGCCGGGCGTTTCGCGACCCGTGGCAAGACCTTGCGCTTTCGAGGTTCTGCCTGTCGGTCTCGGAGAAATCCGGGACAGAGGAGGGCGCGGTTCCTCACCCGTTACGACTGATCAACGAGGACGCGATGACCAAGCGCATGGAATCCAAGTACAAGATCGACCGCCGGATGGGCGAGAACATCTGGGGCCGTCCCAAGAGCCCGGTGAACCGGCGCGAATACGGCCCCGGCCAGCACGGCCAGCGCCGCAAGGGCAAGCTTTCCGACTACGGCGTGCAGCTCAAGGCCAAGCAGAAGCTGCGCGGCTACTACGGCAATGTTTCCGAGCGCCAGTTTCGCGGCATCTACATGGAAGCCATCCGCATGAAGGGCGACAGCGGCGCCCACATGATCGGCCTGCTGGAGCGCCGGCTCGACGCCGTGATCTACCGAGCCAAATTCGTGCCGACCGTGTTTGCCGCCCGCCAGTTTATCAACCACGGCCACATCCGGGTGAACGGCCGCCGCGTCACCATCCCGAGCTACCGGGTCAAGATCGGCGACGTGGTGGAGGTGAAGGAAAAGTCGAACGAGCTTGCGCTAGTGCTGGAGGCGCAAGGCCTGCCCGAGCGCGACGTGCCCGACTACATCGAGGTCGACGGCTCCAAGATGACCGCCAAGCTGACGCGTGTGCCGGGTTATTCCGACGTGCCCTACCCGGTGCAAATGGAGCCGCATCTAGTGGTCGAATATTACTCGCGCTGAGCGACGCTCCGGCCGGCCAGGCCGGCCGATCCCCAAAAACGCAAAAATTCCCCGCCCAAAGGCGGGGATTTTGTTTTCTGAACGGGCGAATCGGCACGATCCGAGCTCGCAGAGCAGCTAAGTCGCAAACGGTTTCTCGCCGGAAATCCCCGCAATGCACATAAATTTAGTAAGGGGCTTCTTACTTTTTCCTACATTTAGTGGTCGCGGTGAGGTAGTTTTGCGCGTCCTCGAATCGGGGGCATGTCTAGGGAGATTTCGCGATGAAAGCGATCGATACCATCAAGAACTGGGTCGGTGCGTTGACCGAGCTGGGGCTGATGCTGCTTGCGCTGGCAATCGTGCTGGCCATTCTCGTGGGTTCGAACCTCCCCTTCTTCGGCGCCGTGACAGGCAATCTCATGGGCTGGGTCAAGGACTTAGGCTCGAACGGTCTCGTCGGCCTGATTACCCTCGGGATCATTTTCTGGCTGTTCTCGAACCGGCAGCTCAGCTGACGTTGACGCGTTCCATGCTGAACCGTTGAGGCGACTGGTGGGGGGTCGCAAAGCTCCCCACCACCTCATCAAGCTCGTATGTACACCCCCGCTCCGGGGGTTCCCCGCTATCCTGGGGTCTGTGCCATGTGGAAATTTGTGGCCACTGCCAAGCGTGTCTTGTGGGAGTTTGTCGAGTTGGCATTCCTGACCGTGCTTGCGCTCGTGCTGATCTTCCTGCTGCTCGGGAAGGATGCCGGCCCCTACGTGGTCTCGGTCGCCGACAACGTGACCAAATTCTCCGCCGGTGCCAGTTCCGGCATGCTCGGCATCGTCATCGTGCTGGCGATCATCTACTTGGCCATGCGCCGGTTTAAACCCACCGCCGGCCCGCGCGGCCGGGCGCGGGACTGACGGCCCCACGTAAGATCAAGCGAAGCCCCGCATGCGGCCTGTCGCAGCCATAGATTGGCGCGGCGGACGTCGCACTATGCGCCGGTGCAATCAGGCGGTCTGGCTGACGGAGACGCCTTTGTTTTTTAGCGCCTGCTGCAACTCGCCGGCCTGAAACATTTCGCGGATGATATCGCAGCCACCGACGAACTCGCCCTTCACGTAGAGCTGCGGAATGGTCGGCCAGTTGGAATAGGCCTTGATGCCGTTTCGGATCTCGTCGGATTCCAGCACGTTCACGCCCTTATAGGCGACGCCGAGATGGTCGAGGATCTGCACCACCTGGCCGGAAAATCCGCACATCGGAAATTGCGGGGTGCCCTTCATGAACAGCACCACGTCGTTGGCCTTCACTTCGTTGTCGATGAACTGCTCGATACCCATGGATTCCAGTCCTGTTGAGCGGCGCCTCAGGCGGCGGGCCGCTTCGCTTCTCGATATATGTAGCGCACATCGCCGCGTCACCCCAAGCGGAAATGGCTGTGAATCAAGCCCTTTTTCGGGGCGTAGAAGGTCCCCTCCACCTCGAAAATATCGTCCTGGGCGA
This sequence comes from uncultured Undibacter sp., assembly GCA_964563195.1. GTDB lineage: Bacteria > Pseudomonadota > Alphaproteobacteria > Rhizobiales > Xanthobacteraceae > Pseudolabrys. The sequence goes on along the minus strand of CAZLWN010000067.1, from coordinate 4,279 downwards.
GCCGCGACACCTCCACGATGGTGCGCGGCGGATAGGGCCCAACGCTCCAGAATTCCTCCTGAATCTGGTTTACCAGCGGGCGCAGACGCGCCAGATCGGTGACGTAAACGACGGTGCGGACGCAATCGGTGAGCTTGGCACCCTCGGATTCAGCGATCAATTTCATGTTCGTATAAGCCTGCCGAACACGCGCTTCCTCGGGGCCGACGATGGTGTTGGTCGCCGGATCGATGCCGCGCATGCCGGCGACGAAGACGAAATCGCCGGCACGCGCCCCCAGGCTCCAGGTCCCGGTCGGCTTGATGGCACCCGCCTGCGCCAGCGTCTTAACCTTGGCCATCAGTTTCGCCTGCGCATGATCTTTTCCGAAAACCGGTGCCCATCCCCGATCGGCGTCGAGGACATGCTTTTCGGGATCATGCGCTATTCCGGCGTGCCGGTCTGCAGGGCGAGCGCGTGCAGCACGCCGCCCATCTGACCTTTCAGCGCCTCGTAGACCAGCTGGTGCTGCTGCACCCGCGACTTGCCCTTGAACGAGGCCGAAATCACCGTGGCGGCGTAATGATCGCCGTCGCCGGCGAGGTCGCGGATGGTCACCTGCGCGTCCGGGATGCGCGCCTTGATCAGGCGCTCGATCTCGCGGGCGTCCATCGCCATGGTGGAACTCCTCAAGGCCGGGGTCATGTTGGCGGCTCCGGCAGCACTATAGCCTGCCATTTGCGCCCAAATTTTTGCAGATGACAATAACGGAATGGCCAACGCCGATATCCTCGGCCGGCCTCGGCCTACAGCCCGCCGGCCATGTAATGCGGCAGCCAACCTTCGAATCGCTCGGTAAGCGCCTTGAGTGTCAGCAGCGGCTCGCCGGGCAATGCCAAGGCCTCGCCGCCGGTGACGCCGATGGACGTGGCCAGTACGCCAACCGCTTGTGCGCGTTCGATGACGGCTTGCGCCTGCGCGGCCGGCACGGTGACGAGATAGCGCGCCTGGTCTTCGCCGAACCAATAGGCATGCGCCGGGATGTCAACCGGCGCCTCGCTGAGCGCAGCACCAATGCCCGAGGCCATCGCCATTTCGGCGAGCGCGACCGCAAGCCCGCCGTCGGACAAATCGTGCACCGCGGTGGCGGTGCCGTCGCGGATGAGTGCGCGCACGAAGTCGCCGTTCTCGCGCTCCTCGACGAGATCGACCGGCGGCGGCGCGCCCTCCTCCCGCCCGCAGATTTCACGCAGAAACATGGACTGGCCGAGCCAACCGATGGTTTCGCCGACAGCCAAGATTTCCTCGCCTGCGCGCTTGAAGGCAAGCGTCGCCGATTGGGTGAAGTCGTCGAGCAGACCGACGCCGCCGATCGAGGGCGTCGGCAGTATGGCGCGCCCGTTGGTCTCGTTGTGAAGCGACACGTTGCCGGAGACGACCGGGAAGTCGAGCGCCTTGCAGGCCTCGCCAATGCCGCGCACGCATCCGACAAACTGCCCCATGATCTCCGGCCGCTCCGGATTGCCGAAATTAAGATTATCGGTGACGGCGAGCGGTCGCGCCCCCACCGCGGTGAGATTGCGCCAGCATTCGGCGACGGCCTGCTTGCCCCCTTCGAACGGATCGGCCTCGCAATAGCGCGGCGTCACGTCGGTGGTGAGCGCGAGGCCCTTCGGGCCGTCTTGCACGCGCACCACGGCGGCGTCGCCACCGGGGCGCTGCACGGTATTGCCGAGAATGATGTGGTCGTATTGCTCCCAGACCCAGCGCTTGGAGCACAAATCGGGCGTGGCGATCAGCGTTTCCAGCACGTCGGCGATGCTCTCCGGCGCCGGCACCGAGGCCGCATCGATAACCGGCGGCTTGGACATCTGGACGAAAGGCCGGTGGTAGACCGGCGCCTCGCTGCCGAGCTCCTTGATCGGCAGGTCGGCCATGATCTCGCCCCGGTGGCGCACGATGAAACGCTTTGAGGCCGTGGTCTCGCCCACCAGCGCGAAGTCGAGGCCCCATTTGCGGAACACGCTCTCGGCCTCTTTTTCCTTTTCCGGCTTGAGCACCATGAGCATGCGCTCCTGGCTCTCCGACAGCATCATCTCGTAGGCGCTCATGCCTTCCTCGCGGCACGGCACCTGGTCGAGATCGAGGGTGACGCCGAGATCGCCCTTGGCGCCCATCTCGGTGGAGGACGAGGTAAGGCCGGCCGCGCCCATGTCCTGGATGGCGATGACACAACCCTTGGCCATGATCTCCAGACAGGCTTCGAGCAGCAGCTTCTCGGAGAAGGGATCGCCGACCTGCACGGTCGGACGCTTTTCTTCGGAATCTTCGCCGAACTCGGCCGAGGCCATCGACGCGCCGTGAATGCCGTCGCGGCCAGTCTTGGAGCCGAGATAGACAATCGGCATGTGCACGCCGGAGGCGGCCGAATAAAAAATCTGGTCCTTGGCCGCGATGCCGACCGCCATGGCGTTGACCAGGCAGTTGCCGTCGTAGCTGGCGTGGAAACACACCGATCCGCCGACCGTCGGCACTCCAAACGAGTTGCCATAGCCGCCGATGCCGGCGACCACGCCGGCGACCAGGTGTCGCGTCTTGGGATGCCTGGGATCGCCAAATGAGAGCGCGTTGAGGCAGGCGACCGGCCGCGCGCCCATGGTGAACACGTCGCGCAAGATGCCGCCGACCCCGGTGGCGGCGCCCTGATAGGGCTCGATATAGCTCGGATGGTTATGGCTCTCCATCTTAAACACGCAAGCCAGGCCGTCGCCGATGTCGATGACTCCGGCGTTCTCACCCGGGCCCTGGATCACATGCGGGCCTGAGGTCGGCAGCCCCCGCAGGTGGACCTTGGAGGATTTGTAGGAGCAGTGCTCGTTCCACATGGCGGAAAAGATGCCGAGCTCGGTCAGCGTCGGTTCGCGGCCGATCAGGTCGAGAATGCGCTGATATTCGTCGGCCTTCAGGCCGTGCTCTGCGATCAGCGCGGGGGTGATGGGGGTCTCGTTGGGGATCAATGTTTCTTCCGTCATGGCCGGGCTTGTCCCGGCCATGCACGCCTTAGCTGACGTCCTACAAGCAAGGCGTGGATGCCCGGCACAAGGCCGGGCATGACGCCAAATTTTGTCACGCGGCCTTCTCCAAAGCCTCCACTAGGCCCGCAAACAGCCCGCGCCCATCGGTCGGGCCGACCGCGCTTTCCACGTGGTTTTCCGGATGCGGCATCATGCCGAGCACGTTGCCGCGCTCGGACACGATGCCGGCGATGGCGTTGATGGCGCCGTTGTGATTCCAGTTCGGGTCGATCATGCCGTCGGGCGATGCGTAGCGGAAAATCACCCGCCCCCCGCCTTCCAGGCGCGCGATGGTCTCGCCGTCGGCGATGTAATTGCCCTCCCCGTGCGCCACCGGAACCCGGATCACCTGGCCCGCATTGTAGCCGCGCGTGAACGGCGTGTCGGAGCGCTCGACCCGCAGATACACGTCGCGGCAGATGAAGCGCAGGTTCTCGTTGCGCATCAGCACGCCGGGAAGCAGCCCGGCCTCGCACAGAATCTGGAAGCCGTTACAGACGCCGAGGGTGAGCCCGCCCTTGGCGGCATGCCCACGCACCGCCTCCATGATGGGCGAGCGCGCCGCGATTGCTCCGCAGCGCAAGTAATCGCCATAGGAAAAGCCGCCCGGGATCACCACCAGGTCGCAGCCTACGGGAAGCTCTTTCTCGGTGTGCCAGACCATGGCCGGCTCGGCGCCGGAAATGAGTCGAATCGTGCGCGCCATGTCGCGTTCGCGATTGATGCCGGGGAACACGAGGACGGCGGATTTCATCCCAGCACGTCCACCCGGTAGTTTTCGATCACGGTATTAGAGAGCAGCTTGTCGGCCGCCTGCTTGAGCAAGGTCTCGGCCTTGGCGCGGTCGGCGCCCTCGAGCTCGATGTCGAAAACCTTGCCCTGGCGCACCGCGGTGACGCCCTCGACCCCGAGCGAGCGCAGCGCGCCTTCGATCGCCTTGCCTTGCGGATCGAGAATGCCGGACTTCAAGGTAACGGTGACGCGCGCTTTCATGAACGTGATTTACCGCATGAATCGCGAAAGTAGGCTGACAATAAACCAGCTATCCACGCCTAAACTATGGGCAATACAAGGCGTAGCAAGGCCCAGAAATGCGTGTCCCGGGTCGGCAGCGCACCACTCGCGTGCTGCGCTGCGCCCGGGACAAGCCTAGCCTTTGACCAGCACGGGACCCGCCCCGCGCGGGGGCTCGCCCTCGTTCATGATGCCGAGGCGCTTGGCGACCT
>CAZLWN010000066.1:0-19966 GCA_964563195.1 uncultured Undibacter sp. | reverse complement strand
CCGCCGTGCACGACCACCGGATTGATCGCGGTCTGCTCCAGCAGCACCACGTCGCAAGCGAAATCGCGCGCCATCTGTTCCTGGCCCATGGCGTGGCCGCCGTATTTGACGACGACGGTCTCCTCGTCGTAGCGCTGCATATGCGGCAGCGCTTCGGAGAGGATGCGCGCCTGCGTTTGCGGGTCGATCTTCTGAAGCCCGGATTTAGGAGCTTTGCTCATCGGCTCGGCCTTCGCGTGATGGGTGGCGCTGTTTTAGCGGCCGCTGCCGTTCGGCGAAAGAGGCCCTATCCCGCGCGCAAGCCGGCGAGCGCCGCCGCAATCAGGGCAAGCCAGCTCACGATCAAGATGACGCCGCCTGAGGGTGCGGCAAACGGGAACAGGCGGCCGCCGAGATAGGCCCGCGCCGCCACGTCGGCGGCGAACAGGGCGGCCCCGAGCACAAATCCGCAAAGCACGATCATGCCAAGCGGGCGCAGAATGGCGCCGGAGCGGACAGCGGCAACGCCGGCGATCACCGCCGCGGCGTGGATCAGCAGCAGATAGCCGGCGCTGTCGAGGCCGGCGCCCGGCTTGCCGTGGGCGCCGGCGGCCGCGAGTACCACACCGGCAGCGCCCATGAAGCCGGCAAGGGCGATCAGAATCTGGTCCATGGCGGAATAATAGATGGACGGGTTTCGCCCGTCAGCCCTTTCGCTCCATGAGCAGCCGCGCGACGGCCGCGCGCAGTTCGGGGATGCCGGTGCCTTCGCGGGCCGAGGTTGCCAGCACACCCGGAAACGCGGCCGGCCGCTTCGCGAGCGCTGCTTCTACATCGTTGATGCGCCGGGCAATGTCGGCCGGCTTCACCGCATCCGCCTTGGTCAGCACGATCTGGTGGCTGACCGCGACCTGGCCGAACGCATCGAGCACGGGAGCGTCGGTCGGTTTGAAGCCGTGGCGGGCGTCCACCAGCACATAGACGCGGGCGAGGTTGGCGCGCCCGCGCAAATAGGCGTGGATCAGCTCGGTCCAGGCCGCGATCTTGGTCTTGGCGGCGGCGGCATAGCCGTAGCCGGGCATGTCTACGATGGCGAGGTTGCCGCCGCCGGCAAAGAAGATCAGTTCCTGCGTGCGCCCGGGCGTGCGTGAAATGCGCGCCAGGCTTTTGCGGCCGGTGAGCGCGTTGATCAGGCTCGACTTGCCGACATTGGAGCGGCCGGCGAGCGCGATCTCGACGCCGCGCATCGGCGGCAGCGAGGCCGGCGAGCCCGCGGCGGCGACGAAGCGCCATTCGCCGGCGAACAGGCGCCGGCCGGCCTCGATCTCGTCGCGGGTGAAGTCGCCAGCGGCCATCGGCACGATATCCTTTGCCGAGCCGCCGCGCTGCGGCCGGTCAGTGCCAGTTGAGAAGATCCGGCGGGATCGGCTTCGAATCGCCCTCTGTATCCCACGCCTGAGACGCGATTTGCCAGCGGCCTTCGGTCTTGACGAGCAGCATCATTTCAAGGCTGCGGGTGACCGTCGTCTCGTTCTCGGTAATTTGGCAGGCAGCGACTGCGAACGCGACGTTGCCGAACACGCGAATATCACAGCCGATCGGGATTTCGTTGAATGAGCGCAATTTGCTTTGCGCCAAGCGTTTCATGCGTTCGACGAAGGCTTCCGGCCGCTGCGATTTCGCAGGTCGCGCGGCGGGATAAAGCAGGGCGCCGGGCAGAAAGTCGGCGGAAAACGCGGCCCAATCGGCGGACGTCGTGCTGTTCCAGTTCAAGCTGCCGAATTGCCGCTTGATAATGGCGCGAATGGCAGCGTGATCGTCTGTAGTCATGGTTCTACCCGGTCATTTCAGATGCGGGCAAAGCGCAGCAGGTCGGCCGAAGGCCGAAAAATGGCCGCTAGGCCGACGCTATTCTTGCGTCTTCTTCTTCACGAACACCGCCTTGATATTATCGAACAACTCGATCTTCGCCCCGTGCTTGCGCATGATGATGCTCTGCTGCGCCACCGACAGCGAATTGTTCCACGCCCAGTAGATCACGAGGCCCGCCGGGAAGCTCGCCAGCATGAAGGTGAAAATCACCGGCATCCAGTCGAAGATCATCTTCTGGGTCGGGTCGGGCGGCGACGGGTTGAGCTTCATCTGCGCCCACATGGTCACGCCCATGATCAGCGGCCAGAGACCGAGATGCAGGAAATGGCCGACCACCGGCACGATGGTCGGATCGAACGGGATGAGCCCGAACAGTTTGAAGACATTGGTCGGGTCGGGCGCCGACAGGTCGTGGATCCAGCCGAAGAACGGCGCGTGCCGCATCTCGATGGTGACGAACAGCACCTTGTAGAGCGAGAAGAACACCGGAATCTGGATGGCGATCGGCAGGCAGCCGGCGAGCGGGTTTATCTTCTCCTTCTTGTAGAGCGCCATCAACTCCTGCTGCTGCTTGGCCTTGTCGTCGGGATAGCGCTCGCGCAGCGCGGTCATCTGCGGCTGCACCGCCTTCATCTTGGCCATCGAGGCGTAGGATTTGTTGGCGAGCGGGAAGAACGCGATCTTGATCAGCACGGTGACGATCAGGATCGCCACGCCGAAATTGCCGACCAGGCGAAAAAAATAGTCCATCACGATGAATAGCGGCTTGGTGATGAAATAGAACCAGCCCCAGTCGATCAGCAGATCGAAGCGATTGATATTGAGCTGCTCTTCGTAGTTGTTGATGACGCGCTGTTCCTTGGCGCCGGCAAACAGCCGCGCGGTGGCGGTCGCGCTCGCGCCGGGCGCCACCGTTGTGGCATCGAGCAGGTAATCGGCCTGGTAGGTTTCCTTGCCACCGAGCTTGCCGCTGGAGAAGCGCGCCTTGAGATGCGCCGTCGGGTCGGGCAATAGCGTCGTGGCCCAGTATTTGTCCGTGATGCCGAGCCAGCCATTGGTCACGTTGAAATTGACGACCTTTTTCTCTTCGACCGTCTTGTAGGTGTATTCCTGCAGGCCCTGGTCGCCGAGCACGCCGATCAGGCCTTCATGCAAAATGTAGTAGCCGAGCGTTTTCGGCGTGCCGTGGCGCGAGATCAGGCCGTAAGGGTAGAGCGAGACCGGGTTGGCGCTCTTGTTCGCCACCTCGTCCTTGATGGTGAACAGGTACTTGTCGTCGACCGAAATGGTGCGGCGGAATTCGAGCCCCTCGCCGTTGTCGTAGGTGAGCGTCACCGGATGGCTGACGCCGAGCGCGCCGGAGCCTGCCTGCTGCCAGACGGTATCCGAAGTCGGCAGCTTGATCTTGGTGTCCGCACCGCCGGTCCAGCCGAACTCGGCATAGAACGGGTCGGGGCTGTCGGACGGCGACAGCAGCACGATCGGCGGCGACTTCGGGTCGACGGTCTCGTGATATTTGACCAGCGCCAGATCGTCGATGCGCGCGCCCTTGAGGTCGATCGAGCCTTGCAGGCTGTCGGTCGCAACCGGGATGCGCGGCGAGGTCTTCAGCGCGGCGGCGCGGCTGACGGGGGCGCCGGCGGGCGCCTGCGCCGCCTGCCCGGGCGGCTGCGGGGGTCCCGGCTGCGCCGAAGGTTGCGCCGGTTGCGCGTTCTGGCTTGGCTGCGCCGCCCGCTTTTGCTGTTGCTGCTGCTGCTGGGTTTGGAGCTGTTCCTGTCGTGCCTTCTGCTGCGGCAACCCGACGAAAAACTGCCAGGCGATCAGCACGATGGCCGACAGCACAATGGCGAGGATGGTGTTCTTGTTGTCCATCATCGGGATTCCGTTTTGCCGTTACGCCCCGCATGCACGCGGCGCAGCGCGCCGTCGAAGTCCTTTGTCATCCGCTCGAACGGCACTTTCAATGCCGCGCGACGGCCGACTAGCACATAATCATGGCCGGCGTGCGTCCGGCTGCCGGCCGCGAGCCGCACCATCTCCCGCAAGCGGCGCCGAATCCGGTTCCGCTCGACGGCATTGCCGACCTTCTTCGACACGGTGAAGCCGAAACGCACTGACCCGTCATCCGCTCGCTTGCGCGCCTGTAGCAGGAACGCGGAGGCAGAGACCTTGATCCCGGACGCCGCAGCCAGAAAGTCCGCCCGTTGCCTCAATCGTTCCATGGAAGGAAGCGCTGCGGACCCTTTCGCCGCTCGAGTCAGGCGGAAAGCCGCTTGCGTCCGCGCGAGCGCCGTGCCGATACCACCTTGCGCCCGCCCTTGGTGGCCATGCGCGCGCGGAAACCGTGACGGCGCTTGCGTACAAGCTTGCTCGGTTGATAGGTCCGCTTCACGATTAAGTTCTCCGCTGGTCGCGCCGTGGCGGCGGGAGCGCCCGGGCGACCCCGCAATTCGCCATGAAAATCCGCATGGAGTGCGGATCGGCACGCGATTTGCGCGGCTTATAAGGGAGGGGCTAGGGCGCGTCAATGCGACCACCGGCGCTGGGCTAAGTCGGCCTTTGCCGGTCAAAAACCGTCACAAGCGGGTGAAGGCGGCGCCGTCTCGCAGGCGCTCGTGTATATAGCGCGCATGTCCGCATCCGCCTCCTTTGGCCCGCTGGCCCGCCGCCTGCTCCCGTTGGCCGCCATCGTCGTGCTCGCGGTCGTGGCCTATTTGACCTTCGGCCGCGGCATGATCTCGTTGGAAGCGCTGGTCTACCACCGCGCGACCATCGACGCCTTCGTAACGCAGCACCGGGTGCTGGCGCTACTCGCCTATATCGCGCTCTATATAGTGACGGTCGCGTTGTCGCTGCCGGGCGCTACTTTCCTGACCGTGGCCGGCGGCTTTCTGTTCGGGCTGGTGCTCGGCGCCTCGGCCGCCGTGGCCGGCGCCACGCTCGGCGCCACGGTCATCTTCCTGGTGGCGCGCACCGCGCTCGGCGAGTCGTTGCTCAAGCGCGCTGGCCCGCGCGCCAATCAGTTGGCGCAAGGGTTCCGCGATGACGCCTTCAGCTACCTATTGTTCCTGCGGCTGGTGCCCGCCTTTCCGTTCTTCCTGGTCAATCTGGTGCCGGCTTTCGCCGGCGTGCCGCTCTGGACCTTCGTCGCCGCCACCGCGCTCGGCATTATACCTGGCGGCACGGTCTATGCGTTCGCCGGCACCGGCCTCGACAGCGTCATTGCCGCCCAGAAAGATGCCTATGACGCCTGCATGTCTGCCGGCCATGCCGGTTGCCACCTCACCTTCAATGCTCAGGGCATCCTGACGCCGGAGCTGATCGGCGCGCTGATCGCGCTCGGCGTGCTGGCGCTGGTGCCGGTGGTGGTGAAGCGGCTGCGGGCGCGCTCGCGCGCGACGATGTAGTATTATGGTTGCGGGCAAGCGGGCGAGGGGGCATGGCTGAGATACTGACACCCGACATTTGCGTGATCGGCGGCGGTTCCGGCGGCTTGTCGGTGACCGCTGCCGCCGCGGCTTTCGGCGTTTCGTGCGTGCTGATCGAAAGCCACAAGATGGGCGGCGATTGCCTCAATACCGGCTGCGTACCGTCGAAGGCCTTGCTGGCAGCGGCCAAGCGGGCGGCGCTTGCGCGCAGCGCCTTGCCGTTCGGGGTGACGGCGCAAACCGAGGTCGATTTTGCCAAGGTGCACGGCCACGTGCAGCGCGTGATTGCTTCGATCGCGCCCAACGACTCGGTTGAGCGTTTCACCGGGCTCGGCGTGCGGGTGATCAAGGGCCGCGCCAAATTTGTCGACCGCCACCGCGTCGTGGTCGGCGACAATCACGAGATCCGCGCGCGGCGCTTCGTGATCGCCACCGGTTCGAGCGCGGGCGTGCCGCCGATCCCGGGCATCGACAGCGGACCGTATTTGACCAACGAAACCATTTTCAAGCTCACCGAACGGCCGCGCCATCTCGTCGTCATCGGCGCTGGCCCCATCGGCCTTGAAATGGCCCAGGGCTTCCGCCGACTCGGTAGCGAGGTGACCGTGTTGGAAGCTTTGGCTCCGCTCGCCAAGGACGATCCGGAAGCGGCGGCAATCGTGCTCGCCCAGCTCGAACGCGAGGGCGTCGTGGTCTGCAGCGGCGTGAAAGTCGCGCGCGTCCGGCATTCTCCCGGCAGCGTGACGGTGACGTATGCGGCGGAGGACGGCGAGGAGACGGTCGAAGGCAGCCATGTGTTGGTCGCTGCCGGGCGCAAAGCCACGGTCGACGGGCTCGATCTCGAAGCTGCCGGCATCCGCTACAATCGCTCCGGCATTGGCGTGAATAAGAAACTTAGGACCAGCAACCGCCGCGTCTATGCCATCGGCGACTGCGCGGCGGGACAATTGCAGTTCACTCACGCGGCCAATTATCACGCCGGCTTGGTGATCCGGAACGCGCTGTTCCGTTTGCCCGTGCGCGTGAACAACGACGTTATCCCCTGGGTGACCTATACCGACCCGGAACTGGCGCAGGCCGGCCTGACCGAGGCGGAGGCGCGCAAGCGCAAAATGAAAATCCGCATCCTGCGCTGGCCCTATCACGACAACGACCGCGCCCAGACCGAGCGCGAGACCCACGGCCACATCAAGGTCATCACGACGAAGAAGGGCAAGATCGTCGGCGCGACAATCGTCGGCGCGCAGGCCGGCGAATTGATCGCCACCTGGATCCTGGCGATTGCACAAGGGCTGAATATTCGCGCGCTGACCGGCGTGGTTTTGCCCTATCCGACGATGTCGGAAATCGGCAAACGCGCGGCCATTGACTTTTTTACGCCAAGTTTGACGCGTCCTTGGGTGCGGCGCATCATAGCTTTTATGCGAATCTTCGGTTGAGGCGAACTTGCAAACGGAAACTGAGCCAGCGGCCGAGCAGATCATGCCGGGGTCGCCATGCGTGACGCGCGGCCCGCGGGTGGGCCTGTCCGGCAAGCTCTTGTTCCTCACCATCGTATTCGTGATGGTGGCGGAAATTCTCATCTACGTGCCGTCGATCGCCAATTTCCGCATCAACTGGTTGAACGACCGCCTGGCCGCCGCCCACACCGCCGCACTCGTGCTCGAGGCCGCGCCCAGCGGCATGGTGCCGGAAAGCCTGGCCAAGCAGATTCTGGAAAGCATTGGTGCGCGCGCGGTGGCGATAAAGATGGGTAATGAGCGCCGCCTGCTTGCCGCCTCCAATGTGCCGTCTCGCATCGCACAGGATATCGACATGCGTGAGGTGCGCTGGTGGCACGCCATCATGCACGCCTTCGACACCTTGCTGTTCTGCATGCCCGATGACGTGATGCGGGTGGTGGGGCCAGCGCCGATGGCGCATGGCGAGTTCCTCGAGATCGTTCTCGACGAGGCGCCGCTGTGCAAGGCGATGTGGACCTTTTCGTTCAACATTATGCTGCTCTCGCTGGTGATCTCCGGCATCACCGCGGCGCTAGTGTTCCTCGCACTTAATTATTTGTTGGTGCGCCCGATGCGGCGCATTACTGACAATATGGTTGCGTTTCGCGCCGATCCGGAAAATCCCGGGCGCATCATCGTGGAATCAGGCCGCCGCGATGAGGTCGGCACTGCCGAGGAGGAGCTTGCCGCCATGCAGCGCGAGCTTGCCTCGATGCTGCATCAAAAAAGCCGGCTGGCGGCGCTTGGCCTGGCGGTGTCCAAGATCAATCACGATCTGCGCAACCTGCTGGCCTCGGCGCAGCTGTTTTCCGATCAGCTTTCTCACTTGCCCGACCCGAAGGTGCAGCGCTTTGCGCCAAAATTGATGCGCGCGCTCGAACGCGCGATCGCGTTCTGCCAGTCGACGCTTTCCTATGGCGCCGCGCAGGAGCCGCCGCCCGAGCGCAAGACCGTCGTGGTCGAGCCGTTGATCGAGGAGGTGCATGAGGCACTCGGCCTTAGCTTAGACGTGCCGATTCGCTGGATCGTCTCGGTCGAGCGCGGCCTGACGGTCGACGCCGATCATGATCAATTGTTCAGGGTGCTGGTCAACGTAGCACGCAACGCCGTACAGGCGCTGGAAGGGCGCGGCGCGCGCGATCCGGCGCGCGACCAGATCCGAATCACCGGTCGGCGCGAAGGCAGCGTGGTGGTGCTGGAAGTCTCCGATACCGGGCCGGGCGTGCCAGAGAAGGCGCGCGCCCACATGTTTCAGGCGTTTCAGAGTTCGACGCGGGCCGGCGGCGCCGGGCTAGGCTTGGCAATCGCCGCCGAGCTGGTGCGTGCCCATGGTGGCGAGATCAGGTTGGTGCCGGGAACCATCGGCGCCACCTTCCGCATCACCATTCCCGACAGCGCCGTCGATCTGAGTTCGCGGCGCGCGCATAGCGCATAGCCATAGCAGATAGTTCAAAGCGCATAGCCTTCATGGAAGAGACGCCCGGCCGCGGTGTTCGTAAGACCGTGGGCGGGCGTTGCTTTCACCTGAAGGGAACAATAATGGCGTCAACGCCTGTATCTTTGCTTGGGCTCGCGACCGTCGTGCCGACGCATCAGATCAAACAAGCGGCGGTCGCCGACGTCGCGCGCCGCATCTACGCCCGCAGTTTTGCACGCTATCCCAAACTTGCCGATGTTTTTGCCAACGTCGGCATCGAGCGGCGATATTCGGTGCGACTGCTGGAATGGTTCATGACGCCGCGCGATTGGCCCGAGCGCACGCAAGCCTATCTTGAAGGCGCGAGCGCATTGTTCGTTGCGGCTGCGCGCGCGTCGCTCGATCGCGCCCGAATCGCTGCGCGCGACGTCGACGTGATCGTGACCGTGTCGTCGACCGGCGTGGCGACGCCGAGCCTGGAAGCGCGCGTGTTCGCCGAGATGGGATTTCGGCCCGGCGTGCTGCGCGTACCGGTATTCGGTCGCGGTTGTGGCGGCGGCGTCGCCGGCCTAGCGCTTGGCGCCCGATTGGCACGTGCCGAGCCGGGCGAGATCGTGCTCGTGGTTGCGGTCGAAACATGCACGCTCGCATTTCGCGGCGACCGCGGCGCCAAGGCCAATGTGATTTCATGCGCGCTGTTCGGCGATGGTGCCGCGGCTTGTGTGTTGCGTGCCGAGCGCGGGCAAGGTGTGTTGCAATTACGCGGTGCCGCCGAGCATACGTGGCCCGGCACGCTCGACATCATGGGCTGGACGGTCGATCCGGTCGGCTTCGGCGTCGTGCTGTCGCGTTCGCTGCCACGTTTCGTCGAGCAGCGGCTGGCGGCGCCGGCGCGGCGCTTCGTCGAAGCCGCACGGCTGGTAGCGCCGCATTTCATCTGCCATCCGGGCGGCGCCAAAGTGCTAGACGCGGTTGAGAGCGCGTTTCGATTGCAAACGGGCACGCTGCGTGACGAGCGTGCGGTGCTGCGCGGCACGGCAATATGTCGGCGCCGAGCGTGCTGTTTGTGCTCGAACGTGCGCTCAAGTGCGGCATGCGCGGCCCCGTCATGCTGGCGGCGCTCGGGCCCGGCTTCACCGCGAGCTTCCTGGCGCTGGAGGCTGCGCATGGGTGAAGGGGCGTGGCTGGTCGCGTTTCTGATTATCCAGCGGCTCGCCGAACTCGGCTTCGCGCAATAGAATACGCAGCGGCTGCGCGCGGGCGGCGGCATTGAATTCGCCGCGGCGCATTATCCGCTATTGATGGCGTTGCACGCATTCTGGTTGCTCGGGCTGTGGATACTCAGCCATGGGCGCACCGTCGATCCGTTTTGGCTTGCAGTTTTCATTGCACTGCAGGCCGGCCGCCTGTGGGTGATCATGAGCCTCGGGCGGCGCTGGACGACGCGTTGCCCGGCACGCAGGCGGTTGCGCGCGGGCCCTATCGCTGGTTCCGACACCCGAACTACCTGATCGGGGCGTTGGAGATCGCGGTGGTTCCGCTGGCGCTCAGGTTGCCGGCCTTCGCGCTTGCCTTCACGCTCGCCAATGCGGCTGTACTCAGCCTTCGCATCCGCGTGGAGGGGCGAGCGCTGGCTTGGGCGGCGCAAGTCTCGCCTACTCAGGAGGTTCCGGCGGCAACCCTTGCCAATGGATACACAAGACGTTAGCTAAGGCCCGGTTCCGCGGCTTAAATTTCGACAGCGGTATCAAGCGCCCGTAGCTCAGCTGGATAGAGCACCAGACTACGAATCTGGGGGTCAGGAGTTCGAATCTCTTCGGGCGCGCCATCTATCGTGTTGTTAGGCATTAGATTTTCCTTTGCTTAGTGTCGTGGGACTAGCGACGGTTTGCAGCTGGTTTGCAAACTTTGTTCGCGGTGAGTTCTCAAAATTGAAGATCGCCTGTTCGGCGAGCCCGCGCGTACGCGCAAGGTAGCGCTCAAGAATGCGATGCACGGTCTTGAGCGAGTGGCCGGTGATCGTCGCGATTTGTTGCGGCGTACATGCCGCCTCCGAAAGCAGAGTAACTGCCGTTCCATGAAGATCATGGAAGTGGAGTTCGACCGGCCAATCGGAGCCCGGGAGCAACACCGATTGCAGCCCGGCTTTTTCCATTGCGTCACCCCAGAGTCGAGCGAAGTAGCGCTTCTTGAGCGACTGCCCGGTCTTGGTGGTGAGGATCAGCGGTGAGATCCGCTCCATACCGTCCAGCATGCGGCGTAGCGCGGCCGTGCAAGGGATTTCGACGAGCGGACCGAGCTTGCCGCCGCGCCGTGCCTTGCCTTGCCGCAGGCTAATCCTAACGCCATCGTAAGCTGACCATGGCAGCCGCAGTAGATCACCTTCGCGCTGGCCCGTGTGCAACCCCAAGATTAACATGCGCTGTATCTCGATCGGCGCCACCTTCATGAAGTGCGCAATGTGCTCGGGCAGCCAAATGATCTCAGAGCGATCGGCGTGGTAGAGGCGCTTGAAGCCGCGCAAGTAGTTTGCCGTTGTGTGGCCATGGTCGACGGCCCATGTGAGCATCGCCGAGACGGCTGATAAACGATTGTCGGCCTCACGCTCACCAGAGGCGCGCGCCACTTTCTCACGCCAGTCTAAGAAGTCCTTTCGCACCCTCTGATCGTCGAGCGCCGATAGCGGCATGTTCCCGAACTCTGCCTCTGCCTTCGTAAGCATCCGCCGATATTCGGATTGTGTGCTTGGCGCTAGCTTTTCTTCAAATTCGACTGAGAGCGTGTAGCTCCGCACCAGGCCACTGAAAGTTCCGGCGAGCCGATTGCGGATCAATTTCTCCGCCGCAGCATAGTCCGTGATGAATTCCGGTGATCCCGGTAGACCATTGAGGCGTCGGCCGGTGGCACGGTGATAGTGATACTCGGCCCGATCGCCGCTCTTGAGCTTCTTGTAGGTGGTGAACCACCCTTTGATGTCAACGCGAACCACGACGCGATCTCCACTCATCTAGCGGTGTGGTGGCCGTCTCATCTGGCTTGCCGGTAACTACGACGATCTTGCCGTACTTGTCGATCTCGACGCGCGCAATCTCGATACCGGATGATCGTGCCGCCTTGATGGCCCGGCGCACATCAGTCTCACGAAACGTGCAGGGACTACGCGGCATGATCGGCGCTCTCCTTTAAAGTGACTTTACCTTAAGAGCGTTCTTTTGGAGTGGGACAAATATTGCTACTTAATATTTTTTTCCCCGTTCGGCCTGTTGGCGTTGCCGTCTCTTGCGTTGAGCCTCCTTCGTCACCACTGGTGCCACTTGCTTGTTCTTACTTCCAAGTCGTCGGCCAGCACCCCACTGAAATTCCGGTTCGCTCCGTTCGGCGAGGTGCATACCGACATCGGCCCACAATGCTTGCAGCGTGAGCGGTTCCGGTGGTTCGATCCGGAGAAGCACCTTACCGATGCCAGCCCACAACGCTTGCCACTGTGCACCCGTGAGCGGTGGCGAGGGTATGTCGATTCCGAGTCGCCTGGCTAACGCGATGGCGCGCTCATCGTAAGTTGAGTTGCGTGTAATAGGCGGGGGCGCGCTTGACAGTTTCATGACCACCGCAATCCACCGCCGACGCAGTTGATGGCGCGGGGCAGGCCGGACGGCGGTGGTGAATGTGTCCGGCGACGGGTTGCAGACCCGGCCCCGCGCCATAGGAATACTACTGCTTCAAAGCCGTGGAAGCACTAAGGTCGAAGCCTGTGAAATCTTTTCCGCTTTCGGACCAAAGTGGACAACGGTCGATTTACCCCGGGACCGTTTGTCCGCTTACTCGCCGTCTCTCTTCACCGCCGTAGAGGGTCAGATCAGTAAACCCTGCGCTGTCTCTCAAAGAGATACATATTTTCATTCAGAAAATCGTACACATGGATGGTTTCCTCCACCTTCGCTAACGCGTTTCGCAATGATCTCCACGAGAGTTACCCGAACTGAGGACTTAGAACCACTAGAGACAGATGGCTCACAAGAAACTCGTGGGCCATATCGATCCTAAAGTTGTTCACCTCTCGTAGAAGCGAGACGAAATCTTTACGCAGGCCCAATTTTTCGAGTTCGGCGATAGCACCTCCGAGGGTCATCCTTTCGCGTTTCTTTTCACTGTAGCGATATCTCACAGACAATATTTTCTTTAAGGAGAACTCGATCAATTGAGCTTTGCCCATGAACATCGCGTAATGTTCTAGAAAACTCAGCTTGTCCAAGCGTGCCAAGCTGTTGGTCATCTTTCGCATGAGCATTTTAGACGATAGCGTTTTGTTGCCCCTTTTCATTTGCGTTGCCCCCACTGTTGAGCGTCGCGACTCGCCTCAACCCTAAAATTGAAACAACGGTCGCTGTCTCATTTCCCCTTTTGGCCCTTACCGGACATGCCACGTGCACCCGCGTTTGTCCGCTATTGAGGCAACAACGGACAAAGGCGGCCTGCGTTCATATGATTTCAGGGCTTAGCGCAATTTCAAATACAAGGCCGTGGATTCGTTTTTGGCCGTCTACCTAAGCCCCGGGGCCGCCAGCCTCGATTGCGTCGCTCTGCGGACTCCCCCGGACGGCTGAAGGACTATTTATCGGCAACCCGGCTTTCACCGCCAAATGTCTTTGAAGGGTTCCGGCGACATTGCGGTGTAGCGCACCGTGTTGGTGATGCTGGCGTGCCCTAAAAAGTGTTGCAGTCGGCGGGTGTCCATACCCTTGCCCGCTAGAGCGTACCCCGTCGAGTGTCTAAGCATGTGCGCATGGACAGGTAGTGGTAGCTCGGCGGCTCGGCCACCGCGTTCGATCATCCGGCCAACGCCCATTCGCCCAAATGGCTGCCCCCGTTCGTTGACGAATACATAGGCTGATTTGGGCTCCTGCTCGCGCTGCAATCTCTTAAGGCCAGCGATCTCATCTCGTTCGAGATAGTGGGTGCTGTCATCGCTACCCTTAAGGCGACGGACCTGAATGGTGCGTTTGGCTAGGTTGAGGTCGTCCCACCGTAGGTCACAGGCTTCGCTGACTCGCAGACCATGCCGATAGATTAATAAGCCAATCAGCCAATCACGCTGGCCATGCCGATTAGCTCTGAGCGCGGTCAGCAATTTGTTCATCTCGCCCTCGGTCAAGTGCTCGCGTACTCGGTACCCTTTGTTCGGTTTGCGCCCTCTCGATGCAACTGGTCGCATATCAGCGCTTTCGACCAGCTTCAGGTGGGTTGATTTCATTGACTTGTCCCCATGCTCAATAACGCCACTGGTCGCAGAATAGAACAGTATGTGACCAGTTACTGAGTACAAACAGCGCAAGAATGATTCAAAGATTGCCCGGATCTTGAATCAAAATTACAAACGCCGCCAGTTGTCCGTGGTAGACTCAGGGCTTCATTTTGGCGGGTCCCCGCTAGTAGAAAGCCGCACCATATTTCTGACTCACCAGCGAGGCTCCCCGGACGCAGCGCGGGGCATTCGATTTACCGAGTCTCGGTCCGCTCGGGCAGCGCCCATGTCCGCTGTTACTCCAATAGCGACCAAAATGTTGCGTCGCGGCGAATGTCCGCTTTGTGCCAGAAGCGGACATAGGCGGGCGCGGTTGGTTTATCCGTTAAGTGCGAAAAGCAGAAACGGCGTCGGTCGATTGTGGGCTTTTTTGAATCGAACGTTTTCCGGCCTCTTAGTGATCTCAATCTTTGGCCTTTGACCGGCCTCCTTCATTTTACAACGATCACGCCGTGCATACCGGCTTCTCGATGACCGGGAATGAGGCAGCCGTACTCGAATGTGCCGACTTTGATGAATTTCCAAAGCAGCTCACCGCCGACGTAAGGCGCCAGCGTGATGGCGTTCGGATCGTGGTGCGCCATGTGCGGATTCTTTTTCATGGTCTCGGCGTGCTTGAGATTTTCCTTGACCGTCGCCAGCACGAATTCGTGCTTCTCGGAGCCTTCATTGAAGAGGACGAAACGGATCTGCTCGCCCTTGCGCACGACGATGCGCGCCGGCTCGTAGAGCATCTTCTTGCCTTCTTCCTGCATGGAGACCTTGACGGTGCGCGCTGGCTTTTTCGGATTGCCGGGCTCGCCCGCAGAGAAGTGATGGCCTTCGTGCGCTAGCGCCGAAACCGACAGCATAGCCGCGGGGATGAGCACGGCGCGCAGCATCGAAGTTACAGCGGTCGAATTAATCCTCATAATGGGTCACTCTCCCACAATCTTGGACCGCTCTTATGTCTACCGGTGTTCGCCTTAGCAAGCGTTAATGCGGATGCGCAATTCGCCTTCGCCATGGCATGCCCGGCGCCGGCAGGGTGGCATTCAAGGCGTCGAAACCGAGCAAGGAACCAGAAGCAAAAATCCTTGATGGAGGAAGCCCGCGCGGTGGCAGCCGCGCGGGCTTGGGATTGCTTCTGCCTTTGGTCGGCCGCAACAGCCGCTCAGCTGTTGTCGGGACGGGTAAAGCCGGTGTGGCGATCGACGATGAAGCGCTGAACCACGGAATTGTCCTTGGTGACAATGACGGCCGTGATCGTGTCGGCGTCTTTCTCCTTCACCTCGCCGAGCTTGAGCCGCGGGTTGCCTTGCCAAGTCAGCCAGCGTTCCATGCGGCTCGTCACGTCGTCGGTGGACAGGTTGAGCGTCTGATTGCCCGGGACGTTGGCCCTCGGGCCGTAACCGGGACCGTAGCCTTGCATCATGCCGGGGCCGTAACCGCCGCCCCAGCCGCGCATGTGATAGCCGGGACCGTAGCCGCCGCCGGGGCCGGGTCCGCCACCTTGGGCGAAGGCAGGACAGTTCGACGGTCCCGCGCCGGGCCCGCCGCCCCAGCCGCCCATGTGGCCGTAGCCGCCCATCATCCCGGGGCCGTAGCCGCCCATCATGCCCCAGCCGCCAGGGCCATGCGCCGACACCGGCGAATTGTAAACAAACAACGCACCGGCCAACGCCACCGCAAGTCCGGCACCGATCAATGTTCTTGCACGCATCGCATTTCTCCTTTGTGTTGGAATTCGTTCGGTGAGCTGTAGCCTTCGCTACCACCCCATCATCCCGTGGCCGTAGCCGGACCCGTGCATTGCGCCGGGGCCATAGCCGCCGCCCCAGCCGCGCATGTGATAACCGGGGCCGTAGCCTTGGCCGTTGCCGGGGCCGTAGCCGCGCATGTGCCCATAGCCGGGGCCGTAGCCCTGCATCGGGCCAGTGCCGGGTCCGTAGCCATTGCCGCCGCCCTGGCTGTAGCCGGGTCCGTAACCGCCCATCATGCCCCAGCCGTAGCCGGTGTCGTGCGCGGAGGCGGTGACGCCAAAAGTCCCAGCCGCAACCGCCGCCGCAATGCCGAGCGCGATCAGAGTATTTCGCGTTTTCATTGGACTGCTCCTTTTGCCTGCAATGTTCTCTTCCGTCGCTGATCCGCATTAGGAGCCCGACCTGTCACTCAATTTTGTCGGCTGGGCGCGATTTTGTGACCAAATGTGTCAGCGCGGCGATCCGCCAGATTTGGTTACAAAAAAATTGCCCGCGATCGCGGGGAAGATGGCAGCAAGCGCCGGCCCTGCGGCCGGCGCTCGCGCTCACGACGCCGATCAGGGCCGCAGATAGACGTAGCCGTCGCCTTGTAATTGCGCGATGCGCACCACGCCGCCCTGATCGACCTTGGCGAAGCCGGGCAACAGGCCCTTCTCGTCGACCTTCTGCGCCTTCATGGTGTTGGCGCAGGCGTCGAGCGAGACACCTTCTTCCTTGAGGTTGGTGATGGCCTGCTTCACTGCGGGGTCCGCCAGCGCCGCGTGGAAACCCTTCAGCGCCGGCCCATGCACCACCAGAACGATCTCCACATATTCGGGCCCACCCACGCCGGCGATGTGGTTCTGGATGTTGGAAAGCACGAACGCGACCTTCTCCACATCGGACAGATGGTAGACCACCTTCTGTTTCTTGGCCGTGGCCGCCCACGCTGGTGCGCCGCCGGCAATGCTGGCTGCCAGACCCGTCATCGCCAGTGCCGTTTTGAAAAAACTACGCCGTTGCATTGTCGTTTTTCCTTTATGATGGTTGTGCGAACGGGTGGCGCGAATTCATCGCGTCAATCACGTCCGCTTTCACGAGTTGTCAGACGCCCACTTCCGCGAAGCGATAGATTCGCCCGTTCGCGTCGAAGCCGACGACGCGGTAGATGCCGGGGACACCGTCCATGCCAGGCGATCCGGCGGGCATGCCGGGCAAGGCGATGCCTTTCAGTTTCGGCCGCTCGGCCAGCAATTTGGCAACGGCGCCTTCCGGCACGTGGCCTTCGACCAGGTAATCGTCGATCTTGGCCGTGTGGCAGGAGTAAAGCGCGTTCGGCACGCCCAAGGTCGCCTTGATCAGATCCGGATTTGCGACGTGGTTGACGCTGACTTGATAGCCTTTGGCCCGCATGTAATCGACCCAGCCGCCGCAGCAGCCGCAGGTGGGCGATTTCCATACCCTGATGGTGCCGGCCTTGGCCGGCTGCGTCGATCCGAGCACGCTCCAGGCGAATACGGCGCCGCTGCCGACAACGACCGAGCCGAGTAGCAGCGCGCGTCGCGACAGACTCGGCTTGCGGGCACCCGCCATTTTAGCCGGTATTTGAGCTCCGCCTTTTGGGCGATTTCCATGATTTGCCATTGTCATTCCTTTTCGTTGCGTCGCTGAGGCCAGTTGCGGCCGAGCGGACTGCGAGTTGATTGAACTGTGCGTAAGGTTTGGCTCGCCCGAACCGGTTACGGCCGGAGCGGCATCAAGCGCCGACGCCGCGAGCGCCGCCGCGGTTACGCGAGCGCGATGGGAGGGGAAAGTTCGGGTTTCGGAGGATGCCCGTTCAACGCGACCTCAATGGCCGCCGAATGAATTTGCGGCCAGACCTCGGGGGCCCAAGTCATGACCACGAAGCCCAGAACCTGGACCGCGGCGCAGCTTTTGACGCAATCGGCGCTTTTCGTCTTGCCGGAATTGTGTTGCGGGGCTGCCGCTTCGTCGGCCGCGATCTTGCCGGCCTCATGCGCCGCTACCAGATGCGCGGATTGCATCGCCACGGCGCTCGACCCGCCGCAGCCTTGCGTCGCCATCGGCAAAGCCTGCGCCCCTGGCCGTCCCGCGAAGGACACCAGTATGAGGCTGATCAGCAGCCATTTGAGCAGCGTGGCGAGCATGAACATTGGCATTCCGTCACGGAGGACCGCGACCGGCGCCACCCTAGTCGACCCGCGGCGCCGGCATTTGATCTACATCATTGACCCGGTGGCAAGATCGGGGGCGGCGCTATTTTGTAACCAATTGTGTCGAATCGCCTATCCGGCAGAAATCGTTACAACTTTTTTGCCCCAAAGCACCCGTCCCGAACTAAATTTCGCGCATGAATACCGGCCCGCACATCCTGATCGTCGACGACCATCGCGAGATCCGCGATCTGGTGTCGCGCGCGCTCGGCAAGGAAGGCTTTCGCGTCAGCGCCGCCGAAGACGGCAAGGCCATGCGCAAAGTGCTGGCCGATGCGCATTTCGACCTCATCGTGCTCGACCTGATGCTGCCGCGCGAGGATGGGCTGTCGCTGTGCCGTTCGCTGCGCGCCGATAGCGATATCCCGATCATCATGCTCACCGCCAAGGGCGACGAGGTCGATCGGGTGATCGGGCTGGAAATGGGCGCCGACGATTATTTGCCAAAACCGTTCGGTAGCCGCGAGCTGATTGCGCGCATCCGTGCAGTTCTACGGCGTAACCACGCGCGCGAGCCGGCGGCCGATCAGGACAAGCCCAAGCGCTACCGGTTCGAGCGATGGGCCTTCGATGTCGACCGGCGCGAACTGCTGGGCCAAGACGGCGTCGCGGTGCCGCTGAGCACCGGCGAATTCGACCTGCTGCTGGCGCTGGTCGAGCATCCGCAGCGCACCTTGAGCCGCGACCAGTTGCTCGATCTGGCGCGCCACCGCGCGGCCAACGCCTTCGACCGCAGCGTGGACACGCAGGTGAGCCGGTTGCGCAAAAAAATCGAACGCGACCCGGCCGAGCCAACACTCATCAAGACGGTGTGGGGCGGCGGCTACATCTTCACCCCCGATGTGAGCCGCGAATGACCCGCTTCCTGCCCAAGAGCCTGTTCGGCCAAACGCTCCTGATCCTGCTGCTCGGGCTCGTGGTCTCGCACGCGATCGGCGCCTGGATCTATGCCGGCGCGCGAGAACAGGCGGTGCGTGCGATCGGCGGGTACGCTGCCGCGCAGCGCGTCGCCAACCTCACCCGCCTGGTCGAGGAAGCGCCGGCCGATTGGCGTCCGCGCATCGTGGCCGCGCTAAGCGATCCCACCTTCCGCGTCTCGCTGTCAGCCCAGCCGCCGGCGCAACAGCCGGCCGATGCCGACGGCGCCGCCAAGGTGATCGAGGACTATGTGCGCCGGCAGCTTCCCGACCGGCCCGACCGGCAAGTGCGGGCCGCCCTGTTCGATCCGACAGGCGTACCCGGCGGCCCGCCTTTCGGACCGCCGTTCGGTCGCCGACCGCCGGGACCGATGGGCGGCATGCCTGGCATGGGCGGGATGATGCACCAGATGATGGGGCCAGACTTCGGGGTGTGGCGCGGCTTGCAGGTGGCGGTGAAGCTGAGCGACGACCAATGGCTTTCGTTCGCGACCACGCTGCCGCAGGGGGCGCCGTCGGTGTCGTGGCAATTCATCATCTCCATGGCGTTGATGGGCGTGATCGTCATCGCCGTCTCGGCATGGGCGGTGCGGCGCCTCACCGCCCCGCTGGGCATGCTGTCGGCGGCGGCCGACCGGCTCGGCCGCGACGTCAGCGCGGAGCCGCTCGCAGAGACCGGTACAAGCGAGATGCAGCAGGCCGCGCGCGCCTTCAACCGCATGCAGGAGCGGCTGCGCCGGCTGGTCGAGAGCCGCACCCAGATGCTGGCGGCGCTGTCGCACGACCTGCGCACGCCGCTAACGCTGCTGCGCCTGCGCGCGGAGGAAGTCGCCGACACCAACGAGCGCGACAAGATGCTGGCCACGATCGCCGAAATGGACGAGATGATCGGGACCACGCTGGCGTTCGCCCGTGACGAGGTGCGCGCCGAGCCGCGCCGGCGCGTCGACGTCGCCGCGCTGCTCGCCAGCGTGGTCGACGACATGGCCGATGCCGGCCTGCCGGTGACCATGGCGCCGGCCCCGCCGCTCACGCATGAATGCCAACCGGGTGCGCTCAAGCGCGCGCTCACCAACTTGCTCGACAACGCGGTGAAATACGGCAAGCGCGCCCAGGCGGCGATCATGTCCACGGCGAACATGATCAAGATCACCATCGACGACGATGGGCCGGGAATTCCCGAGGCGGAGTTGCTGCGGGTGTTCCAGCCGTTCTACCGGGTGGAGGAATCGCGCAGCCGCGACACCGGCGGCACCGGGCTCGGTTTGGCGATCGCCCAATCCATCGTGCAGGCCCACGGCGGCGAAGTCACGCTCGCAAACCGACCGGGCGGCGGCCTGCGCGCCGCCATCAAGCTGCCGGTCTAATTGACTCCAGCAGATTGCGAACGGCACAGCGGGAACGGGCCTTGCGCTCCCGCAATGTCCGCTTCGGGTCAAAAGCAGAAATCTGCGCCGCAAACACTCATGTCCGCTATACCCCCGAAAGCAGACATGTGCGGTGCACTAGCTCATGTCTGCTAAGTGCCAATAAGCGACTTCGCGCGTGAGCCCCTCGCTAATGGGATTTGCGCGCTCCAGCAGACACGAATGGG
>CAZLWN010000065.1:0-20345 GCA_964563195.1 uncultured Undibacter sp. | reverse complement strand
TTATCGCCATAGCCGGGTTGCCCCGGCACCCCTGAATATAGGGGCTGAAGGTTACTAAAGAAAGAGCGGAAGCGCGTTTTACGGGAAACAATTCCTAAGGCGCGGGATCGGCCGCAAGGACCGCCGGTGGGATCGGCGCCGCCGGCGCGCGGTCTTGCCGCACCAGCCCATGCGGCGCAGGCATAGCGGGCGGTTCATGCTCATAGATGTGCCGATGCTCGGTGGCGACGCGCGCCGAGCAGCGCTGATCGACGAATGCTCGGCATCGGCATCGTGCCGATGCCGGACGATATGTGCGACGCACGGACCGGGACGGGTTCCCAAGCCCGGCGCATATCATTAGGATTTTTCTTTCTGCGCGACATTGTGTGCTTCGAGGGCAAAATGCGAAACCTTCGGCTCCTGTTCTGTATGAGCCTGTTGATCCTTTCGCTGACGGCGACCTCGGCGCCGGCCCAGCAGCAAGGCGCGCGTGTCGCGCTCGTCATCGGCAACGCCAAGTATCCCAACGCCGCAACGCCGCTGCCCAACGCGACCAAGGATGCAACCGCGCTGGCGGAAGAATTCCGTCGGCTGCGTTTCAGCATCGACGTCAAGACTAACCTTGGCAAGAAAGAGATGCAGCGGGCGATCGACGCCTTCACCGACAAGATCAAGAAAGGCACGACCGCGCTGTTTTATTTCAGCGGATTCGGTTTGCAAGTCGGGCGGCAAAGTTATCTGGTTCCGGTCAACGCGCAAATCTGGAGCGAAGCCGACGTGCGTCGTGACGGCGTCAGCGTCGACGCGCTGCTGGCCGAGATGAATCGCAAGGGCGCCAGGGTCAAGATCATCATCATCGACGCCGCGCGCAGGAATCCCTTCGAGCGTCGCTTTCGGTCGGTCGCCGCCGGGCTTGCGCCGCTCAATGCCCCCGTCGGCACGCTGGTGCTCTATTCGGGCGCGCTGAACAAGTTGATCGACGAAAGAAGCTCGGGCGACCACAGCCTGTTCGCGGCCGAGTTGCTCAAGGAGCTGCATGCCACGGACCTGACGGTGGAGACTGTTTTCAACCGCGCCCGCATCGGCGTCTCGCGCGTATCCAACGGCGGGCAGGTTCCTTGGGTCGCTTCCTCGCTGCTCGGGGACTTCTATTTCGGCGCCAAGCCCAAAGGAGCGCCGGCGACAGCCGCGGACGATACGTCACCCGCGCCGGCCGCCGGCGTGGATTCAAAATTTCCGATGGCAGCATTGGAGGAGCCGACGGCCATGCCGGCACCGCCGCCGCCGCAGGCGCAAGAGCGAGCTTCGTCCGAAGCTCAGCCCCATAAGCCGGAGCGCATGACCGTTACCGTCAAGCTCGGCAAACTGGTGGAAAAACGCGGACTGCTGGGCGTCCGGGTCGCCGGATTGAACGACGAGCTGGCCGGGACCTTCGGACTCGAAAGCGCGCACGGCGCCTTTGTCACGAGCGTCAGTCCGAACGGGCCGGCGGCGCACGCCGGCATCATGCCGACCGACGTCGTGGTCGGTTTCGATGGCCGCAATATCTCAAACTGGATGGATCTACCGATCATCGTCGGCGGGACGCCGCCCGGCAGCAGCGCCCACGCGACGCTATGGCGGGTGGCCGGCAGCGCCAGGGAGCTCGCCGACCGTCTTCAGCGCCGCGCCGAGAGCGGCGACGACAGTGCCGCCTACGGCCTCGCCTGGCTCTATGTGAGCGAGCGCGGCGTGCTGCAGGACGACGCGCTGGCGGCACACTGGGCGCGGCAGGCCGCCGAAAACGGCCACGCCGGCGCCAGCTATATGCTCGGTTTTCTCTATGCCAGAGGCCACGGCGTGGCGAAAGACGAAGCGCAGGCCGTCAGCCTGTATCGCAAGGCGGCGGAGAAAAACAATTCCAACGCCATGTTCGCGCTTGCCGGGATGTATGAGAAAGGCACGGGCATCGGCAAGGATATCGCCGAGGCCCGGCGCTGGTACCAAAGCGCCGCCACAGCAGGTCACGCGCCGGCCATGGTCGCACTCGCTAAGATCTACGCGCGCGGTGAAGGCGTCGCCAAGGACTACGTGGCAGCGTTCAATTGGTATCGCAAGGCGGCCGATAAAAACAACGCCGCCGGCATGGCGAACGTCGGCTGGATGTATGAGACCGGGCAAGGCGTGCCGCAGGACTACGCGCAGGCCCTGCGTTGGTACCGCAAGGCGGCCGACCTGCACGTGTCCGGCGCCATGGTCCGGCTGGGCGCCATGGCCGAGGCCGGTCACGGCGTCACGAAGGACGATGCCGAAGCCCTGAGCTGGTACCGCAAGGCCGTCAAGCTCGATAACCCCGCCGCCATGGTCGCGCTCGGCCTCATGTACGAGAACGGCCGCGGGATTGCGCGGGACCCAGTCGAGGCGCTGCGTCTGTTCGAAAAGGCGGGCGAAAAGGGCAATTCGATGGGTCTATTCTATGTCGGCCTTTCCTACGAGCGCAGTAAGGATTTCGAAAAGGCCGTGAGCAACTACACCGCGTCCGCGCGCCGGGGCAACATCGGCGCCATGCATAATCTCGCCATAGCCTACGACAAAGGCCACGGAGTGAAGGAGAACCCGCGAGTGGCGGCGGAATGGATGTTCAAGGCCATCAAAGCCGGCAGCGAGTTCTCGAAAAAGCAGATGACCGACAATCCCGCCGGCTACAGCACCCAAATGCGCCGCCATTTGCAGCGGCTGTTGAGCGAAGCGGGCATCTACGACGGCCCTATCAACGGCCGTGCGACCGCCAGTTTCAAGGCCGCCGTGAATACGCTCGCCAAGCGGGCCAGGGCAGGGCACTGAGGGGCGCCGATTGTCTTGCGACGATCGCCTCACTCCACGCCTCTCGTGAAGGCAGCCTGCCCGCAAGGTCCGCCGAATGAATTTCTCCTCCTGGATCATGGCGGCGCGGCTGATCGAGCCGCCCATGGAGCCGCCAACCGATTTACCGATGTCGGCGGCGATTTTTTCCGGCGGTGCGGCTCGCGGCCGGGCACATGCCCATGCGATCATCCCGCCGCCACATTGATGCCGCCTGAATAGGCTCAGTGAACCGGCCCGCAGTCCTTTGCCGCGCACGGGTTATCTCCGACAGCTCACAGGTGGGACACGCCAAAGCGATGACGTTAAATATCCGCGCCCGCATATTTTTTTCCGCTTTGCTACTGACGGTGTTTGCCACCAGCGCGTGGCCGCAGACGCTGCCGGCACCCGCGCCGGCAGCGGAGGCGCCCGCCGAGGCACCGGCGGCACCGACCGCTGCGCCCAAGGCGCCCGCCGAAGCACCGGCGGCACCGACCGCCGCGCCCAAGGCGCCCGCCGCCAAGCCGGAGCCGGATCCGTTCGGCCGCGAGAATCCGCATGGGATGGTGACCGGGCTGATGAACGCGCTCGCCGCCGCCGACTACGAGCGCGCGGTCCAATACTTCGAGATCAGCTCGGTGCAAGGCGTGCGGCAATGGTTCATCCTGGCCGGGCCGCAATTGGCCAAGCGCTTTCAAAAGGTACTCGACCGCGCCGGCAACGTGGTCACGCCGGCGGAGCTTTCCAGCGATCCTAATGGCAGCGTCAAAGACGGATTGAAGCAAGACGTCGAGCGCTTCGGCCAGATCAAGATGACGGACCGCGAAGTGCCGCTGCTGGCCAAGCGCGTCACCCGCGACGGCAAGGCGCTGTGGCTGGTGTCCGGCAGCACCTTGAACGAAATCCCGGCGCTGTCCCGCGCGCTCAAAGTCGATTCCTCGGCCGGCCCATGGTTGAACCTGCTGCCGGAGGGGCCGACCATCGGCGGCGCGCCGGTTTCGCATTGGCTGGCACTGCTCATCCTGGCGGGCCTGAGCTTCGCGCTGTCCTGGGCGCTGATTGCGCTGCGCGCCCCGATCGAACGGTTGCTCCGGCGCGGCGGCGAGGAGACCAAGCTGTCGCGCTTCATCGAAAAATCGGCCGGGCCAATGCGCCTGCTGATCATGCTGCTGATATTCGGGCTGGCGGTGCAGGCGGTGGGCATTTCGGTGATCGCGCGCTATCGCGCGGTATTCGTCGTGCAGATCGTCGGCTGGTTCGCGTTTGCCTGGCTGCTGTGGCGCGTGGCCGATGCCGCCGGCGAAGTCATTCTCGGGCGCATGTCGCGCCGTGGCCAGCTCACGGCCTATTCCGCCATCAGTTTCCTCAACCGTGCCTTCAAGGCGCTGCTTGCCATCCTGTTCGTCGTGGCGCTGCTGCGCGCCTTCGGCGTCAACGTCACCGCCGGCCTCGCCGCCCTCGGCGTCGGCGGCCTGGCCATCGCGCTCGGTGCGCAGAAGCTGTTCGAGAACCTGATCGGCAGCCTGACGCTGCTGGCCGACCGGCCGGTGCGCATCGGCGATTTCTGCCGCTTCGGCGACACGCTCGGGACGATCGAGGAGATCGGCATCCGCTCGACCCGCATCCGCACCCTCGACCGCACCGTCTTGACCGTGCCCAACGGCGAGTTCGCCACGCTGCACATCGAGAACTATTCGCAGCGCGACCGCTACTGGTTTCATCCCGTCCTGAACCTGCGCTACGAGACCAGCACCGACCAAATGCGCTACGTGCTGCAGGAATTGCGCGCCATGCTGGACAAGCATCCCAAGGTGGATTCCACGTCGGCGCGCGTGCGCCTGATCGGCTTGGCCGCCTATTCGCTCGACGTCGAAATCTTTGCCTATGTGACTGCGTGGGACTATGCCGGCTTCCTGGAATTGCAGGAAGAGCTGCTGCTTGCCTGCATGGAGATCGTGGAGAAGAGCGGCACCGGCTTTGCCTTCCCCTCGCAGACGCTTTATCTCGGACGCGACGGCGGCTTGAACGCGGCGCGCACGCGTGAGGCGGAGGAGGCGATCCGTAGCCGGCGCGAGGAAAAGCCTTAAGCCGTTGGCGTGCTCAGCGCCGCCGCAGCACGCCCCCGAGCGTGCCGCGCACGATGGCGCGGCCGATCGAGCCGCCCATGGAGCCGCCGATCGATTTGCCGAGATCGGCGGCGACCTTGCCAGCGGTGCGGCTCACCACCGTGCGGGTGATCGATCGCGCGATCAATTGTCCCGTGGTCAGCCGCTCGCCGCGCTTGCGGCTGGTGCCGAAAATGCCGCCGACCAGGCCACCAAGCCCGCCGAGCAGACCGCCGCCGCCTTGCTGGGCCTCTGCTTCCGCGGCGGCTGTTTCCTCGACCCGCTTCTTCAACATCTCGTAGGCGGATTCGGCGTCCACCGCGGTGTCGTATTTGCCTTTGACCGGGCTCTTTCCGATCACCGCGCGGCGCTCGCTGGCGCTGATTTGCCCGAGCCGCGCCGTCGGTGGCCGGATCATGGTGCGTTCGACCATCGACGGCACGCCGTTGTCTTCCAGGAAGGAGACCAGCGCTTCGCCCTTGCCGAGCTCGGTGATGATCTGTTCGGTGTCGAGGTTCTTGTTAGGCCGGAAGGTTTGCGCGGCCGCCTTCACCGCCCGCTGATCGCGCGGCGTGAAGGCGCGCAAGGCATGCTGCACGCGGTTGCCCAGTTGCGAAAGCACGGTCTCCGGCACGTCAATCGGGTTTTGCGTGACGAAAAAGACGCCGACGCCCTTGGAGCGGATCAAACGCACCACCTGCTCGATCTTCTCGAGCAGCGGTTTGGGCGCCTCGTTGAACAGCAGATGTGCCTCGTCAAAGAAGAACACCAGCTTCGGCTTTTCGGGGTCGCCGACCTCGGGAAGCGACTCGAACAATTCCGACAGCAGCCAGAGCAGGAACATGGCGTAGAAGCGGGGATAGGCGATCAGCTTGTCGGCGGCGAGGATGTTGACATAGCCGCGGCCGTCGCGGTCGGTGCGCATGAAGTCGTCGATGGCCAGCGCCGGTTCGCCGAAGAAAGAGGTCGCGCCCTGGTTCTCGAGCACCAGCAGCTGGCGCTGGATGGCGCCGACTGTCGCGCCGGACACATTGCCGTACAACTTCTGCAACGACGCTGCATTTTCCGAGACGAACTGAAGGATGGCACGCAGGTCCTTGAGATCGAGCAGCGCCAGTCCCTGTTCGTCGGCGACGCGGAAGGCGATGTTGAGCACGCCTTCCTGGGCGTCGTTGAGGTCCATGATGCGCGACAGCAGCACCGGGCCCATCTCCGAGGCCGTGGCGCGCACCGGATGGCCCTGCTCGCCGAACACGTCCCAGAACACCACGGGAAATTCGTCGGGCTGATAGGGCAGGCCCATACTTTTCGCGCGCTTGACGAAGGCGTCCTTGGCTTCGCCGACCGCGGCGATGCCTGACAAGTCGCCTTTGACGTCGGCGGCAAAGACCGGCACGCCGGCCTTGGAAAATCCTTCCGCCAGCACCTGCAAGGTGACGGTCTTGCCGGTCCCGGTGGCGCCGGTCACCAGCCCGTGGCGATTGCCGAATTTGAGGTCGAGGGCTTCGAATTTTTCGCTCTTGCCCACGACAATCGCATGATCCGGGAGCGCTACAGCGGGCGGATCCGCGGTAGCGGGAGCCGCCGCTCGGGGAGTTGCCTTCTTTTTTCTTTTTGCCGGGCGCTTTTTCGCCATTGCTACGCTCCTCACCACCTCAGCTGTAAACTGCCTAACGGCGTCCGCCTTCGCAACCGCAAATTCGGGCGCCGGCCGCCATGCCGCCGTTGCATCGGCGTCGAGCACGACCCCGCCTAGCCGCGCGGCGTTCCCCGCGATAAACCTCGCCGCCATGCCCGAATCCCAAGCGCCTGCACCCGAGCCCGCCGCGCAAGCTTCCGCACCCTTGCGTCCGTCTCTGCTCGAGCTGTTTCGCGCCTTCATGGCCGTCTCGCTGTCCGGCTTCGGCGGCGCGCTGCCCTGGGCGCGGCGCATGATCGTCGAGCGGCGGCGCTGGATGACGAACGAGGAATTCAACGAGACCTTCGCGCTGTCGCAGTTCCTGCCCGGACCCAATACGGTGAACTTCGCGGTGGTGTTCGGCGCCCGTTTCGGCGGCGCCGCCGGCGCCGCGCTCGCGATGATCGGGCTGATGGGGCCGCCGCTGGCGATCGTGACCGTGCTGGCGTTTCTCTACGAGCGCTTCGGCGACATCGCCACGCTCGGCCACATCCTCGCCGGCATTGCCGCCGCCGCGGCCGGCCTGCTGGTCGCGGTGATCGCCAAGATGATGGGACCGCTGTTCGCCAAGCGATGGAATTCGGCGCCGCTGGTGGCGATCCTCGCTTTCATCGGCGTCGCCATCATGCATTGGCCGCTGCCTTACGTGTTCCTAGGCCTGGCGCCGTTCAGCGTGGCGCTGGCCTGGTTGCGGTGGTGACGCGATGAACGAAAACCCGTTGTGGTCGCTATTCACCCTGTTCGTGGTGCTCTCGCTGTTCTCGGTCGGCGGCGCCAATGCGGCGATCCCGGAAATGCATCGGGTCGCGGTCGACGTCATGCACTGGATGAGCGACAAGCAGTTCGCCGACATGTTCGCGATCTCGCAAATGTCGCCCGGGCCGAATGTCATCATCGTCGCGCTGATCGGCTTCCACGTGGCGGGGCTGAGCGGCGCCGCGGTCGCGATATCGGCGATGTGCGGGCCGACCTGCGTGCTGGCCTTCCTGGCGGCGCGCACCTGGGACCGCTTCAAAGACGCGCGCTGGCGCATCGCGCTGCAGGCCGGCCTGGTGCCGGTATCGCTCGGGCTGATCGCGGCCAGCGCCTTCGTGCTGGCGCGCGCCGCCGACCACAATGTCTATGCCGTGCTGATCACCGCCACCACGGCGGCGGTCGCCTTCTTGACGCGCGTCAATCCGTTGTGGGTGTTTGCGCTGGCCGGCGTGCTTGGCTTTGCGGGATTGGTCTAGCCGCTCAGGCGGCGGGTTCGTTAACCACGAAACGCCCGCTAAGCCCGCTTCCCGCCGCTCGCGGGCGCCTCCGGGACATTACGGATAGGGTGATTCCTGAATTGCGGGGATTGGAGCTGGCGCGCATGGAGGCGGCGTGCGCGACGATCATTCATTATCCATAGCGATGCGGTCCTGCCCGATTTGCCGGGTAGGGATGGTTCGCACCGATGCCGGCTGGCGCTGTCCGCAGTGCGGCAGCGTGATCGTCGGCGGCCAGCCGGCGAAAGCCGCGGCACAAACGCACGACGACACTTCGGAACAGACCCACGCCGTACCAGCCGCCCCGCGCGCTTGAGCGGTCGCAAAGCTGCGCGGCGCTCGTCGAGGTGCGGCCGGTCAAGCCAGCACGCCGGCCATCATCATGGTGGCGCCGAGCGCCAGCGCGGTGACGATGCCGGTCGGAATCAGCCAATCGAGCATCGGCATAACAATGAGCGGGTGAACCCGGCCATTGCGCGGCCAGCAGTACCACAGGCCCGCGGCGCCGCTGCCGGCTACCGCCAAACCCGATATAACGTTGAGCATGACTAGCAATCCTCGTTGCGCGCATTTTTGCGGCGCAAGGGTTTATTTAGGCGCAGCGGCGGAAAAGCGATGTAATGCTTCGCACCGGCCTCATAAATTTTGAATAATTGGCGTCACACCGTGCCGCGCGCCGCCACGGCGGGTCCTGCCGGAACGACAGTTCGATCAGTCAACGAGGCCGAAAATCATCGATCCGGAACCGACAACGAGCGCAATGACGATCGCGATCGGGATCGCGCGATCGAAAAAAACGCGGACCTTGCCGCACCATTGGCCGAAGGAACTTTCGCCAACGCTCACCGCCATCGCCGACACTGCCGCCATCATGAGAAAACCCTCGCTCGATTTGAACGAGGGTCTTCATAGGCGAGCGGCTTGCCGGCCGGACATAACGTTTCAGCCCGCCGGCATAAAATTTTGATAAATTCAGGCTAGCTCATCACCGCCAGCGTGCCGGCGGCCAGGATTACCAGCTGGATCGAGAAGGCGGTGACGTTGACGTCCCATTTGGGCGCGAACAGCGGCACCGGCGCCTTGAACGGCAGGTAGCCGTTCTTGTCGTAGGCCGCGCCGCCGTAGAGCGGCATGGCGGCGAGCGCGACGAAGAAGGCGCCGTAAACGATCGCGCTCATGACGGCGGCCAGATAAAGCCGCTCAACGGCGAGCGAGCCGGGCGCCCAGATCAGCGCCAGCGCCATGAGGCCGAAGCCGACATAGCTGGAAATCTGCCAGACCACGTGGAAGCGGGCATGCGGCGTCCATTTCGGATTGGTGGCGTGGGTCTTGTTGAAATCGGCAACAACCGTCAGCGCGGCCCAGCCGATGGTCGCCAGCGTGAACAGGACGCGGGCGAGCAGAATGTGATCGAAGGCGACGCGCATGAATTTTCTCCCGTGGAGTCATGTGCAGACATGACAAGCATAACAACTTGAAGCGTTATTCTGGTAGTCCAGCGGCGCTGAGCGCCTCGGTCAGCGACGCGGCAAGCGTCAGCTCGCAATCGAGACCCGTCCAATGCCGGCTGCAACAGAAGTTAGGTTGCAATTCCAAAACCCGCGCCGCGGCAGCCTTTGCTTCTTCGATCCGCCTGAGCTTGGCGAGCGACGCTGCCAGCACCACATGCGTAATGCTGAAGCCCGGATCGGCTTGGACGGCCTTGCGGCCGGCGGCCTCCGCCTCCACGTAACGCCCGCGGCGGAAATGCCCAAGAGCCAATGAGATGTAGGCGGTGGCGCGCCAGGGATCGAACGGGCTGAGGCGCAAGCCGCGCTCGCTCCATTCGATCGCCCGCTCGGCTTCACCGCCCCATGCGAGAACAGTGCTGCCGAGGATATATGTGATGGCCGATGAAGGACTGAGAGCGAGCGCCGCATCGAATGCCGCGAAGGCGGCGGGACGATCGTACCTATCCATGCCAATGGAAAATCCAGCGAAAGTCAGAGCGTGGGCATCGTCCTGGCCATGCATGATGGCAGCCTGAGCATGGACGATCGAGGCCGCTAGGTTTTCTTCACGCAGTCCGCTGCGCAGGAAGAGCGTATGATGGCACATCGCGGCATAGCCGTGCGCCAGCGCATAAGTCGGATCGAGCGCGAGCGCCTTTTCAAGTAGCTTGAGGGCCTTCGCCGTGTATTCCGGCATTCGAGTGTAAACGTCGGGTTGCGCCTGCAAAACGAGATCATAGGCGTCGAGGTTGCCCGACCGTTTGCGTTTGACACGCTCGGCTTCGGCCAGACGCAGGCTCGGCTCGATCGCGCCGACGACTGACAGCGTGAGTTCGTCCTGCAAGGCGAAAATATCGTCGGACTTGCGGTCATAGCGTTCGGCCCACACGTGCGCGCCGGTTGCGGCATCGATGAGCTGCCCGGTAATGCGCACGCGATCCGCGGCCTTGCGCACGCTGCCTTCAAGCACGTAGCGCACGCCGAGTTCTCGGCCGACCTGCTTCACGTCGACAGCGCGGCCTTTATAGGTGAACGTCGAATTGCGCGCGATGACAAACAGCCATTTGATCCGCGAGAGGCCAGTGATGATGTCGTCGACCATGCCGTCGCAGAAATAATCCTGCTCCGGGTCGCCGCTCATGTTCTGGAACGGCAGCACGGCGATGGATGGCCGATCGGGCAGCGACAGCGCCGGGCGGGTTGAGGCCCCGTCTGGGCGAACGGCATAGACGCGGACCGACTGCGAGATGTTCTTGAGTTGTTGCTCGCCCTGGTCGGCGACGTCGAGGGCGAGCTTGCCCTTGACCTGCTGGTAGGCGTTCTCGGACAGACAGATCGCG
The DNA here is from genome assembly GCA_964563195.1 of uncultured Undibacter sp. Taxonomy (GTDB): domain Bacteria; phylum Pseudomonadota; class Alphaproteobacteria; order Rhizobiales; family Xanthobacteraceae; genus Pseudolabrys. The sequence goes on along the minus strand of CAZLWN010000065.1, from coordinate 9,674 downwards.
CCAGGCTCGGCCAGCGTTTCGATCCTGGCGGCGATGTTGACGCCGTCGCCGTAGATGTCGCCATCGTCGATGATAATGTCGCCGACATTGATGCCGATCCGAAACGCAATCCGGCCGTCGTCCGGGGTGTCGGCGTTGCGCTCAGCCATGGCGCGCTGGATTTCCGTGGCGCAGCGCACGGCATCGACCGCGCTGGCAAATTCCACCAGCGCGCCGTCGCCGGTGGTCTTGACGATGCGGCCCTGGTGTTCGGCGATCTTGGGATCGATCAACTCGCGTCGGCACGCCTTGAGCGCGGCCAGCGTGCCTTCCTCATCGGCGCCCATCAAGCGGCTGTAGCCAGCGACATCGACCGCGAGAATGGCGGCCAGCCGTCGATCGACGCGCGCATCGGCCATCAATATGGCTCCTAACCCACCGCTTTGGCATGGAGTTTATGGTCGCCGGTCAGGGGTGTCTATCGAAGCGCCAACATCTGGCGAGGGTCATTAGGCGACACCCCATGATGTCCGCGTCACGTCCGGCTTACCCTGAAAAGCGGAGGTGGAGCAGCGGCTTTCCAATGCCGGCCAGGTACCGAGGCCGTTGATAAGCGCCTGCCCGGCGATTGCGCGGCGGGGTAAATTTCCCCATCTTTCCCGAGTCGCGGGCAACCAAGGCAGCCGATGCGCCAATACCTCGATCTGATGGAGCAAATTCTTAGCCGTGGCGTGGAAAAGCGCGACCGCACCGGCACCGGCACGCTCTCGGTATTCGGCCACCAGATGCGCTTTGCGCTTCGTGACGGTTTCCCGCTGCTCACCACCAAGAAACTGCACCTGAAGTCGATCGTCTACGAGCTGCTCTGGTTCCTGGCCGGCGACACCAACATCAAATATCTCAACGAGCACGGCGTGCACATCTGGGACGAATGGGCCGATGAACGCGGCGAGCTCGGCCCGGTCTACGGCCGGCAATGGCGCTCGTGGCCGGCGCAGGACGGTTCAGCAATAGACCAGATCAGTCATGTGATCGAGATGATCAAACGCAATCCGGATTCGCGCCGGCTGATCGTCACCGCCTGGAATCCGGCCGACGTCGACAAGATGGCGTTGCCGCCCTGCCACTGCCTGTTCCAGTTCTACGTCGCCGACGGCAGACTGTCGTGCCAGCTCTACCAGCGCTCGGCCGACGTCTTTCTCGGCGTGCCGTTCAATATCGCGTCCTATGCGCTGCTGACGCTGATGGTGGCGCAGGTGACCGGCCTGAAAGCCGGTGAGTTCATCCACACTTTCGGCGACGCGCATCTTTATCTCAATCATCTGGAGCAGGCGCATTTGCAATTGTCGCGCGCGCCGCGCGCGCTGCCGACCATGCGGATCAATCCGGACGTGAAAGATATCTTCGCCTTCCGCTACCAGGATTTCACGATCGAAAACTACGACCCGCATCCGCACATCAAGGCCGAGGTAGCGGTGTGAGCCTCTCAATCCGCGCGGCGCGGCCGGCGGATAGCGCGCTGATCTTCGCGCTGGTGCGCGAGCTCGCCGACTACGAGAAGCTGACGGCGGAGATCGACGCGACGGAAGAGCAAATCGCCGCCGCTATGTTCGCCGATGCGCCGCGGCTTTACTGCGATATCGCCGAGTGGAATGGCAAGCCGGCCGGCTTTTCGGTCTGGTTCCTCAATTTCTCGACCTTCCGCGGCCGCCACGGCCTCTATATCGAGGACATTTTTGTGCGACCGGCCTATCGTGGACGCGGCATCGGCAAGGCGCTGATGGCGCGGCTGGCGCGGCGTTGCGTGGAGCAAGGCTACGCGCGTTGCGAATGGGCGGTGCTCGACTGGAACGCGCCCTCGATCGCGTTCTACCAATCGATCGGCGCGCAGGTGCTGGACCAGTGGAAGATCTGCCGCTTGAGCGGCGAGGCACTGAATACATTTGCGCGCCAGGGGGCGGCGTCATGAGGGGTGGCAAGCATGTTGTGCTTGTTGCCGCGGTCGGCGAAAACAACGTCATCGGCCGCCAAGGCGCGCTGCCGTGGCGGCTGAAATCCGATTTGCAGCACTTCAAAAAATTGACGCTCAACAAGCCGGTGATCATGGGCCGCAAGACCTATGTGTCGATCGGCAAGCCGCTGAAGGATCGCACCACCATCGTGCTCACCAGCGACCTCGGCCTGGCGGCGCCCGGCGCTGTGCTGGCTACCAGTCTGGGCGCCGCATTCGGCTATGCGCGCCAGGACGCCGAGCGCCGCGGCGTGAACGAGATCATGATAATCGGCGGCGCCGACGTGTTCGCCGACACCATGGCCGACGCCGACCGGCTGGAGATCACCCGCGTGCATGCCCGGCCGGAGGGCGACACTTTTTTTCCGCCGATTGACCCGCAACAGTGGCGCGAGGTCGCTCGCGAGCTGCACAAGCGGGGCCCGGACGACGAGGCCGATTTCACCATCCTGACCTACGAGCGCATCCGCTGAGGCGGGGCGCGCAGGCCATTCCGCGCTCAGATTTAGCGATCTTGGCACTGGCAAAGCTGCCTCCGCATCGCCACATTGATGCGGGTTGATTGCGCGCCAATGCGCGAAAAAGCGCGGCATGAGGGCGCGTTGTAACGACCGAGCGCCTCGCCTATAACCCCTTGCGAAACAGGCGGCCGGCTCGATCAGACCCGGCGCCGGGAGATCAATTCAATGCCATGGACCAATCAGGGCGGTGGTGGCGGCGGCCCTTGGGGCTCGGGCGGCAAGGGTCCCTGGGGATCCGGACCGCAATCGTCGGGGCCGAAGCCGCCGGATCTGGAGGAAATGCTCCGTCGCGGCCAGGACCGGCTGCGGCGCTTCCTGCCCGGCAGCAATTTCGGCGGCAAGGGCTTTGCCCTGCTCGGCCTGGCGGCGATCGCGCTGTGGGGCTTCTCCGGCTTCTTCCGCGTCGAGCCGGACGAGCTCGGCGTGGTGCTGCGCTTCGGCAAGGAAGTGCGCGAGGTGCAGCCAGGATTGAATTACCACCTGCCTTATCCGGTCGAGACCGTGCTCACGCCCAAGGCGTTGCGCATCAACAAGATCGACATCGGCATGCGCGAGGTCGACACCGGCCGCGGCACCACCGAGCGCGAAGTGCCGGAGGAAAGCCTGATGCTGACCGGCGACGAGAATATCGTCGACGTCAACTTCTCGGTTTTCTGGAAAGTCAAGCCGACCGGCGTCGGCGACTATCTGTTCAACATCCAGCATCCCGCCGGCACGGTGAAGGCTGTTGCGGAAAGCGCCATGCGTGAGGTGATCGGGCGCTCGGATATTCAGCCGATCCTGACCGGCGCGCGGCAGGTGACCGAAACCGCCGTGCAGGACCTGATGCAGAAGACGCTCAATAGTTACGGCGCCGGCATCGACATCACGCAGGTGCAGCTGCAAAAGGTCGATCCGCCCAAGCAGGTGATCGACGCCTTCCGTGACGTACAGGCCGCGCGCATCGACCTCGATCGCTCGGTCAACGAGGCGCAGACCTACGCCAACCGGGTGATCCCGCAGGCCCGCGGCAACGTGGCCAAGATCGTCCAGGCGGCGGAAGCCTATCGCTCGCAGACGGTGGCGGAAGCCACCGGCCAGACGTCGCGCTACATGAAGATCTTCGAACAGTACAAGAAGGCACCCGTGGTGACCCGCGAGCGCATGTATCTGGAGACCATGGAACGTGTGCTCGGCAACACCAGCAAGATCATCGTCGATTCCAAGGCCGGCGGGCAGGGCGTGGTGCCTTATCTGCCGCTCGACGAGTTGGCGAAACCGGGCAACAAGGCCGCCCCAACCAGGTCGGGAGGCCAGTGATGAGATTGAATGTCATCGGCGGCGTCTTCGTCGTCCTCCTCATCGCCGCGTTGATCGTCGCCTATTCGTCGCTGTTCACCGTCTATCCGACGCAACAGGCGCTGGTGCTGCGGCTCGGCAAGCCGCAGCCGCCGATCACCGAGCCCGGCCTGCACGTCAAGGCGCCGTTCATCGACACCGTCGTCTATATCGACAAGCGCATCCTCGATCTGGAATCGCAGCCGCAGGAGGTGATCGCCTCCGACCAGAAGCGGCTGGTGGTCGACGCTTTCGCGCGCTACAAAATCACCAATCCGCTGCGCTTCTATCAGACGCTCGGTTCGATCCGCGGCGCCAATTCGCAGCTTGCCATTCTGCTCAACTCGGCGCTGCGGCGCGTGCTCGGCGAGGCCACCTTCATCCAGGTGGTGCGCGACCAACGCGCCGCGCTGATGAACCGCATCCAGGGTCTGATCGACAAGGAGGCCGCCAACTACGGCATTCAGGTGGTGGACGCGCGCATCCGGCGCGCCGACCTGCCGGAGCAGAACAGCCAGGCGGTCTATAAGCGCATGCAGACCGAACGCCAGCGTGAGGCGGCCGAGTACCGCGCCCAAGGCAATCAGCGCGCGCAGGAAATCCGCTCGCGCGCCGACCGCGAGGTGACCGTGCTGATCGCCGACGCCAACTCGAAGGGCCAGCAGATCCGCGGCGAGGGCGACGCCACCCGCAACCAGATCTTCAACAAGGCCTATACGCAGGATCCGAACTTCTTCTCGTTCTACCGGTCGATGCAGGCCTACGAAACCGGTCTCAAGCCGGCCGACACGCGGCTGCTGCTCAAGCCCGACACCAGCTTCTTCCGCTTCTTCAACAGCCCGGCGGGCAGTGGCGACGCCGCGGCCAAGCCGACGCTGCCGCCGCCGGCGGCGGGGGCCCCAGCGGCGGGCGCGCCCTCGGCGTCGCGCTAGCGGGCAGCGCGGCCGGCATGTCGGACTTCCTGGTCGCGCTCGGATTGGTGTTTGTGATCGAGGGGCTGGTGTTCGCGGCACTACCGGCGCAGGCCAAGCGGGCGATGATGAGCGTCATGGAAACACCGGAGCCGACCTTGCGCGCGATCGGGCTGGGCTCGGCGCTCATCGGGCTCGCGCTGGTCTGGCTGGCCAGGGGCCAGTGATCAGTAATCAGTGATCAGAGGGCAAAACCGCCTTTTCTGATCACTGACTACTGGTTACTGATCCCTGGTCTGCCCTTGAATCGCCTTGAAGACAGGGCCACTTTCATGGCCACCTTTTTCCAGGAGAACCGACGCCCATGGGCGCACTTTTTGATCGCATGACGACGCCTGTGCGCCGTCCGGCCGCGGCGATTTTTGTTGCCGCCGCAATCGCTTGGCCGGTGATGCCGGTTCCCGCCGCGGCGCGCGGACCGGAAGCCATCGCCGACGTGGCCGAACAGGTGATCGACGCCGTCGTCAACATTTCCACCAAGCAGACGGTGGAAATGAGCAGCAATAAAATGCCGCAGCTGCCGCCGGGCTCGCCGTTCGAGGAATTCTTCGAGGAGTTCTTCAAGAACCGGCACGGCAAGAACGGCGTGCCGACGCCGCGCCGCGTCAATTCGCTCGGCTCCGGTTTCATCATCGATGCGGCCGGGCTGGTGGTCACCAACAACCACGTCATTAGTGGTGCCGACGAGGTCAACGTCATCCTCAACGACGGCACTAGCCTGAAGGCCGAGGTCATCGGCCGCGACACCAAGACCGATCTGGCGCTGCTCAAGGTCAAGCCGACCAAGCTGCTGAAGGCGGTCAAGTTCGGAGACTCGGACACGCTGCGGCTGGGCGAGTGGGTGATCGCGATCGGCAATCCGTTCAGCCTGGGCGGCACGGTGACCGCCGGCATCGTCTCGGCGCGCAATCGCGATATCCAGTCCGGCCCGTACGACAACTACATCCAGACCGACGCCGCCATCAACCGCGGCAATTCGGGCGGGCCGCTGTTCAACCTCGAAGGCGAGGTGGTGGGCGTCAACACCGCGATCATCTCGCCCTCTGGCGGCTCGATCGGCATCGGCTTCGCGGTGCCGTCGAAGACCGTGATGCCGGTGATCGACCAGCTGCGCGAGTTCAAGGAAGTGCGGCGCGGCTGGCTCGGCGTGCGCATCCAGCGGGTGACCGACGAAATTGCCGACAGCCTCAACGTCAAGCCACCGCGCGGCGCGCTGGTCGCCGGCATCGACGACAAAGGCCCGGCCAAGCCCGCCGGCATCGAGCCGGGCGACGTCATCGTCAAGTTCGACGGCAAGGACGTCAAGGAGATGCGCGATCTGCCCCGCATCGTCGCCGACACGACCGTCGGCAAGGACGTCGCGGTGACCATCGTCCGCAAGGGCAAGGAACTGACCAAGTACGTCAAACTCGGCCGGCTCGCGGACGCCGCCGAGACAAAAGAAGCCGCGCTGACGCCCAAGAAGGACACCGCGCCGGAAGAAAAACCGGCGGTGAAGAAGGCGTTCGGCCTCGGCTTGGCCGACCTCACCGACGAACTACGCAAGAAGCACAAGATCAAGGACAAGGTGAAGGGCGTGATGATCACCGAGGTCGATCCGAATTCGCAGGCGGCGGAGAAGCATCTGGCGCCCGGCATGGTGATCGCCGAGGTGCAGCAGCAGCTGGTCACAAACGCGGCCGAGTTGCAGCAGCAGCTCATCATGCTCAAGAAGAACGGCAAGAAATCGGCAATCCTGCTGGTGCTCAGTCCCGACGGCGACCCGAACTTCGTGGCGCTGGGCCTGCAATAGTCTCAAGTTTGCCGTGATTTCGCGGCCGGCGTTCGCGCCGGCCGTTTGTTTAGGGCGTGTACCCATAAAACAGGCCGCACGTCCGCTTTCGAACGCCTGCGTTGCATCGACCGGTTGAGCTAGCACCCAAAAGCGGACATTGAGTGGCGCGTCAAAGGCAGTATTTGGCCAGCCGTTTATGAGTCCACGTCCTAGTCCAGCACGTGGCTGACCATGCCGTCGGCGAGCTTGGGCTCGAACCAAGTGGACTTCGGGGGCATGATGGAGCCGGCATCGGCGACCGCCATCAGGTCGTGCATCTGCGTCGGGTAGAGTGCGAAGGCGACCGCCATCTCGCCGGAATCGACGCGCGCCGCGAGCCCTTCGAGGCCGCGCGCGCCGCCGATGAAATCGATGCGCTTGTCGGTGCGCGGGTCCTTGATGCCGAGCAGCGGCTCGATCACGTTGCGGGTGAGCAGCGTGATCGGCAGCCGGCCGATCGGATCGTTCTTCGGCACCAGATCGGGGCGGAGGGACAATTTGTACCAGCGGCCGGCCAGATACATTCCGTATTCGTTCGACGCGGCCGGTCGCACAGGCTCGGCAGACGGGGCAACGGTGAAATTCTTGGCCAGTTCGGCGAGAAACTGCTCCGGATCGCGCCGGTTCAAATCCTTCACCACGCGGTTGTAGTCGAGAATGGTCATTTCGCGCTCGGGGAACAACACCGACAGAAAATATTGGTGAGACCCTTCACCTTTGCGCGCGGCCGCAACGCGCGCGGCTGCCGCCGTGCGATGATGGCCGTCGCCGATATAGACCGCCGGCAGGGCATCGAAGTCGCGGGTGAGCGCGTCGATGGTTGCGGCATCGGAAACGATCCAAAGCTGATGGCGCACACGATCGTCGGCGGTGACGTCCACGACCGGCTTGCCCGCAGCGACCTTCGCCAGCAGCGCGTCGATTGCCGGCGCGTTCGGGTAGCCGCTCATCACCGGCCCGGTCTGCGCGTTGATCGCCTCGATCTGGCGCACGCGGTCGTCTTCCTTCAGCGGCGTGGTGAGCTCGTGCTTGCGGATGCGGTTGGAGGCGTAGTCGGCGAGCGAGGCGACGCAGGCGAGACCGGTCTGCGTGCGGTCGCGCCAAGTGAGCCGGTAGACGTAATAGCAAGGTGCGGCGTCGCGCATCAGCACGCCGGCCTCGATCATGCGCTTGAGGTTCTCGGCCGCCTTGGCGTAGACCGCCTTGTCGTAAGGGTCGGTCGCCGGATCGAGGTCGATCTCGGGCCTGGAGACATGCAGGAAGCTGAACGGCTTGCCGCTGGCGCGCGCGCGCGCTTCGCTGCTCGAAAGCACGTCATAGGGCGGTGCCAGCACCTCGGCTGCGCGCGCCGGCACGGGACGCAGGGCGCGAAAGGGTTGAATTAGCGGCAATGCAGTCTCCGTGACGCAGGGATGGGGGTGCTTATTGCAGGCCCGGCCGCGACCGGCAAGCCGGAGCCGTTGTGGATGGCCATTGGTATTTTGCCGATTGATTTCGGATGGCAATTGCTGCACCTCAAAGGCATGAGCGAGCAGGATGCAGTTTTGGCTGCCAATGCGGCCTATTACCATGCTTTTGCGTTTGGCGATTTCGCCGCGATGAGCCGGGTCTGGGCGGATGACAACGTTTCCTGCATTCACCCGGGCTGGCCGACATTGATCGGCCGGCAGGCAATCCTGGAATCCTATCGCCAAATCTTGAACAATCCGAACCAGGATCGCATCGAGCCGCGCAACGAAACGGTGATGATCAACGGCAGCGAAGCGCGCGTGCTGTGCGTGGAATTCGTCGGCGGTGCGGCGCTGGCCGCGACCAACTTGTTTCAGCGTGTCGGCGGCGCGTGGCGGATGGCCCATCATCAGGCCAGCCCGATCGCCGCGCTGATCGAGGACCCCGCGGCGCAGCCTCCGTCGAACCGGCTGAACTAGCCGCCGGCCACCGCACGATGCGCACAGCCAATGCCATCTTGATCGCCGGCCCGACCGCCAGCGGCAAGTCGGCGCTGGCGCTGGCGTTGGCCGAAAAGCTCGGCGGCATCATCGTCAATGCCGATTCTATGCAGGTCTATCGCGATCTGCGCGTCATCACCGCGCGGCCGTCGCCGGAGGAAGCGCGCCGCGTGCCGTATCGGCTCTACGGCCATGTCGACGCGGCGGAGAATTACTCGGTCGGGCGCTGGTGCCGCGACGTGGCGGAAGTGCTGCGCGAGCTGAAGGCGCAAAAGCGCACCGCCATCCTGGTCGGCGGCACCGGGCTTTATTTCAAGGCGCTGGCCACGGGGCTGGCCGCGGTGCCGCCGATTTCGTCCGACATTCGCGCAACCGTGCGTGGGCGCTTGCAGAGCGAGGGCGTGCGCCCGCTCTATGCCGAATTGATCGAACGCGACCCGGACACCGCAAACCGGCTGATGCCGAACGACCGTTCGCGCATCTCGCGCGCGCTCGAGGTGATGCTGGCGACCGGGCGCTCGCTGACGGACTGGCAGCGGGAGGGAATGCCGCCGCTGATCGATGCAGCGCGCACGGCCAAGGTGTTCATCACCTGCGAGCGCGCCGAATTGGTACGCCGCATCGAGACGCGTTTTGCCAAGATGCTGGACGCCGGCGCGCTGGAGGAGGTGAGGCGGCTCGCCGCGCGCCGGCTCGATCCGTCATTGCCGGCGATGAAGGCACATGGCGTGCCCTGGCTGATCCGGCATCTTGCCGGCGAGATCTCGCTCGACGAGGCGGCCGCCCGCAGCGTCATGGACACCCGCCGCTATGCCAAGCGCCAGCTCACCTGGTTCCGCAACCAGATGAAAGAATGGCCCTGGGCGCCGGCCGAGGAGGCGGAAAAAGTCCTCGAAAAGCAGTTCGCGGCCTACTAGGGCGTGCACTCATAAAATTGGCCGCATGTCCGCTGTTACGCCAATAACAGACAAAGTGTTGCGGTGCCGCGAATGTCCGTTTTGTGCCAATCGCGACTAACAGCGCAAAAGGAACGCCGCCCAGCTTTCACTCAGTTAAAGGCCGCGAGTTTTTGTTTACAGCCCGGTAAGTGGCAACGCCTATGCTGGCCAACAT
>CAZLWN010000064.1:0-20374 GCA_964563195.1 uncultured Undibacter sp. | reverse complement strand
CTTCAGATATCAACAAGCTGCCGGCCGATTACCCCATCTTTACCCCCGAAAGCGGGCATTCGGCAATGTGGTTGGGATATCCGCTTTGTGCCAATAGCCGACAAACCCGGGCACGGTCGGATTGTCCGTTAAGTGCCCATAGCGAAGGGCATTCGAGGGCGAGATTGCCCGCTGCGCCACTTATCGGACTTGCTGTTTCATTCGATACGACACAAAACTCGTAAAATCATGGGACGAAATCGACCATTAGGCCGTGACCACGACAATGGCGGCGCATGGTGATGCTCCGTTCCGCCGGTAGCTGTGGGGATGCGCGGAATCGAAATACATCGAGTCTCCCGCCCGCAGCGCGAAATCTTCTCCTGCAAGATTCAGCACAAGCTCGCCGCGCAGAACGTAGATGATTTCAGCACCGGCATGCTCGTGCGGCTCGGACGCTTCATCTTCCGCTTCCACCTCTACGTAATAGCCGTTCAATTTGCGCTCGCTCACCGGATAGTCGAGCGACTCGAAATAATAGGCGGGCGCGGCGCGGCCCGGTCTGTCGGGCAGGCGGATGCGCTCCGCTTTGCGCACGACCGCAGCGTCAGGACGCTCGCGATCAGCCTGGAAGAAATGTTCCAGGCCAACGCTAAAGACCAGCGCGATGCGCAGCAGGGTCGGCAGCGTCGGAAACAGGCGGCCGCGCTCGATCTTGGACAGCAGCGCCGGGGAAAGCCCGGTGTGTTCGCCGAGCTGCACCAGCCCCAGCTTCTTGCGCAGCCGGAGCCTTCGTATTTTCGGCCCGATTGCATAGCCCTCCAGCGCGTTGGAAAGGGTCTCGGACAGCATCGGCGGGGCTCCATTTCATCTGTATTCAAAGAACGGCAGCATTCTTTTATCTCAAAGAGAACAATTTTGCATTTCACGAAACTGTGAATATCAAGATAATCTGTTTTACTGTTATGCCAATCGACATGCGGAGCGCAAGCAAAATTGCCGGCGTCCCGCTTCCCCGATGAGGCCGGCCTTCACCGGTCCACAGGTCAACGCGTCAAGTCAGGAGCTGAAAATGAAGTTTGGAGTCGCAGGTATCGCGTCCGCCGCCGCGGTTATGGTCACCGTGGCTGCTTTGGCGCTCGGCAGCACATTCGCGCGCGCGAGCAAGAATGACATCGTCGATACGGCTATCGCCGCCGGTCAGTTCAAAACACTGGCAGCGGCGTTGAATGCTGCCGGTCTGGTCGAGACCCTCAAAGGTCCGGGCCCGTTCACCGTGTTCGCACCGACCGATGCAGCTTTTGCCAAGCTGCCGGCCGGCACGGTGGAAGATCTTTTGAAGCCTGAGAACAAGGCGAAGCTGACCGCGATCCTCACCTATCACGTGGTGCCGGGTGCGGTGATGGCTGTGCAAGTCACCAAGCTCGAGGAAGCGAAAACCGTCAATGGCGCGATGGTGAAGGTTTCCGCCAAGGACGGCAAGGTGATGATCAACGACGCCGACGTCGTGACGGCCGATATCGAAACCTCGAACGGCGTCATTCACGTCATCGACAACGTCCTCCTGCCGCCGTCTAACTGATCGGCGCTCCCCCCGCCGATCAAAAGCCGGCCCGCTTCGACTCCCTGGGAGCGGGCCGGCGAACTTCGCCAATGCAGAAAATCCCGATCAGCGAGCGGAAAAATGAACGCCATTGGAAGCGAACAGGCGGAAGCAACTTGTCTGGGCAGGTTTGTCAGCGAGCAGAATATCGCCCGTTACCGCATTTTACGTGATCCGCAAACAGACGAAAGCCGACGGCGAACGATCCTCCGTTTGCTGAAACAGGAACACGTCAAACTGCACGAAAGACCGGCAACCACCGCACCTAAATTCGAACGATAAGAGTTTGTGTCCAAGAGGAAAAAATCGGCTTTCGGGGCTCCGTCCCCCAGAACGTCCCGAGAGCCTGCCCAGCCAGTCGCCCCCCGCTGGCTGGGCACCACTCAACCCTTCGGAGAAGCGCCATGCGCTACATATTAGGCCATAGTCTCAAGGAAATAGCTGCAGCCTCTCTTTTCAGCTGCTTCATCGCTGGCGGCATTTGCGCTTTAACGAGCCCCGGCGTTGCCAACAACGCAGCGGCTCTCACCATTTCAGTCAACCGGACTGTCAAGGCCGACCGGTTGCCGCGAGCACCGGTAGCTCAACAATCTGAGCAAATTTGCACTTCGACCGAGAGCGCGCCGTCTCGGAAGCACACGCTGCTCGGCTGTGAGCCGGCCTTCAGCCCGGTCGCTGACCCGGCACGAGCACATTACCTTGGGCGCTGCATGACCTGACATCACGCAGCGGCCGGGATTGCAGTGCGCGAGACTCAACTGCCTTGCGGCACAGCGAACTCGTATCTCATTTGATGTCCGTTATGGGTTGCCGGCTCAACCGGTCGACGCAACACTTGCGTAACACTCACCAAACGCTCGCTAAATTGTTTTCAAGATCCTCGGCTGCCGGCGGATCACGGGCGCAATCAGCATATTCAGGCGCTCGTCGATACAGGCCGCCGCGGCCAACGCCGCAAAAACAAACGCCCGGGCAAGAGATTTAGCGACTATGTCCGCGGGGACTTAACCAATATTGCCGTTTTGATTTGCCATCGCGTTGCGCATGATGGACACCGAAAGGCCTGAAATTTTGCGATGGAGGCTGCCAGTGACCATGGGTTCCCGCCTCAGCATGAAACAGCGGATTTTTGCGGCCGCACTTTGCGCGGCCATTCTTGGCGGCGTGCCGGCTGCTTCAAAGGCGGCCGATCTCGGGCCGGGTTATGACCCGGGCGCCAGGCACGTCTCGACCTCGCGGGATTATTGGGGCTGGCGCGAACGCTGCGCTTATGCGGGCTATTACTGCCTCTACGCCGAGTACGGCTACGTCTACCATTATCCCTTCGACGACCGCCCTGTCGCTTACTCCCACTACCGGCGCCGACACCGCTAGACTCATCTGCGCAGGCGGCGCCTAAGCATCGTCAGCAAGCGTTAAGGGCGTGTCCTCATAAGAACAGGCCGCATGTCCGCTTAACCCCGAAAGCCGACATTCATTGCGGCAAGCGGATTGTCCGCTTTGTGCCAGTAGCGGACATCGGGCCGCCTGAGAAAATCAGATTGCGTTCGTCAACTATTGGGAAGCGCGGCCCTCTTCAAGGATCACGGGCCGCCGAACTTCACCACATCACGACCACGCCGCAGCCACCATGTGCACCTGCCGCGCGCCGAAGACGTCGCGCGCACGCCGGCGATACCCGCAGTTGTCCGGCACAAGCCGCTGGAAGTCTTCCTCGCTCAAATTAAGGCTGAATCAACCACTATGGCGGAGGGAAATTGAAGGCTTGAGCAAATCCTTACCACGGCAACAGAAAACTAACATAATTGCCCACTACTTGCGTCCGTTGACCGGTCAGGCCTGTATCATGCGTATCATATCGCCCTGCATATTTGCGCTTTTGAGCTTCTTGCTGTTGGCGCCGACGCCATCGGGGGCTCGAGAAATTGTCCGCTTCAGCGGCTATTCGGAGGGGACCATCGTCATTAAGACGAACCAACGACGCCTCTACTATGTCATCGGAGATGGCAAGGCGATCCGCTATCCGGTGGGCGTCGGCAGACGCGACATGGCCTGGTCGGGAACGGCCTATATCGACGGCAAATACATCAGGCCGGGTTGGTCGGCGCCTGAATCAATCCGAAAGGATTATTCTCGGCTGCCAGCGGTCGTCCCGGGCGGCAGCCCGCACAACCCGATGGGCGCGGCGGCGATGACGCTGAGCGGTGGTGGCGAATATGCGATCCATGGCACCAACAACCCCGGTTCGGTCGGCAGGTTCGTGTCCCATGGCTGCATCCGCATGTATAACAGCGACGTCATGGACCTGTATCGGCGGGCCGATTACGGCACGAGAGTCGTCGTGCTGCGGTGAACTGGCTGGCTCGAAGCGCGTCTTGGGGGGAACAAATAGCGTGCTTGATCTGAAGTTCTCGTCGGCGCAATAGAAGAGCCATATCGGCCTGGCGGCCTGATGTCCGCTTCGGGTCATTCGCGACCGAGGCATTCCGCCCCAGTGCCCACCAATGTCCGCTGTTATTCCAATAGCTGACAAAATGGTGCGTCGCGGCGAATGACGCTAAGTGCCAATAGCTGCCATTGCGCTTTTGGCTCGAATGATGAAAGAGGCCACTAGCTGGCGGCCCATTGGGGGTGTTTAGCTATGGCCAACGGCGCGGCCGCCGTGCACCGATTTTGTAATCAGTTCGCTCCCTTGTTGGCCGGGTCATCCATGTTGCCCCCATTCGCCACGCATTTTCTATAATAGTCCCGTTCAGCTTTCCCGTTTCCTTTCGTACTACCTGCCGCAGGATTTCCAACCACCCGCGGAGGAAATGCTTTAGCGGTTAGAGCACCGCACTTCTTTGCAACTTCGGCCGTTACGGCTGACGCACTGTCCGTCATCGGTCCAACAACGATACAAGACATCGCAGCAAGCCTACCCCAAAATTTCACGTTAGCGAACATCGTACATCTCCCAGCTTTGGTCACAAGCCAACAGACGGGCATCTTATCGGCTAAGACTAGGGCGTACTCATAAATTGGAAAGGGTGAGCAGCTGTTTGGCCAATGTCCGCTCTTGTCCAATAGCGGACCAATTGTTGCAGTGCGGCGATTGTCCGCTAAGTGCCAATAGCAGACAAACCATCCCCGGCCAAAATCGGCCTTTGTCCGCTTTGGTCCAATAGCGAGAACCCGAGTTGATGGCCGCTACCTGCCCTAGTTTCTATAGTCAGCTTCAGATTTGGCTAATCAACATCAACGAATTGAGACCTGGTTCGCGAGAGGCGCGAACAGAACTGGGAAGCCACAAAACACGGCAGCGAGGCTTCTTTTTTTCTGCCGTCGGTAATGACTATCAATATTCTAAATTGAAAGTATCGAATTAGCGGCAAAGCTTTTTAGAAAAGATTTACGGATATCGCCAACACTCTCGCCGTGATTAGAGGATGGCTATCATGCGGGCGCTAAAACATGTCATCGGATGCGGAAGTGTAGCAATTGCGCTGGATGTTTTTCTATTTCATGGATTTTGCACAGAGGCTTGCAGCCAAATAATTTCGCAAGCGCAGAGCCAAGTGCTCTTAACTCTTTTCTAACCAAGTCCGCACGGCGAGGCGCCTGTATCCAAGAGAGGGTGCTAGACTGGAGTTGATAGCAGCCGCAATAGGAGGGTGTACAACGAAACCCATCGCGTCCGCCATTGTCTGTATTGCCATCTTATATTTGGTGGACATGTCTTTCTCCGGTGGCAGATATTTTAACGCCGTTACAGCGGTGATTTTCCACGTATTGAATGCCAATTGATTGCAGCATAAACTCAATCCGACGCTCTTCGGGAATGGCAGCGTTGCGCTCGGCCATAACGCACTGGATTTCCATAGCGTAACGCACGGCATCAACCGCACTTGCAAATTCGACCAGCGCGCCGTCGCCCGTAGTCTTGACGATACGGCCGCGATGCTCCGCAATCTTGGGATCTACAAGTTCACGCCTGTACGCCATAAGGGCTGCGAGAGTGCCTTCCTCGTCGGCTCCCATAAGGCGGCTGTAACCGGCAACGTCGGCCGCTAGAATGACTGCTAGCCGCCGTTCGACACGCACTTCAGCCATGAAACCAGCCCCGGTCCACCGTGATTTCGAGCTGAGTTTATGTTCGGCGGTAGTGGTGTGTCTATCAAGGCATCAATGTCCGCTTCGGGTCATTCGCGACCGAGCCATCTAGGGCCAAAGTCCACCATTGCCTGCTGTTCCCCAAAAGCGGACATTGGGCGGCACATCTAAGGCAGTAATCGGCGCGCCGTTTTACGAGTCCGCGTCCTAGTTACCCGCTCCCGAATCCCGAGCCCGGTTTTTTGTATTCCGGCCGCGGCGGGCTGAAGATATCGAGCACGCGCGCGCCGTTAGGGCCTGCGCGCATGGTGTGCGGCACGTTGCCGGGCGTGCGCCAGAAGTCGCCCTTTTTGACCGGGATTTCCTCGCCGCCCTGGAAGCGCACCGCCGAGCCTTCCAGCAGGACGCCCCATTGCTCTTGCGGGTGATGATGCAGCTTGCCTTCGGCGTTGGGCTGAAAAGTCACCACCGACAACATGGCGTGCTCGCCGGCAAAAATGCGCGTCATGATCCCTGGCGCCAGCTCGCGCAGCAGGCCGTCGTCGGGTTTGTCCAGATTGTGGAACTCGGCCTTCTGGCTCATCATTCCCTTCCGATCCATCGCATACGCTTCGATCAAGGCTTGCCGTGGCAAGCGCAGCCGAGCGCGGCCGGAAACTTTACCGCCGCCCGAGCGAAAAATCGCCGGCGCGGTTGCGCATCTCCAACGTCGTCCCGGGCCTCGCGTCGCTCGCCCGCTCGCCCGGAACGACAAAGCATTAGATCGCTCGCACCCTGCCCGCTTCCCCCATCGCGCACTCCAGCGCCGCGCGGTCCCATTTCGCCAGATCCGCCGCCGCCTCGTAGGTGCTCACCAGAAATTCCATCAGCGCGGCGTCGGGGTTGCGCGCTTTGCGCAGGGCCTCGTAAGGCAACAGGAATTCGCCAAGCTCCTTGGAGCAGACCGCCGCTGTCGGCTTCACCTTCGCGGCGGCAAAACCCTCCGGCGCCGGATAAGCATAGGAGTAAAACGCCGCGTCCGCGCCGGCGCCGCCGGGCCAGAAGCCGGCGCTCGACACTTCATGCGAATAGGCCTCCTGCGCCACCGCATCGGGCAAATGCGGAATGCCGGCGGGATGGCGCGGCGCGCCCCGTCCGGAAAAACGCGTCACCGCCAGATCGAACGAGCCCCAGAAAAAATGCACCGGGCTCGCCTTGCCGATAAAGCCGGTGCGGAAGCGGGCGAACACCTCTGTTGCCGCCAGCAGCACGCGCCAGAAACGCTGCGCGCAGGCGGCCTCGTAGGCGCGATGCACCGTGTCCTGATCGAACGGGATTCCCTCGGCAATCTCGCAGGGCATGGTGCGGATTGCGACCTTTATGCCGAGCTCGCGCAACGCGATCATCAGATTTTCGTAGAATTCGGCGACCGGCACCGGCGCCAGCATGAGCTGGCGGAAATGGCCGTCGCTCGTCCTCACCCACAACACATGGTCGATGAAGTCGAATTCGATCTGAAAGGTGCGTGCGCCGTCGGGGATCGGCGAAGTGGAAAGCCCGCGCGCGGTCACGTAGAGCGCGACATGCCAGGAATGGTTCAGCCACGGCGTCAGCTTGAGCCGAACCTTGCCCACAACTTGCGTCCACAAGTGCAGCGTCGCCGCGGTTTCCTTCCGGGCGGCATAGGGCAGTTCCGGCCAGCGCTCGGCGTTGGGCATGCGCTTTCATGGATGGCGGGCACGGCGACGGCAATGACGACGAGTCATAAATGGGGAGAGGGCACCAGCATCCATTGACGCCTCTCCTCGCATCTGGCAATTGCCGCGCTCCTGCTTGGACTGACGCCCCCCTAAAAATGCCCCGCAGACCCTTCCAGATCGGCCGCTCGCTCACCGGCTTCGGGCTGTTCGCCACCCGGCCGATCAAGAAGCGCGCGCGCATCGTCGAATACAAAGGCCCGATCCTCGGCCTGGAGGACGCCCGCCGGGCCGAGGCGCGCGGCAACCGCTATTTGTTCGAGGTCTCCAAGCACCGCACCATCGACGGCACCCCGCGCAGCAATATCGCGCGCTACGCCAACCACTCCTGCAACCCCAACGCCGAACCGGTGATCTTTCGCGGCCGCGTCTTCATCAAGGCGCTGCGCAACATCAAGCCGGGCGAGGAGATCACCTACGACTACGGCATCGATTACCTGAAGAACGTGATCGGGCGCTCCAACTGCAGATGCGGGCGCTGCCGCAGGCGCAAGGCGCGGCGCGCGCGCGAAATGCGCGCGTTGAAGAGGCGCCGCCAAGCGCGGTTAGCGCGGGAGCGCCGGGCCAAGCGGCGGGCACGAGGTTAGCCACCGGCGCCGCGACAGCGAATCCGTTGCCGTCGTCCCGGCCGAGCACTCGGATCGGCGCTTCGCGCCGTCCGAGCACAGGCTCCGCGAGGGCCGCGACCCAAAGCCCCCGCAGCAATGAGACGGACAGACCGGGGTTATGGGTCCCCGCTTGCGCGAAGCCGACGGCAAAATGTGCAGCGCCCTCCATGCTCCCCGCCTTGTCCCCTCACCCGCTTTGGCGGATGCTCGCGGCCGTGGGACGACACCGCATTCCCATGGGAGGACAATCATGCTGTTCATTGTGTCGATGAACTTCACCGAACAGGGCATCCGCAATATCAAGGATGCGCCCAAGCGCGCGCAGGCCGCGCGCGAGCTGGGCAAGAAGATGGGCGTCGAGATCAAGCAGGTCTATCTGACCTCGGGCGAATCCGATCTCGTCGCCTTGATCGAAGCGGCCAACGGCGACGCCATGGCCAAATTCGCGCTTGCCATCGGTTCGCTGGGCTTCGTGCGCAGCCGCACTGCGCGGGCCTGGACCTCGGAGGAATTCCAGAAGATTGTCTCCGAGCTGCCGTAGCGCCGCACCGCGCGCCGGCAAGCGATATTGCCGCACCATGACCGGCGCCCGCGCGCCATGCGCGGGCGGTGCGGTGGTTATTCGCGCGCGCCCCTGCCCGCGGCGGCGGAGCCGTGCTAGGGCAGCCGCGCCCGTCCCCTGCCCCTGAGGCCTCCGCCGGTGAGTTCCAACAGCCTCGACACGCCCGCCCGCGCGCGCCGCGACCACGTCCCGCTCGGCATCGCCTACATGCTGGGCGCGACGCTTTTGTTCTCCGGCTCGTTCGCGATCTCGAAATGGCAGGTGGCGAGCTACTCGTTTTCCGAGGTGCTGTTCTTCCGCGCGCTGGGCTCGCTCGCGGTCTGCGCGGCGCTGATCCTGCCGCGCACCGGCCTTGCCGTGTTCCGCACCGCCAAGCTCGGCGCCCATGTCGGGCGCAACGCCACCCAGACGGTGGCGCAGAGCTGCATCATCATCGCCGTCAGCATGATGTCGCTCGGCAGCGCCGCCGCCATCAATTTCTCGGCGCCGCTGTTCGCGGCACTGGCGGCTGCGCTGTGGCTGAAGGAAAAGATCGGGCGCCGGCGCGGCGCCGCGCTCGTCATCGGCTTTCTCGGCGTGCTGCTGGTGACCGCGCCTGGCGCCGACACGTTCCGCATTGGCGCGCTATTCGCGCTCGCCAATGCGGTGCTCTACGGCAGCGTCACCGCGGCCGTGCGCGGCATGACCTCGACCGAATCGGCGGAGACGCTGACCATGTACCAGATGGTCCTGCTCGCCGGTTTCTTCGCGCTGCTGCTGCCGTTCTTCGGATTTTCCTGGCCGGACAATCGCGACCTTGCCGCGCTGCTGATAAACGGCGTGTTCAACGGCGTCGGGCAATATCTGTGGACGCGCTCGCTGACGCTGGCGCCGCCGGCGGCGGTGGGGCCGTTCTATTATTTCTCGCTGGTGTGGGCGATGGTGCTCGGCTTCCTGTTCTGGGGCGACGTGCCGTCGCTGACATTGCTGGTGGGCTCGGTCGTGGTGGTCGGTTCTGGCCTGGTGCTGCTCTGGCACGAGAGCGGCCGCAAGCTGCCGCCTGCTGCCGGCTAGCATCGCGCGTAAAAAACAAAGTGGAGGATGCAACAATGGGCTTGACATTCCGCCGTGTCGTCACCGGCCACGACGAGCGGGGCCGTGCCAAAGTCATCATCGACGAGACCGTGAGCAATATCTCTTCGCCGCGGCCCGGCGCGCAATACGGAACGGTCTGGATCACCGAAGACTTCCAGGTCAGCAATGACGGAGACGCCGATCCATCCGGCAAGACGATCGGCACCACGGTTCCAAACGGCTCGGTGTTCCGCGTGATCAGCTTCGGGCGGGGCGTTGCCCCGCGCAACCACCGCACCGATTCGATCGACTACGCCGTCGTGATATCGGGCGAGATCGACATGGAGCTTGATGTCGGCAGCGTGCACCTGAAGGCCGGCGACGTGCTGGTGCAGCGCGGCACCATCCGCAACTGGGTCAACAAGGGCACACAGCCGTGCGTGATCGCCGTCGTGCTGATTTCATCGAAGCCGGTGACCGCCGGTGGCAAAACGCTCGCGGCGCAAGGGTGACATTTACTCATCCAACTCCGCATAGTGGCGGAAAACTCCCATCTCGTTGAACGGGATGCGGCGCGGCGATTGCAAATAGGCCTTGACGCCTTCGCGCGTCGCGATCCTGTCACGCACCGCGACCACGCGCGGCACGTCGCGCTCGATGCGTCTCATCGCCTTGGGGAAGGCATAGCGCAGGCCCTCGACCAGCTGGAACAGCGACAGGTCCATGTAAGAGACCTTGCGCCCGAGCGCGTAAGGACCGCCGCTTTTCTTCAGCACTTTTTCGAAATAGCCGAGGTATTTCGGTGCCCGCACATGAAGAAAATTATCCGTGAAGCGCTTGGCCTCCGGCTTGGCGTCTTCATAGTAGAGCTCGCCGCCGAGCGGATGATGGGTGTCGTGGATCTCTTTGACGAAATCGGACACCGTCAACTGCAACTGGTGCAGCCACAGCCGGCTCACTTCGTCACGCGGCGAAAGCTTCAGCCGCGGCCCGAGATAAAACAGAATCTCGGCCGCTTGCGCGATCACCAATTTTCCAGCCTTGAGGAACGGCGGCGCGAACGGCGGATGCTTGTCGCGCCCGTTCATCATCGCCATCATGCGGCCCTCGCCGCCCGGCTTGCGCGCGACGTCGTCATTAGAAGCGCCGGCGTCCTCCAGCGCCAGCCGCACGAATTCGCCGCGGCCCTGGATTTCCGGCCAGTAAAACAGTTGATAGCGCATGGCATACCCTCTTGTTCCCGCGCGCAAGCCTGCCTCGCGCGCGGGGCCAACCGCAAGAGGGGTCGAAAAACTCAGGCCGCTTCGGCCGTGGTCGGATCGATTACCGAGCGCACGCGCGCGACGCTATTAGCCGGAAAGCCGCCCTGCTGGGCATGCTTTTTCACGGTCTCCTCGTCGGGCGCGATATAGACGCAGTAGATCTTGTTGTCGGTGACGAAACTCTGCACCCATTGAATCTTCGGACCCATGCTGTGCAAGACGCCGCAGGATTTCTGCGAGATGGCCTGCAGCTCCTGCTTCGGCAGTTTTCCCGCTCCGACGATTTCCCGTTCGATCACGAATTTGGGCGTGGCGTTGTCCTCAAGCTGGGGCGCGCAGGATGCGCGCCCTGTGCCGGCAGTTGAGGCGGTTCGCAATGGCGTGTCTTGAGGCGCAGGCCCCGGCTGCACGAAGTTTAGTGTCGGGCGGTCCGGGACAAATGTCCCTGCTCAGCGCACAGGCGTCAGTTTTCCGTTCTGCCCGAGACCCGCATCGCGGGCCCGCACGATGGCCTGATAGCGGTGCTCGACGCCAATTTTGTCGAACACGCGGGTGATGTGGTTGCGCACGGTTTTTTCCGAGAGCCCGAGCGAGGTCGCAATTTCAGCATTGTCGAGACCTTCGGCGATACCCTCCAGCACGGCGCGTTCGCGCGGCGTCAGCACGTCGAGCGGCAATCCGTTGCGGCCGGCAGCAGGGGCAACGCTCGGTTCGGCAAGAAACCTCCGCACCTCGTCGACCAATCGCGGCCAGGCCGGCTCGTCGCCGAGCGGCATGTGGTTTTCGCTATCGAGTTGCACGAAGCGGGCGTCAGGGATCAGGCTCGCCAGCAACCGGCCTTGCTCAATCGGCACCACGGCGTCGCGCTCGGGATGCAGGATCAACACGGGACATTTGATCTTGCGCGCCGCCTCTCGCACGTCCACGTTCCAACCATTGCGCATCAGGCGAATGGCGGTCTCGGCGGAGGTCGCCGTGCACTGCTGGTCGGACCACGATCGCAAGTGTGTAAGCGTGCCGCCGGACTGGAAATACGACGCCCAGACCTGCAGAAAGGCGTGGTTCTCCTGCCCCCAGCCAAGGCGCGTGAGATCGAGCAGCAGCCGGGCCTTTTCGATTTCGTTCGGCCGGTCCTTCCAGCGCAGGCGTCCGAGCGCGTTGGTGCCGTAGAGGATCAGACGATTGGCCCGTTCGGGATGGCGCGCGGCATATTCGATGGCGATCGGGCCGCCCCAGCACTTGGCCAGCAGATCAAAGCGCTGGAAAGAGGACGCCTCGACGACGCATTCGAAATCCCGCACCCAGGATTCGAATGAGAGGTCATCGGCGTCCCAATCCGAAAGGCCGCAGCCGCGGGCGTCGTAGCGCAAAAGTTTGTGCTCACGCGAGAAGGCCTCAAGCCAGGGCCGCCACGATGCACTGCGCCATTGGTGATCGAGATGCGACAACCAGGTCGCCGACATCACGAGCGGCGGCCCCTCGCCGCTGACCGCATAGGCAAGCTTCACGCCGTCGCTCGCCGTGCAAAAGCGGATGTCCTGGTTCACGGCGTCAGCCTGCTGTTCTTACCGCGCCCGGCGTCGCGCGCCCGCACAATGGCCTGGTAACGGTGCTCAACCGATATCTTGTCGAACACCCGCGTGATGTGATTGCGCACGGTTTTTTCCGAAAGCCCGAGGGTATTCGCAATCTCCGTATTGTCGAGACCTTCGGCGATGCCCTCCAACACGGCGCGTTCGCGCGGGGTTAGCTCAGCAAGCGGCAATCCGTTGCGGGCGGTGGCGGCGTTGTTCGGTTCGGCGAGAAACCGCCGCATTTCGTCGAGCAAGTGCGGCCATGCCCGTTCATCGGCGAGCGGCATGTGGTTTTCGCTGTCGATCGTCACGAATCGACAGTCGGGAATAAGGCTCGCCAGCAGGCGGCCTTCATCGATCGGCACCAGCGCATCGCGCTCGGCGTGCACCATCAAAACCGGACATTTGATTTTGCGGGCGGCCTCCAGCACGTCTGTATTCCAACCGATCTCAAGCAAACGAACAGCAGTTTCCGCGGAGGTCGCCGCGCGTTGCTGATCGCACCAGGAGCGCAAATGTTCCAGCGTTCCGCCCGGTTGGAATTGCGACGCCCAGACCTGGAGAAAAGCGTGGTTCTCTTGGCCCCAGCCGAGGCGCGTGAGATCGAGCAACACACGACCCTTGTCGACCTCTTTCGGCCGGTCGTTCCGGCGCAGCCGCCCGCGCCCATAGGTGCCGTAGAGGATGAGACGGTTCACCCGCTCCGGGTGACGCGCCGCGTATTCGATTGCGACCGGCCCGCCCCAACACGTGGCCAACAGGTCGAAACGATTGAAGGACGCGGCGTCGACGACGATTTCGAAATCGCGCACCCAGTTTTCGAATGAAAGGTCGCTGGCGTCGCGATCCGACAGTCCGCAACCGCGGGAATCGTAGCGCAATAATTTATGGCCGCGGGAAAACGCCTCAAGCCACGGCTTCCACGCCAGGCTGCGCCATTGGTGATCGAGATGGGACAGCCAGGTCGCCGACATCACCAGCGGCGGACCCTCGCCGCTGACCGCATAGGCGAGCTTCACGCCGTCGGGCGCGGTGCAAAAACGGATGTCCATGGTTCATGGCCCCCGAGGACTCTCACGCCCCCATCGGACTGCATTGCCAGTCGCATCCTAGCACAGCCTCTTCTTTCCCGAAGCCCGTCGGCGAATTGCCCGGCCGGGGGCGCCGGCCGGGCAATCCGGGACTGCGATAGAAGGAACTAATTGGCCGCGAAGCAGTAGAACAGCCCGTCGCCGCCGGTGCCTTGCAGCGCCTTCTGGCTGCAGCCTTGACCGGGGGCCGAGCCGTCGCGCGGCTCGCGCGAGGGATGCGATGAGTTCCACGACTTGGACGGCGCGTCGTCGCGCGTGCCCATGCGGTTGTGATGGCCGACCTGGGCTGAGCCTTGCGTGCTGCTCGTCCAGTTCTTGCAGGTGTGGTCCTTGTCGTCGGTGAAGGCGGTGCCGTCAGCCTGCGAGCCGGTCAGGATGTCGTGGCGGTTGGGCTTGTCGCCGCTGGCGTTGATGACCTCGCCTTTCTCCGACAGGGCCGTCTGCTTGTCGATATGGTTCTCACCGTGCAGCTCGGCGACATCCTTGGCGATCATCACGCCTCTGGCGTTCTGCCAGGGACCCTTGCCGATGCGGTCCTTTGCGTTGATGGCACCCGACCCTTGCGTCGACAGATAGGCGCGCCAGGTCTTGCCCCCCGCCCCGACCGAGGCCGCCAGCTCCTGGCAATGCTTGTCCGCGCCGGCAAGCCCACCCAAGTCGGCGCCCTTGCCCGGCCCGTGGCTTGTCACGAAGAAGCTCATGTTGGCCTGCTGCGCCGCCACCGGCACCGCGCAGAACAGCGTCAGACACGCCACCAGCGGCGCGCCCCATCGAACAGCAGTCATATTTTAATCCTCCGACATCGGCGAAGGCCCGTCGCCCCGCCGTCGGCAATTCAGAACCCCGCAATCGTGGCACTATTCCGGCGTTCACGAGCCGTTGATCGGAAGGGCTTTAATAGCGATCAGCTTGCGGGTTTCGCGCCATATTGCGCGTCGGTCACCGGCTCCAGCCATTTGACGTGCTCGCCGCCCTGATGCTCCTGCATGGCGATGTGCTCCATGGCCACTTCCGGCGTGGCGCCGTGCCAGTGCTTCTCGCCCGGCGGGATCCAGACCGTGTCGCCGGCGCGCACCTCGCGGATCGGGCCCTCCCAGGTCTGTACCCGGCCAATGCCGGAGGTAATGTGCAGGGTCTGGCCGAGCGGATGGGTGTGCCAGGCCGTGCGCGCGCCCGGTTCGAAGCGCACCCAGGCCGAGCGCAGCAGCGCCGGGTCGGGGGCCTGAATGATGGGGTCCTGCCAGACCGTGCCGGTAAAGCTCGGCGACGGCATCCGGCGCGACGGCCGCGATCCGCAAGCGATGATTTCCATGTTTTGTCCTCCCTGACTGAGCGATGCCGAACACTACCGATCTCGGATGGCCCATGAAACAAAAAAGCCCGGCGTCGCCGCCGGGCTTTCATACTGTGAAGTCCTTATTGCTTATTGCTTGCGCATGACCTTATCCGAAAACCGGTATTAACTTTTCGGGGCCATGCGTGGGCATTAAACCTGCTGCAGGTTGCCGGCGGCCTGCTTGCCGCGCTCGGTGACGATCTCGTAATTCAGCTTCTGGCCCTCGACCAGCGAGCGCATGCCGGCGCGCTCCACCGCGGTGATGTGGACGAACACGTCCTTGGAGCCGTCATCGGGCTGGATGAAGCCGTAGCCTTTCTGGGTATTGAAGAACTTCACAGTTCCAGTCGTCATCAGATTTCCTTTCACGCTTTTCGTTGTACGCCCGCGCGCTCATCGTACAGGCGGCAACAATCCAAGTTTTGGGAGATCACTTGAGCAGCTGGCCCAAAGCCGGGAGCGTGGCAGCAAGTTGAAGCCGAAAACCAGGTTGCGGGCGGCCAAATAGACTGATTTCAGCACAAGGTCAACGGTCAAGCGCGCAGTCATCGGGCCAAGCAGCAGCCTTTAACCCTTTGGAAATTGGCAACGGCGGCCACTATGGTTGGGCGAAGACGGTGGCGGACGTTAACTAATCCTGGACGCCGCGCGGTTCTGCCTAACGCAAAGGCAGCGAGGGGTCGATGCGCAAGGACAAGCGCAAATCACGGCGACGGTCGCCGCGGCGCCGTGCCGCGCCAACGCCGGCAGCGAAAGTTAACGTCGATCCTGCGCCGAGCGAGGGCGAGCGGCCTAGAGCGCCTGAGGTACCGGCCACGTTCTCAAGCCGCCATCGTCTTCTTCACTTCGGCGACGAGCTGCTTGAGCGTGAACGGTTTGGCCAGGAACGCGTATTGCGCTCTGCCATGTTCATTGCTCGGCAGGTTTTTGGCGAAGGCTTCCTCGGCATAGCCGGACACGAAGATGATTTTTACCTTCGGGTCGCGCTGGCGCAGTTCCTTGAGCAGAGTCGGCCCGTCCATTTCCGGCATCACAACGTCAGAGACCACCAGGTCGACGTCGCCGTTCCTTTCGAATATATCGAGCGCTTCCATGCCGTTGCCGGCTTCCAACACGGTGTAGCCGCGCGAGATAAGCCCGCGCGCGTTGAGCGCACGCAGCCCCTCCTCGTCCTCGACCAGCAGGATGGTCCCCTGCCCGGTGAGATCGTCGGACGCCGCGCGCGCCATGTTATCGGCGGCCGACATGGCGCCAGCAATCTCCGGCGCTTCAGTAAGGGGAATCTGCGTCAGCGCCTCCTCCGCGCCGGGCACGTGGCGCGGCAGAAAGATGCGGAAAGTGGTGTTGCCCGGCGCCGAGTCGGCATAGATAAAACCACCGGTCTGCTTGACGATGCCGTAGGCGGTTGACAGACCCAGGCCGGTGCCCTTGCCGACTTCCTTGGTCGAGAAGAACGGCTCGAAGATCTTATCGATAATGCCGGGCGGAATGCCCGTGCCGGTGTCGGTCACTTCGACCAGCACGTAATCGGCGGTCAGCATGCCCTTGTAGCCGAACTTGGCCATTTCGTCGGCCGGCACATTGGCAGTATGCACGGCCAGTTTACCGCCGTTCGGCATAGCGTCGCGCGCGTTGACTGCGAGATTGACGATCACCTGCTCGAATTGCGAAAGGTCAACTTTTACCGGCCACAGGTCGCGGCCGTCTATCACTTGCAACGCCACCTTCTCGCCGATCAGCCGCTTGAGCAGCATGCCGAGGTCGTTCAACGTCTCGCGCAAATCGAGCACTTGCGGCCGTAAGGTTTGTTTGCGCGAGAACGCCAACAGTTGCCGCACCAATGCGGCGGCGCGGTTGGCGTTCTGCTTGATCTGCATGATGTCCTTGAACGAAGGATCGGTCGGCTTGTGGGCATTGAGCAGGAAATCGGTCGCCATCATGATGGCGGAGAGCACGTTGTTGAAGTCGTGCGCGATGCCGCCGGCGAGCTGGCCGACCGATTCCATTTTCTGCTGCTGATAGATGCGCGTTTCCAGCGTGCGCTGCGCCGTGGTTTCCAGCGCGTAGACGATCGCGGCTTCCCCGTCGCGTTCCTCTTCCTCGACCGCCGACACGAAGAAATTCGCCCAGCGCTCGCCCGGGCCGATGAGCGCGGCCTCGACCGGCGCGATGTCGCCTTGGCCGGCGGCCGCCTTGGCTATGGCGGCTTCCAGCGCCGCAGGGTCGCGCTCGGCCACCACCGCAAAGATCGAGCGCTCGTCGCCCTTGAGCAGGTTCTCAAAGGCGGATGCGAAGCGCGCGTTGCTGCGCGCGATGCGGCCGGTCTTGTCGACGGTCGCGATCGCCATCGGCGTGTTCTGGAAGAAGCGCATGAAGCGCACCTCCGCCGCGCGCTGCGGATCGGTGCCGTCGTCGCGCGCCCGGTTGAGCACCAGCGTGCGCGAGGTGCCGGGCGTGCCGTCGGCGCCGAAGGCCAGTTTGTGGAACAGCCGCACCGGCACCGGCTTGCCGCCGCGCGTCTTGAGATCGAGGTCGAGCACCTCGGTTTTCACGTCCCCCGGCGCGGCATTGAGCGTGGTCAGAAGCGCGGCGCCCTCGCCGGCGACGATGTCGGTGAGCTTGAGCGAGCCGGCGCCGACCTGGGCGAGGTCGTGGTCGAGCCAGTTCGCCAGCGTGGCGTTGAGATAGATGATGTCGCCGGCCGCATCGACCGAGAAGAAGCCGGCCGGCGCGTGGTCGAGATAGTCGATGGCGTGCTGCAGCTCCTGGAACACGTTCTCCTGGCGTTCGCGCTCGCGCGTGATGTCGGCGATCGACCACACCGTCAGCCGCGCCTCGCTTTTGCTGGCGCCGAGCGGGCGCACGCGCAGCCGCAGCCAGCGCCCGGTCGCGCCGCCGGAAACACGCACCTCCTCCTGCAGGCGGCGGCCCTCGCGCGCGGCTTTGAGCAGGCGGTAGATTGATTCGGAGGCGTCGGGATCGCCGATGAACACCCGCTCGATCGGCCGCACGTCGTTTGGTTCGCTCGCGCCGATCAGGTCGAGATAAGCGGTATTGGCGTAGAACACCCGGCCGGATTGGTCGGTGACCACGATGCCGTAGAAGGCATTATCGACCACCGCCTTGAGCACCGGATTGCCCGCGTCCTTGCTGGCCAGACGCAGGATGCCGGCGGCGAGCGCGAACAGCGCGAACACGCCAATGGTGCCGAGCCCCGCCAGCAGCAGCAGGATGTAGGTCGCCGAATGCTCGCGCCCGACATAGACGAGCCCGGCGGCCGCCCCCACCAGCAGCAGGGCGACCAGCAGCACCTTGGCGATCGAACCGCGGCTGGGCGCGCTCTGGCTTCGGTCAAAAGCGGCCCGCCCCTGCCCCTCGCTGCCGTCCTGCGGCGGCGGCTGCTTTGCCCGATGCTGACCTGCCATGACGGTGGTAAACCTTATTGTCGCCGCGGCGCGGGTTATGCGCCCTTGTCCTGAGTGCCTTAAGGCGCCCCATGCGCGCAAGAGCCAGCCTGCGGCAATTATGACGCTAGGACTTCCATCCAAGGCGTCCATATCAGGCCAAAAATCAAGACAGCGCACGCTGCGGGCGTTGGTAGACGCCATGGACCGTAGGTAACACCACGGGCATTGGAGGTTCCATGCCACGTCTTATCGAGCAACTTACCGAAGCCAAAATCCGATCGATCAATGCGCCAGGCCTGAATCCTGATGGCCGGAGTTTGTGCCTACAAGTGCGCGGGTCAGCGTGGTCCTGGATTTTCAGATTTACGATGAACGGGCGGACCCGGGACATGGGACGCGGCTCGCTCTCAGAAGTCGGCCTTGTCCATACCCGTAGAAAGGCCGCTGAGTGCCGCGCTTTACGCGCGCGGGGCATCGACTTGGCGTCCGACGACGTCGGCCCCGCCGTGCAACGCGCTTTACGCGCGCGGGGCATCGACCCCATCGAGCACGCAAAGGCCGAGCGTAGCGGTGTTAAAATCGCGGCGGTGAGCCAAACCGGCCCCACCTTTCGGGACGCGGCCGAGGCTTACATGGACGAAAGACTGAAGCGGCTGCAGGCTCCTTTCAATCAAAGCCTAACCGGAAAACTCTCATTCAAATTGGTCCAGTTTCCTCAATGCAGACCACAGAAAGACATCCCGGAAGCCAATTTCTGGTCGTTCACCGTGTACGACAATCAGACGCGCTCGATGCTCGACACCCCGCAGCGCTATCCGCGAGCGGGTAGCCAAAGCTATCCATCGCCGGCCGCCGAACCGAACACCGACGGCTCGACGACCGTCAATTCCAGCCCGACCCAGCCTGCGGGAGTCAAACGCGGCAACTGGATCCAAACCTGCCGGGCAAGGGATGGTTTACGGTCCTGCGCCTCTACAGCCCATTGCAGGCATTCTTTGACAAGACCTGGCGGCCGAGCGAGATCGAGCTGGTGCGCTAATGGTCGCATCGGAGCAGCAGGCCAAGCGCTTGCCGCTCCGATGCGAAAGATGTCGCCTTTTGGCACTTAACGGACATCGCGATCACGCCGCGTTTGTCCGCTTTTGGACTAAAGCGGACAAAGGGCGGTGCTAGGCCCCGATGGTTCGGCAGCCATAAAAAAAGCCGGGCGGGAACAGGCCTGCCCGGCTCTGTAAGTTTAGAGGAAGTACTGTTGATCAGTACCGCCCATATCGTGCGTCTTGAAGATTAATAAAACCTTTGGCACCGGTGCACCATTTTAGTCGCTTTCAGCCCAAAGCGGACAACGGTCGATTTTGGCTGGGAACGGTTTGTCCGCTTTTGACCCAAAAGCGACATTGCGGAGCCGAATAACTTCGCGAACGCCGTTGCGGTCGCGACCGCCTAATCAAACACCTGATCGGATTTGGGGAGACCGCCGCGAGGCGGTCTTTCTTTGTTGGAAAAACAAGGCCACTAATCTCGTTAGAGAAATTAGTGGCCTCTAAATTTGTATGTCATGAAAATAAACGAGACGGAGCCACAAGATCAAGCGGATCAGTGGCTCCGCCGACCACTCGGGTGTTTTGTGGCAGTAACACCCAAGGGCTTGGGAGTTTTACCGGCTCGCTTCTTGCGCGGCGATTTGATCTGGTTAGTAATCTAACCAGGTAACGTTAAGGCGCGTGAAGGCTACAGTGTGAAATTCAAACGCAGAGCAGAACTTTAAGGCTGATGCTTTATCTTAACGCATGAGTCTCGTTGCAAACTTCATCAATCAAAAAATATTCTTACACCGGGCTGTAGCCCCCTACTGCCCAAGCCCCAAGCGCTAAGCCGTCAGGCACTCCAACCTGCCTGGCGGCTTTGTTTAGTCCGGTTTCAACGAAAACATCGACTGCGAATGCCGACGCCGTAACGCTATCGAACGTGATGTCCGCTATTGGCACTTAACGGACAAATCAACCGCGCCCACATTAGGGTCTGTACCTAGATAATTGATTGAATAATTTGGACGAACATGATTCACCGT